>JALXBH010000234.1 GCA_026991535.1 Calditrichia bacterium | reverse complement strand
ACAATGGATTCTTCATCTTTTATTTTATAGTCATCTGGATTGAAACCATTTCCATATTTAGCTTTCCAGAATTTTTCAATCTCAAATTCTATTTTGGGGTTTGTAATAATTCCTAAACATCCCCAGCCCCAATTAAATCTATCGAAATCTACTACACGATTGTGTTCTGCTTCAATCATCAGTTTTCCTTGTTTAATTATTTGCTCAATGCTATAATCTTTTTTGAATGGCAGAAAAATTCCTTGACCTAATTTAGTTTTGCAATCGCTTGAAAATACCATTGTAAAGGTGCAATTTCTGGTTTGCGAGATTCTTCCATATCTGATTGGTAATTTAACTTTAATTTGCTTATCCAAGTCCAAATTTTTGTTTCTCCATTTCTTTCTTAGTGCCGATTCTTCCCAAATCAACGAACCAATAATTAAAACACCACCCTTAAATTTAAGATTATTATTCTTCATTGTGCTTTCTGTTTTAAGCTTGCTACCAACATCCCGCTAAATGCATTTCGTTTAGCGTGGACATATATCCTTTGTAGTTTCGTTTATCCCGGGAATGACCATGTTACGGGATATTCCCGCCCTTTTTTACAATATAATGCAGGGCCGAAAAGCTTCAAAGTTTAATTGCCTGCGTTTGCGTTCCCTGTGGCGGGCGGGATTTTCCGCCGAAGGCGGGTAAATAAAAAAGCCCGCCGTAACCGGGAGTCACGGCGGGCGCTTAAGTTATCATTAAAGGCTCCGGGGGCTTAACGGCCCCCTCCACACATGCCGCCGCATTTTCCGCCTCCACAGCGTCCATCGCCGCACCGGCCGCTTTTTTTTGCTCCGCGCTGCATGCGGCAACCGCGATGGCCCCGATCCGCGTTAAAGGAAGAGTCCACCGGAATGGAACTCAGATAGCGGTATATGTTGTCCTTGTCGCTGTCGGGCATATCCTCAAAGGAGGGCATGTAGCAGGGACCGACATCCAGCACCGCCTTAAATCCGGCGGAATCGTGCCAGCGCACGGTGCGGCTGAGCATGGGCGGTTCCATCATACGCGCCTCGGGCGGGGCGGGGTCTCCGGGTTTTACACGGTGGCAACGCATGCAATTGCCGCTTACCAGCATGGCCCCGCGCTCATTTTCATCCACGCTGACGGATTCGTTTTTATTCTCCAGTACATAAGCCACAATGGCTTCCACCTGCCTGTCCGTCAGATGGCTCATCGGCGGCATGGCGTTTTTACCGTTTCGAATCTGACTGCTCACCTGCTTGCTGTCCATGCGCTCGGCAAGATTCAACAGTGAGGGAAACACCGGCGGATTGCCTTTTTTATCCAGCCCGTGGCAGGCGGAACAGTTTAAACGGTATAGTTCGCCGCCGTTGACGGCCTTTTCACCTTCCTCGCCCGCGGCAAGGGCCGCCATGGTAAAAGCCAGGGCGGAAAATATAATGATGAACAACGACTTTTGGAACATAAGATGCTCCTCTCTTTTAATTCCCCTGGCCGCCGCGTATCCGTTCCAGTTCCTCGCGCACGCGCGTGGCCATGGGGCTGTTTTGGTCTCTTTTCAGGAACTCTTCAAAGTAGTAAATGGCCTTTTCCCGGTCGGGCAGGGTAGAGTTATACTGCAAGCCCAGTTGCAGCCAGGAATCGCTGTAGTCCGGGAATTTCTCCGTGGCCGTTAAAAACATCTTTTGCGCTTCAAGGGCCTTGCCGCTTTTATCCAGGGCGATGGCCCAGTCCACATAAGCCTCGGCATGGTTTTCATCCACATGGCTGGCATGGGCAAAAACCTCCACGGCCTTGTCGAACAACTGGTTCTGCAGGTAGTAGTGGCCCAGATCGATCAGCGCCGCCATGTCATTGGGGTTATTTTTAACGCGTTCTTCCAACTGCATCACCACCCCCTGGGGTTTGTCATCCAGTTCATGGATGTGTCCCCGCTGTTTGGGCGCCTCCATCAGAATGTAGACAGCATATAAAGAAAGCAACGTTACGGCCAGGTACAGGCCCAGTCGAATCGGATTCATATTCTATTTCCTCTGTTGTGGTAAATTAACTTTGGCCACCCGTACCCCGTTGGCCACGGCCAGCAGCTCCGAGGCTTCATGTATGAAGACCGCGGCGGTGATGGTGGCCAGCCCAATCAGGGCCGAAGGGATGAGCATTGCCAGTACTGCTATGGAAAATACAATATTTTGCTTACTAATGCTTTTGGTTTTGTGTCCCAATTTAATGGCAAAGGTGAGCCGGGAAAGATCGTCGGCCATCAGGGCGATATCGGCCGCTTCAATGGCCGCGTCCGTGCCGGCGGCGCCCATGGCGATACCCAGGGTGGCCCGGGCCAGCGCCGGGGCGTCATTCACGCCGTCGCCCACCATGGCGATGGCTCCGTAGCTCTTCTCCAGACCGATGATGGCGGCAATCTTATCCTCCGGTTTCAGCCCGGCGCGCACATCGGCGATGCCCAGTTCCCGGGCAAAAGCCTCCGCCGTGGTCGGGTTATCTCCGGTAAGCATGCACACCGTAAGGCCCATCTCCTTTAAGGCGCTTATCACCGGCCCGCTGTTGGGCCGCAGCTCATCGCGGATGGCAATGATCCCGCTCAGGGATTCCTCTTCCACAACAAAGACAATGGTTTTACCCTGATGACGCAGTGTGTTAATATGGGCCCGGGCTTCTTCCCCTGGGATAACGGGGGATGATTCCCGCAGACGGCCCACCCACACGGCCTTGCCATCAATGGTGGCTCCGGCGCCGTAGCCGGGGATAATGCGAAAATCATGACTCTCCCGGGCCGTTATGCTGTTCTCCTCGGCATGGCGGACAATGGCCCGGGCCAGGGGATGCTCGGAAAACTTCTCCACGCTGTAGGCCAGGCCTAAAAGCGATTCCTCGTCGCCTTCCACCGGCCAGATATCGGTCACCACGGGCTTGCCCCGGGTCAGCGTGCCGGTTTTATCAAAGGCGATGGCCTTTATTTTGCCCAATTGCTCCAGATAGGCGCCGCCCTTGATCAGCACGCCGTTGCGCCCGGCCCGGCCGATGCCGGCGGCAATGGCCACGGGGGTGGACATGATCAGCGCGCAGGGGGCGGCGGCCACCAGCAATACAACGGCCCGTTGGGCCCATACGTCAAAGGGCAGGTTAAAGATAAGGGGGATGAGCAGCAGGGCCACGGAACCGATAAAGACCCAGGGGGTGTACACCCGCCCGAAATGGTCGATAAAGGCCTGGGTTTTGCCCTTGTGTTCCTGGGCCTCTTCCACCATATGGATCATTTTGGACAGGGTATTGTCGGCAAAGGCGGCGGCGGCTTCGATTTCCAGCATGCCCGTTTCGTTCAGGGTGGCGGCAAAAACCTTGTGCCCGGCAGCCTTGTCCACGGGTATGGACTCGCCGGTAATGGCTGCTTCGTTAACGCTGGAGGCGCCCTTAAGGATCACGCCGTCGGTGGGGATGGATTCTCCGGGTAAAACGCGAAATACGTCGCCCACCCGCAGGCTTTCCGCGGGTACGATTTCCTCCTTGCCGTCGCGCAGCAAACGCGCCTCGGCCGGGGCCAGATCCAGCAATTTACGGATGGAAGCGCGTGTTTTGGCATAGGTATATTCCTCCAGGCCTTCCGCCGCGCCGTAAAGGAACACCAGAAAAGCGGCCTCTTCCCACATATCCAGGATGGCCGAGCCGACGGTGGCGGCGATCATCAGCGCGTCTACGGTAAAGGCCCGTTCGCGGATCAGCTCTTCCAGCCCCTCCCGCGTCCAGTGATAGCCGCCGATGAGTATGGCCGTGATATACAGGGCCATGCCCGGTAGCCGGGGTATCAATCCTTTCCAGGAGAGCATAAATGTTGTAACGGTTATAAAACCGGCGATGAGCGCGTTGCGCATGGGCGGATGCGCGTACCATTTTCCTTCAAACTCACTCGGGCTGTGATGCGACATGGGTCACCTCCTGTTTGTTTACACGGCCTCTTCTCCGCGTTCGCCGTTACTGATGCGTATCGCGTCCATGGCGGGGCAGATGTAGATTTTACCGTCGCCCTTTAAGCCGGTATGCGCGTTCTCCCGGATGGCCGTTACGATGGTTTCCGTCAGGCTGTCCCGGCAAAATATTTCGATCTTTACATGGGGAACCAAATCACGCAGATGGGACTCCGCCTCTATGGGAAGGTTGCCGCGTCCGCAGCCCTTTACGTGGGTTACGGTCATCCCGGTCAATCCTTCGATGCGGTGCAGCACCAGGGTCACCTTATCCAGCTTGTGCGGTTTGATGTAAGCAATGATGTGTTGCATTTCATACTCCTTGTAAAAGGGCGGGGAGCTTACTCCCCGCCTTTGATGTTAGTTGGCTTCTTTTCCGTTAAGGTCAATGGCAAACCACTTGTAAATGGCCGGTATAACCAACAGGGTCAGTACGGTGGAGGTGATCAGGCCGCCCACCACCACCGTGGCCAGGGGACGCTGCACATCGCTGCCGGTACCGGTGGCCAACAGCAGGGGGATCAGCCCCAGGCCGGTGGTCAGCGCGGTCATCAACACCGGGCGCAGGCGCAACATGGCGCCGCGTTCGGAGGCTTCGTCCATGGGCACGCCATCCTTAAGCAGTTGATTAAGATAGGTGACCAGCACCATGCCGTTTTCCAGGGCGATGCCGAAGAGGGCGATAAAGCCCACCGACGAGGGTACCGAAAGGTTTTGCCCGGTAAGCCACAGCCCCACAATGCCGCCCACCAGGGCCAGCGGAATGTTTAACAGGATAAGCAGGGTGTTCTTTATCGAGTTAAAGCTGGAAAAGAGCAAAAGGAAAATCAGCAGCAGGGTGATGGGCACCACCACGGCCAGCCGCTTGTTGGCCTCCTGTTGCAGGCGGAACTGCCCGCCCCAGGTAACCATATAACCCGGCGGCAGGTCCACCTGCTGTTCGATGGCTTTTTGCCCGTCGGCCACAAAGGAACCGATGTCGCGTCCCACCACATTGCTTTGAATGACGATAAAGCGCTGGCTGTTTTCGCGGGTGATCTGACGGGGGCCCACCAGTTCGCGTATATCGGCCAGTTGGCTCAGCGGCAGCTTAACCCCGTTGGGGGCTTCAATCAGAATCTGGCTGATGGCTTCCACATTGCCGCGGAAGGCTTCGTCATAACGCACAAGGATATCAAAGCGGCGCACACCCTCAAACAATTGTCCGGCGGTTTCGCCGCCAATGGCCGCGCGGATAACCTCCTGCACATCCGATACGTTAACGCCGTAGCGGGCGATGGCCTGACGATCCACCTTAATCAGCAACTGCGGCGTGCCGCTTATCTGGTCGGCCTGAACATCGGCGGCGCCGCGCACGGTGCTCAAAGCGGCCACAATTTCATCGGCCTTGCTTTTGAGCACATCCAGATCGTCGCCAAACAGCTTGATGGCCAGCTCGGCGCGCACGCCTTCCAAAAGCTCGTCCACCGTCATCTGGATGGGCTGGGTGAAGTTGGAAAGCACGCCGGGTATTTCGCCCACCTGCTTACGTATCACATTTTCCAGTTCCGGCTGCGTGGTGGCCGTGCGCCACTCGCTTTTGTCCTTTAACAGAATATACATTTCCGCGCTGTTGATGGGGTCGGTATGGGCGCCCACCTCACCACGTCCGATACGGGTCACCACATGTACCACTTCCGGAACCTGCATCACGCGCCGCTCCACGATCTGGGTGATGCGCGTGCTTTCGTTCAATGAGATGGAAGGGGCCATGGTCAGCCGCAGGACTATGGTACCCTCCTGCAAGGTGGGCGTAAACTCCGAACCGAGGCGCGGGTAAACCAGAGCGCCGATAACCAACAACACAGAGGCCAAAACAATGGCCATGCTCCTTTTTCGGATAAAATAGCTTAATACCGGCTTATAGAGCCGGCCGATAAAACGGATAAGAATGTTTTCCCGGGCTTCTTCCTTTTCGTCCTTGCCGGAATCCTTAGGCCGGCGCATCAGCATATCCGCAAAGAGCGGCGCCAGCAGCAGGGCAAAAATCAGCGAGCCCAGCATGGCCAGGGAGACCGTTTCGGCCAGGGGGCGAAAGGTTTTGCCTTCCACGCCCTGCAGGGTAAACAGCGGCAGAAAAACAACGATGATGATGGTGATGGCAAACAGTATGGGGCGGGCCACTTCCAGACAGGCCCGGGCCACAATATGGATGCGCGGTTCATCCCGGCCGGAGGTACGCAGCAGGCGATCCACGTTTTCCACCATCACAATGGTGCCGTCCACCATCATACCGATGGCGATGGCCAGACCGCCAAAGGACATCAGGTTGACCGAGATGCCGAAATAGCGCATGCCCACCATGGCGAACAGGATGGAAAAGGGAATGGAAAGAGCCACCACCAGGCTGGGGCGGAAGGAACCCATAAAAATGAGCAGAATCAGGGCCACAAGAAAAATGCCCTGCAACAGGGCGTCGGTAACGGTGGTCACCGCCGACTCCACCAGGGTTTTCTGCTGGTAGTAGGGAACAATCTTTATGCCCTCGGGCAGGGATTTCTGTATGTCCGCCAGCTTGGTTTCCACCTTGCCGATAACGGTGGAAGAGTTGCTGCCGTAGAGCTTAACCACCATGCCGGCAACAACTTCCTCCAGACCGTCGCGCGTTTGCACGCCCCGGCGGATGGCGCCGCCCACCTCGATATTGGCCAGCTGCTTTAAAAAGAGGGGCGTGCCGTCGATGCTTTTAATGATGATGTTTTCAATATCATGTATGTCGGAAACCAAACCGACGGAGCGGACGATAAATTCCTCGGAATTACGTTCGATAAATTGCGCGCCCACGTTCAGGTTGTTATCCTTGATTTTGCGAATGACGTCCTGAATGGAGATGTCGTAACGCAACAGGGCGTTGGGGTCTATGACCACCTGAAACTGCTTCTCCCAGCCGCCGATGCCCAATACCTCGGTTACGCCGGGCACCGTTTGCAACTGATACTTGATAAGCCAGTCCTGCAAGGTGCGTAGCTCGGTCAGCGAATATTTACCGCTGGTATCTTCCAGATAATAAAAGAGGATCAGCCCCATACCGGTGGAAATAGGCCCCATCCGCGGATTGCCGAAGCCCTCGGGAATCTGCTCCCGCGCTTCCTGCAGCCGTTCGTTAACCAACTGCCGGGCAAAGTAGATGTCGGTGCCGTCCTTAAAATATATATTGACCACGCTCAGGCCAAAGTTGGAGATTGAGCGGATTTTTTCCACGTTGGGCAGGCCGTTCATCGAGGCCTCCACTGGGAAGGTGACGTACTTCTCGATCTCCTCTGGAGCCAGGCCGTCGGTTTCGGTAAACACCTGCACCAGGCTGGGGGATACATCGGGAAAGGCGTCGATGGGCAGTTGGGTATAGCTGAGATAGCCCGCGGACATCACCAGCACGCCCAACACCAGCATCAACAGCCGGTTTTTAAGCGAAAATTCTATTAAGGCTTTCATATGAGATTTATCTCCGGAATTTTAGTTTTTTTATCTGTGCGTTTCCCGGGCGACGGTTTGCCACCCTGGAATTAATGACCGTGCCCTTCACCGAATTCGGATTTTTGCAGTTCGGCTTTCAGGGTAAAACCGCCATGACTTACATAAACCTCGCCGGGTTTAAGACCGGAAACCACCTCGACATTTACGGTATTTTTTCTTCCTATGCTTATTACACGCGGAGCAAAGCCTTCATCGGTTTTAACAAAAACCACGGGCTTGCCATCGATTTCCTCTATGGCTGTTTTAGGAATAAGAATATCCACTTTTTGCGTGGAGGTGGTGACCTCGCCGTTTACAAAAAGGCCGGGCTTCCATATTTCGTTGCGGTTATCGATGACAACCCGCGCGTTTGCCGTGCGCGTTTCTTCATCCATAACGGGGGAGATATAGTCGATTACAGAGCGGGCTTCCGGCATATCCCGGCCCGCGCGTATGGTAACCCTGCTGCCTTTTTTAACATACGGCAGGTCTTTTTGATATACTTTAAAGTAAGCCCAGATGGTTTTTAGGTTGGCTATGGTAAAACCATGGCTGCCATCTTCCACAACCTCGCCCTGGGTCAGGTGCATTTCTATGACGGTTCCGCTAATCAGGGAAAGTATCTTATAGTCGGTAAGGCTTTCATTACTTTCGATGATGGCCAGCGTCTCGCCTTTTTTTACATGATCACCGATATTTTTATAGACTTTTTTTACAATCCCGGAAAAACGCGGGCGGATGTGGGCCAGGTTTGCGGGAGGAATTACCAATTCACCGGCAAGGGTTACATGTGTTTCCAACTCGCCGGGGCCGGCGGTTTTGAGCTGTACCTTAAACTCCTTTAGCTCCTGGTCGGACATGACCACATTCTCATTGTGGCCCTCTTCCTCCTCATGGCCTTTTTCCCCGTCATGGTTATCGCCTTCGTTATGATTTTCGCCCTCATCGTGCTGTTGGGCCTGTTCCGCCGTCTGTCCCTTTTCATCTTCCGTGGCGCATCCGTAAAGAAGGGGCGCGGTTAAAATGAAAAGCACAATAAATATTTTACTTAGTTTTAACATGTCTCTATTCCTTTTTCAATTTCTGTTTACAGTTTTTGCCCGATCAGGCTTTCGATTTCCACAACCAGATTGAACACTCCCAGCCGTACGTCCAAAAAGCGTTCGCGCGCTTCAAACAGGGTGCGCTGGGCGTCCATCACGTCCAAAAACTGGAACTTGCCCTGCTCAAATCCATCGGATATGACCCTGAGGGCTTCTTCCGATTGGGGCAGGATGCCCGTTTCCAGGGATTCCTTTTCCGCCATCAGGCGATTAAGGGAGGTGATCAGTTGATTCAGCCGTTTCCGCAGGTCGTTTTCAACCACCTTCTTTTTCCAGCGGTTTTGTTCCAGCCGCACGCGGGCCTCTTCAATGGCGCCCTGATTGCGGTTAAACAGGGGGATGGGAATGGAAACCCCGGCTACAAAGGCGTTGTCGCCGCTTTCGTTAAAGTAGCGGAAACCGCCGCTAACCACGGGGTCGGGCACGGCGCCGGCTTCGGCCAGTTCCTTTTCCGCCTTGTTGGCTTCAAATTCCGTGGCCCAGCGTGCCAGCATGGGGTTGTTATTCAGCTTTTGCCGTAACTCCGCGGCGTCGGGCAGGGTGGGGCTGGCCTCCAGCGTACCTTCCACTTCCGTAAACAGCGGTTCGGAGCTGTTCCAGGTGGCGGCCAGACGATAGCGTCTGTTATTGAGTTCCTTTTGCAGGCCGGCCAGGCGCACACGGGTATTCTTTACCAGAATTTCCGCCCGGATGGCCTCGGCGGGCGAGAGACGGCCGGCGCTGACGCGGCGGTCTATCTTTTCCTTAAAGGTTTCGGCGATGTTTAAAAACTCTTTTTGGATAGCCACGCGCTGCTGGGCCGCCAGGGTGGCGGCATAGGCGGCCATCACATCGCTAAAAACATTCAGACGGGCGGTGGCATAGTCCCAATAGGCCAGGTCGCTTTGCAGGGCGGCCACGCGGGCGCGTTTTTCCCGCTTGCCGGCCAGTTCGATCAACTGTCCGATGGAGACGGTGGTCTCCGAGGCGTCCAGGCCGTTAAACCCTCCGCTGCCGGCAATGTTTTCCGTCTCCAGCCCGAACTCGGGGTTGGGGAACAGGCCGCTTTGCAGGGTTTGTGCTTCCCGGATGCGGATTTGCAGATCAAATACCTTTAATCCGGGGTTTTGAACAAGGGCCAGGGCCAGGGCCTCCTTAAGCGTAAGAACGCCTTTGGGATTTCGTGCTTCCTGTCCGTCTGTTGTTTCGATTTCCGTAATTTCCTTTAACAGGGGCGGCGAGGCCGGTTTCCGCGCCTTATGGACGATTGGCGAGCAACCGATCAGCGCACCCATTAAAAGAAGGGATAAGGTATATTTCATCCTTGCCTCCGTTTAATTTAGAGTATGATTATGGTGTTATGTTTGTTCTTGAGACTGCCGGGAATTAACCGGCAAAAGGAGTGGAAGGGCTAAATCAGTAGTATGATGGAACGGGCGATCTGTGTTCCCGAAATATGAATGGCGCTTTGCTCATCGTGGTTGATGATATTTGTTCTGTTTGTGTATTCGTGGGGTATAATTTGATTGCGGACAGCCAGGGGCATAGTTTTTACAAGCTTCGATTCATGCTTGTATTGGGCGATGCCCATATGCCAGTCCAGGAAGATGTCCACACAGTCGTCCGCTTGTTCGTGGTACGCCTGATAAAGAGCGGCGTTAAGCGCCACACCGCTGAAAGAGAGGGGATGCGCGAGACAGGTCACGTCCTCGGTCGCTCCTTCTATGGCCACATGGCCGTCCTCGCCGATGCACAACACCAGTTGCGGCAGGGAAACCTGATACAACAGGGTTTGCGACAGAAGCAACAGGCTTAGCAGGAATGTTTTTATCTTTATCATGTTTCTATCTTCAGTTGAGCGATTGTTCAAATGTAATAAACCGTCTGCTCATTTCCAAACTTATTCATTTAAATGTTCCGCGGTTTGGCGCATCAACTCTTCTATGTGCTTGTCCGCCAGGGAGTAGTAGACCATTTTGCCCACGCGCCGGCTTTTAACAATGGAGAGATCGCGCAACATCCTAAGCTGGTGCGATATGGCCGATATGGATACATCCGTAATGGTCGACAGATCACAGACGCACAGCTCCTCGATCAACAGGGCCTGCAATATCTTCTGCCGGGTCGTATCGCCCAGGCCCTTAAAAAAGCGGGCCATGCCTTCCGTATCGACGGCCGGGGGCAGCAGTGCCCGCACCCGTTCTACCTTTTTTTCGTCGATAATGGTTACCGCGCATACTTCGTTTTTTGTCGACACGTTGCCTCTACACTTGAATGATTACTCAAATATAGGACGTTGCAGAGATGAACGCAAGTCCCCGGACTCCTTACTGGTTTTTTGTTTCCTGTTTGAGTGTGTAAAAGCGTTTTAATGTATTTTTCAGATCATCACAATTGTGCATATCGATATATACGGGGCATTCCCGGCAATCCAGGGGGCCGCAGACGGAGTCCATGTTTTTAATTTCCCAGCAGGGGGCGTCCGCGTTATGATAGGCCGGGCAATGTGTGCGGTCTTCCGTCGAACACTGTTTTATTTCCCAACAGGGGATGATGGAAAAGATCATTTTTATACCGGCAATATTCAGCCCTTTCTCGGTGATCATTTTTCGGATGCAGGCGATGCGGCTGATATCGTTGCGGTTGAAATAGCGATGTTTCCCCTCGGTTTTTCGCGGCAAAATCAGCCCTTCCTTTTCATAGGCGCGGATGGTACCCACGGAAACGTCAAACATTTCAGCCACGATGCCGATGGGGTAGTATAATTCGTCATTTCGTTTCATGGTTTACAAAAAAGGGGTTCCGGCGGGGAACCCCTTTCCCTTAAGTTATCCTTCTTGTCAGGTAAAGATTATCTGTCCGCCATGGGACATCTCATAAAAATCACCCACGGTGATGATGTCATCCATGTGTTCGCAAAAATCTTCCTTTTTCAGATGGAACATATCCACGGTAGCCTTGCAGGCATAAAGCCCCGCTCCGGTGTCATGGATCATCTCGATGAATTCACTGACCGGCGGAATATCCAGCTTGTCCATCTCCTTCATCATCATTTTAGTAGCCATGGCCGACATACCCGGCAGGCCGCCAATCATCGTCGGGATATGCATGGCCGGATTACCCACGGTGGCCACCTTCAGTTTATCCATCCGTTTGGTAATCACGGCGTCCAGGCCAAAGAAGGTGAAAAACAGATTCACGTCAATACCTTCCATGCGTGCGCCGTTGGCCATGATCAATCCGGGATATACCCCTTCCAGAGAACCCTTGGAGATTACAATGGATACCTTTTCAATTCTGTCGCTGCTCATTTTACCCCCCTTGGTTTAGATACAGCCGTGTGGTTTACCCAGGCCGGCGATGTAAGCTGCTTTTTTTGCCGGGCCTTTGGGGAACAGGTTGTAAAGCTCCTTTGTGGATATGCCGCCCTCGTTTTTCATGCGCCGTATGGACGGTACCTGTCCCTTTACTTTAAAGTCTTCGCGCATAAAGCGGATCACTTTCCAGTGCTCCTCGGTCAGGGGATCGATCCCGATCTCCCTGGCCAGTTCCGGTGCCATCTCTTCTTTCCAGTCATCCGGGTTTTTAAAAAATCCCTCATCGTCGCGTTCTACGGTAACGCCTGCTAATGTTGCTTCTGCCATTTTCTAATCCTCCTTATTTTGGATTGCGTTTATATTTTTGCCGTTTTGGGCCATGCTTTTTACAAACTCAAGCATAAAAGCCATCCCTTTTTTTACTTCGGGATCGCGCATTTTGCGGAACAACTCCATCATGCTGATCTCATGATCTATGTCGATATCCATCTTGCTGAAGAAGGAGAGCGCGTTATCGACGGAGGAGAGCATTTCCGGCTGAGTCAGGTTTTTAATCGTCAGAATGATGGTGGTGATGTTCTCACGCAAATGGCGCACATCTTCCACGCTAAAGGATGTAACGATCGTATCCAGAATTTTAAAGCCTTCGCTGAAAAACTCGAAGTAGCCCTTGCGATCCAACTCGTTCATGGTTTCCATGATCTCATCAAAAACCTGTTTGCCCAGGGGCTGCAGGTCGGCAAACAGATCCTGCGCGCTTTCCAGGTGCTCCATCATTTTGTTCAGATTGCGTACATTGCGCAGCAACCGTTTTAAAAGATGAACAATATCTCCGGTATCGAAATAAGGGGCGACATCTTCCAGTTCCGTAACGGCGGCATTGAACATGTCCTTGCTGATAATGCCCAGGTCGTCCTTCAGTTCTTTCATCTCCCGTTGATACTGTTGCTGTTGCTTCAGCTGCCCGGTTAAAAAATCCAGCTTTTCATGTATGGATTTTAGTTCTTGTTGTAATTCTGTTGTTTCCATTGTCATACCCTCTTTTTGCCGGCCATGGTCATTTGTGCTTCTATGGGCAGTTCGGCGCCTTTAAGAAGCAGGTTCCAGTATACCCAGCGGAAAGTCATTTTTCCCCAATGGTTCATGCGCGTTTCCTGCAACAGGGAGAAAGGCCCCACACCCGGCAGCGGAAACTTGCCCGGCAGGGGTTCAACATCATAGTTAAAGTCGATTAAAATACCCTTGCCAAAGCCGGATTCGATGTAGCAGTTGGCGTGTCCGTCAAAGGCGGGTTTCAGGGGACGTCCGTCTATATAGCGCTGAATGTTTTCAAACAGCACATCGGCCTCAAAGTGAGCCACGGAACCGGCCTTGGAACTGGGCAGGTCGGTGGCGTCGCCCAGAACAAACACATTTTCCCATTTTTTAGACTGCAGGGTATGGTGATCCGTGGGGATAAAGTTGAGATCGTCTCCCATGCCGGAGCGTCCGATCACTTCCGCGCCCATGTTGGTGGGAATGGTAACCAACAAATCATAATCGATGGCCTCTTCATCCCAGGAATAAAGTTTGTTGTTTTCCGCGTCCACCCGTCCGGCGGAGAAGTCGCTGGTCAGTTTAATATTCTTTTTGGTCAGGAATTCCCCCAGGAATTTGGCGGCAATCGGCTTGGTAAAAGCCCCCGGCAGCGGCGTTACATATTCTATCTCTACCTTGTCGCGGATACCCTGCTCGGTAAAGTACCAGTCGGCCAGAAAGGCAAACTCCAGCGGGGCAACGGGACATTTGATGGGCATTTCCACCACATTGACCACCAGCTTGCCGCCTTCCCAGTACTTGATAAAGTTACGCAGGTTGGTGGCGCCTTCTATGGTATAAAAGTCAAAGATGTTTTTATGCCATTTGTCGCCCAGCATGCCTTCGGTTTCCCCGGGATTGATCCGGCTGCCCGTGGCCACGATCATCAGGTCGTAGGAGATCACGCGCCCGTCCGCCAGCTTAACGCGGTTTTCATCAGGTTCGATAATTTCAATCGGCGAGATGATCACATCGATACCGGAAGGATAAAAATCCCTTTTGGGTTTAATGACGTCGTTTTTGTTATAAATACCCCAGGGAATAAACAAAAAACCGGGTTGATAGTAGTGGGTTTCATGTTCATCGATCAGGGTGATATGCCACTCGGAATCATCCAAAACCGGGGCAAGCTTGTTGGCCATCATCGTTCCGGCGGTTCCTCCGCCGACGATCAATAACTGTTTCATCTTTCAGTCCTTTCATTGTGAGAATGAGTTTTTTGTTTGTGACCGTAAATCACTTCTTTCATTTTTGAACAGGGCAGGCTGATACGGTAAACCGTACAGTCGCGACAATCTTCCAGCAGGCATTTTTCACCCACATTGCGTAGGCTCCAACAGGGCCCGGAAGCTTCATAGTAGGCGGGACATTGCCGGCATTGATCGTCCAGGCCGCCGCGGAACTCCCAGCAGGGGATCAGGGCCATGATGCGGCGGATGCCCTGCAGGTTAACGCCCTGGTCGGTAATCATCTGCCGTATGCAGGACAGCCTTTCCAGATCATGCAGGGAAAAACGCCGCTGACCGCTCTCCGTTTTATAGGGAATGATCAGCCCCTCGCGTTCGTACAGGCGTATGGTTTGCACGGCAACGCCCAGCTTTTCGGCAACAAGGCCTATGGAAAAAACCGGTTCGTGTTTATCTAATGGTTGCTCGTTCATGTTTGCCCTACATTTCAGGATTTGCTTTTTCTACATTTTGAAATGTAGATATTCAATAATGGTGCCAAAAGTACGGATCGGTGTAACTGCTTTATTTACAACAGTTATAAATAGGATGATTTTAAGCGGGAGATTTTATTTTCTCAGGTTTGAGAATTTGAATATTTTTTTGTCTATAAAGTGAGAAAGTTCACAACATATTGTCTAAGCAAAGGTCGGAAGGTAAAATGTTCAGAATATTTTCAGTTTCAATATAATTGTAAAATAAAAAGGGCTATACCCGACAGTTAGGATTGTTCGTTTCATATTATTCAGGAGACTGTGCCATGCGTTGCAGAGTTACGTTTTTTATTTTCATTTTTCTATTCGCTTTTTCCCAGCTTCAGGCCCAGATGAGTGCGCCCGAGGTTGAGGGGGTTTACGGTGGCCGGGTAAACGCCATTGAAATACTGCCGCTGGACAGCACGTCCATCCGTATTTTTACGGCCACGGAAAGCGCTAATTCCCTGTTTTACTCGGATGTGGATTTTGCCAGCCCTGACGGGCCGGAAGGCACACCCTTTACGGTTTTGCCGGATGCCGGACAGGATGATAACCTTGGCGGTAATATCCGCGATCTTTCCGCGGATTGGAATTCCGGCTATCTCTTTTTTATCAATAACAGCGGACTTTACAGTATTAATATCGATGAAGGCAGTCTGTCCGAAGTGGCGCCCAATGGCGTTAGCGGCCTGAAAGCCCATGACGGATGGTTGTTCTATGTGGCCGGTCCGGGGCTGAGCCTCTATTTCGGTACCATTGACCCGGTCAGCGGCGCCTTTAACGAGTCCGCCGACAGCCCGCTGGAAGTGATCAGCGAGATGAGCGGCGGTCCCAATGGCACCCGTCTGTTTGTTAATCCCGCGAATAAACACGTATATATCGCCAAAGAGGGCCATCCCGCCGAAATCTATAAATCCAGCGCCCCGTATGATTCCCTGAACAGTGCGACAACCTTTAGCGCCCTGACGACGGATGGCATGGGCGAGTATTCCTACCGCGCTTTTGGCATGGGCCCGGACGGGCGTCTTTTTGCCGGGAGTACGGCCGGCAAGGAACCGAATATCAGTAAATTTATCGCCTGGACCGATGATGACGGCGCGACATGGGATACGGTGAATACGGAAATTCCCGGCATTGCGCCCGGCACAATCACCTGTAGTTATGACAGTGCCTATGCGGTGTACTTTGGCACCTCCTACAGTAAAGATATGGGCAAGGCCGGCAGTTGGTCCACTATCGGCTGGCAGGAATTTGAAACCCATCCCAATGACGGCGCAGTAGCCGTGGCGCCCTTTCAGCCGGGAATGGTGACCATGACCACCGATATGGGTATCGGCGCTTCCATGGACTACGGCGCAAGTATTTTTGAAATCGGCGACGGTCTGGAAGCGGTGCAGATAAATGACTTTGACATGGACGCGGCCAAAACGGACGCCTGGGTGGCCTCCAAGTCCGGCGTGCGCCGGGTAAGCGGCTATGCCACCGACGAAGAGGAGTGGCAGGTCTTTTTCCCCAACGGGGACGGCTCGCCTTACTACAGCGTTGCCGTAGACAAACAACGGCCCGATACGGCTTATGCGGGGAATGTGCGGCTGTATCGTACCTTTGACGGTGGAGTTAATTGGAATCAGGTTTTTCGCATTGAGGATTATTCCGGCGAAGGTCTGGATTTTTCCAGCACGGTAAAGGATGTGGCCGTGCATCCGGATTCCTCGCGCTTTGTTGTGCTGGGGCTTAACTCCCGCAATGAGGGAGTACGGGGGGCGGTTTTTTACAGCTTTAACTTTGGCCAAAGCTGGAGCCGGGTGGAAACGGACGTCTATAACACCGAAGTGAATCGTCTGGCCTTTCATGTGGTGGATGAAGATTCTTTTACCGTTTATGTGGCTTGCGAATATGTGAGTGACGGTACCACTTCCTCCTATGGCGTTAAAAAAATCGGTTTTCGTTTTTCGGACGAGAGCGCCCATTTTGAAAATGATATGATTGGCGAAAGCGGGGGTGTTATCACCAACTTTGGCGCCAATGATGTGGCCATAAATGAATTTGGCGATGTAATTGCCGCGGGTACGAACAGCGCCGGGGAGCCGCGTGTATACGGCTTGCAGGCCGACAGCCTGAGTTGGATATCTTTTTCCACGGCCGGTTTCCCCGATCAGGGCCAGGCCACGGCCTTGTCGTGGGGTTTTGACGCATATTCAAACGTAGTTCCCTATGTGGCGGTGAATAACACCCTGTTTGCCCTGGATACCACTTTTTCAAATTGGGAACCCATGTATGACTATCCCGTGGGCAGTAATATCAATGTACTGTATTGGGATGACCTGCTGGTGGGTACCGGCACCGGATTGTATGCTCAGTATCTCTCCCCGACGGGAATTAAGGATCTGGAAAAGGCGCCGGGTTCATTTGAGCTGTACGCCAACTATCCCAATCCTTTTAATCCGGAAACCATCTTACGATTCCGCCTGGGGGTAAACAGCAAGATCACCCTTAGCGTTTATGACGTTACCGGAAGAAAGATTGCCGATCTGGTTAAAGGTGTTCGTCAGGCCGGAACACACAGCGTAACCTTTAATGCGGCCCGCCTGGCCAGCGGAATCTACTTTTACCGTATGAAAGCACGCCCCGTTAACGGCGGCAGGGCTTTTGTCCAAACACGCCGGATGCTGCTACTTAAATAAAATAATCTGTCTGTCAAAAGGCTGCCCCGGGGCAGCCTTTTTTTTTGCTTTAAATTAAGAGATCAGATATTCCCCGGGTCATGGGCGGTTTTTCCTGCATTTTTTAAATGAATATTGTAACTTCCCGTTATAGACCATATTCTGGAGGTATGCCCCTTATGTATCATAAACTTATCATGCTTGTTTTGACAGGAGCGCTATTTATGTCTTGTAACGAAGCACAAAACACTGCCGACAGCAGCAATCCCTTTTTTCAGGAGTGGAAGACGCCCTATGGGGTGCCGGACTTTGACCGTATTTCCACCGATGACTATATGCCGGCCTTTAAAAAAGGTATGGCCGATCATTTAAAGGAAGTGGAGAAAATCGCCGCCAACCCTCAGGAACCCACTTTTGAGAATACGGTAACCGCCATGGAAAAGTCGGGAAAGCTGCTGACCCGCGTGGCCAATGTCTTCTTTAATCTGGTGTCGGCCAACACCAATAAGGAGTTGCAGGCCATCTCGCGGGAAGTGAGCCCCATGCTTTCCAAACACAATGACGATATTAATCTTAACGCCCAACTGTTCGCCCGCTTTAAAACGTTGTATGAACAACGGGATAAGCTGAATTTAACGGGTGAGCAGAATAAACTGCTTGAAAAATATTACAAGGATTTTATTCGCGGCGGCGCCAACCTGAGCGACGGGGATAAGGAAAAGCTGCGGGCCATGAATGAAGAGCTTTCTGTTTTACAGGTAAAATTCAGCGAAAACGTTTTGCATGAAGATAATGCTTTTGAACTGCTTTTGGATGAAAAGGACCTGAGCGGTTTGCCGGATGGCGTTAAAAACGCCGCCGCTGAGGCGGCCAGGGCCAGGGGATATGAAGGCAAATGGCTGTTTACCCTGCATAAACCCAGTTTGATTCCTTTTATTCAGTATTCCGACCGCCGGGATCTGCGTGAAAAACTGTACCGCGGCTATTTTATGCGCGGCGATAATGACAACGAGTACGATAATAAGGATATCTTCGACAAGGTGGTCAACCTGCGCATACGCAAGGCCCATCTGCTGGGCTATAAATCCCACGCGGATTTTGTTCTGGAAGAGCGCATGGCCAAAACACCGGCCAATGTGTATAAGCTTTTGGATAAGGTTTGGCCGGCCGCTCTGAACAAAGCAAAAGAAGAGCGGGCCATGATGCAGAAAATGATCGATGCCGATGGGGGTGATTTTAAACTGGCCTCCTGGGACTGGTGGTATTACGCCGAAAAAATACGCCAGCAGAAATATAAGCTGGACGAGGATGAAATACGTCCTTATCTCAAAATTGATAATGTCATTAAAGGCTCCTTTATTTTAGCCAATAAGCTGTATGGACTGACCTTTGAAGAGCAGGATAACCTGCCCAAATATCACCCCGAGGTGAAAACCTATCTGGTAAAGGATGAAAAGGGCAATGAAATAGGTATTTATCTTTCCGACTGGTTTTACCGGGACAGCAAGCGCGGCGGTGCCTGGATGAATGAGTACCGCGCGCAAAGCAATATGGATGGCAATCGTATAATCCCCATAATAGTAAACGTGGGTAATTTTACAAAGCCCACGGCTGACAGGCCCAGTCTGCTCAGCCTGGACGAAGCCAATACACTTTTTCATGAGTTTGGCCACGCCCTGCACGGTCTGCTCTCCGACTGTACCTATCCCACCATATCCGGCACCAGTGTACCGCGTGATTTTGTGGAGTTTCCCTCCCAGGTAATGGAGAACTGGGTGCTGGAACCGGAAATGCTAAAGCTGTATGCCTTCCATTATAAAACCGGCGAGGTGATGCCTGCTTCGCTGATCGAGAAGATCAAGAATGCCGGTAAGTTCAACCAGGGTTTTGCCACCGTGGAATATATGGCCGCCTCCTATCTGGATATGGCCTGGCATACGCTGACCGAAGAGAAAAAACACGATGTAAACGCCTTTGAGAAGGCGGCCATGGACAAGATCGGACTGATTCCCGAAATCATTCCCCGTTACCGCAGCACCTATTTCCGTCATGTCGTTGGCGGCTATTCGGCGGGCTATTACAGCTATCTGTGGTCGGAAATTCTGGATGCCGATACCTTTGAGGCCTTTAAGGAACATGGTATTTTTGATAAAAAGACGGCGGAATCTTTCCGTAAAAACATACTTTCCCGCGGGGGGACGGAAGAGGCCATGAAAATGTATATAAATTTCCGCGGGCGTGAACCGAGCATAGAACCCTTGCTGGAACGGCGGGGCCTTAAATAGTTCTTTCAGTAAAACTGAGTCTGGGGAAACTCTCCCGTGTGGGGAGTTTCCCTTTTTTTTACGGCTATGGGGCTCTATAATATCCACCCGGGAAAATAAAAGCGGACATGGGTAAATATTAACGGTTTCATTTCGATAATTGCATCATGGTGAACTCTATCCTGAAAAGTATGATAAGATACATAATTATCATGGCCCTGCTTCCCTGCATACTTTGGGCGAGGGCTTATGAATCCTCATATCGCTTTAAGCATCTGACCGTGGAAGAAGGGCTCTCGAACTCCACAGTGTATTCCATGCTTCAGGATCAGGAAGGCTATTTGTGGTTTGGCACGCCCAACGGGCTGAATCGATATGACGGTTATAGCATAACGGTTTTTAAAAACAATGAAGAGGATTCCACCTCTATTTCTTCCAACAATGCAGGGAATATTTATCTTAGCCGCGATGGTACCATGTGGATCGGTTCCTGGGGCGGCGGGCTGGAAGAGTTCAATCTGAAAACCCTAAAGGCGCGCCATTATGTTCATAAACCGGGGGACTCCACAGGCATCAGCGATAACCGCGTTCAGAGCATCTTTGAGGATGAGGAAGGGTATATCTGGCTGGGCACCTTTAGCGGTGGGCTGAACCGGCTCGATCGCCGGAGCGGAAAATTTATCACCTACAGGTACGATAAAAGCGATTCCTCTTCCTTAAGCAATAACCGGGTGTGGGCCATAACCGGCGCGGGAGACGGCTATCTGTGGGTGGGCACCTCGAACGGGCTGAATCTTTTTGATAAGCGCAGGGGCACCTTTAAGCGCATTTACAGCAATCCTGATGATGAGAACAGCCTTAGCCATAACGTGGTGCGCAATCTTTTACTCCGGGACAGCATTTTATGGATCGGCACGATTGCCGGCGTGAGCAGGTACAACCTTAAAACAAAAAAATTCAAACGCTATCTTTACCGTCTTATACCCGGTTACCGCTACAATGAGTATACCATTAACAGCATGTATCCCATTAGTGATGGTACAATATGGATTGGGTCCGGCAGCGGCGTTTATATATTGAATCCTGAAACGGATGAAATGGAACATATCCCCGCGGACCCGGACGACCCGGAGGGACTGAGCGACGCCGAAATACGCTCCATATTTCAGGATCGATCCGGTGTGATATGGCTGGGAACGAAAAACAAGGGACTGAACGCCTATACCGGCAGTCAAAAGCTGTTTAAAGTGTTTGCTTCCCCGGACAGGGAAAAATATCAACTTAAGCGCAATGATATTCACGCCATATCCGGGGTGGTATACGGCGGCGAGGAGTATCTTCTTTTTAGCAATATCTATGGTTTTTATAAATATAATGTCCGCACCAAGCATCTTAGGCATTTCGCCTTTTCAGAAATAACCCGGCATTACCGGCAGGGCAATTTTGTTCGTTCCATCTATCCCGACCCGTTGGAAAAGGGTACGGTTTGGCTGGGTACCCAAAAACAGGTTTACCGCTATCACCTTAATGATGATTCCTTTACCTATTATGAACTGCCCTATACCACCAGCGGGGCAGTAACCTTTTCCACGGTAACATCCATTTTACGCGTGGGCGGCGATATCTGGTTTGGTAACTATCAGGGTGGTTTAAATAAATTAAACCCAAGTAACGGCCGGCTGGTGAAGCAATATGTCCATTCCGAAACCGACAGCAACAGTTTAAGCTACGATGAAGTCTATTTTGTAAAGCGGGCCGGAAAAAAGGGGCTGTGGGTTGGCACGGGCGCGGGCCTGGACTATTTTGATCTTAAAACGGAAATCTTTCATCATATACGTTTGGGTGATGATCTCATTCGCGCACGGCGTTTCTTTTCCATCCATACGGAAGCGGACAGTATACTGTGGCTGGGTACGGAAGATGGCCTTATTCATTATAACAGCCGTTCCGGTGTCTATCGTTTATATACCATGAAGGACGGCCTGCCCGACAATAAAATAAGCTTTATCGCCGCGCAGGACAGCAATATTCTTTGGTTGGGCACCGAAAACGGATTGTCGCGTATGGATATTAGCAAAGGGGAGTTCACTAATTTTAATTTTGCTGATGGCTTAATCAATTCCGAATATGTGCCCAACGCCTCCTGGCGCGACTCGCGGGGCACACTCTATTTTGGTGGCAAGCTGGGTCTGGAATATATTAATCCCGGGCAGGTGGATTTTAATGCCTACCGGCCGCCGCTGGTGTTTAATAATTTATTCATCGCCAATAAGCGGGTCGACCCCAAAAAAAGCTCCGTATTATCCTCTACACTGAACAATACGAAACAAATTACCCTTAACTATGACGACTATGTTTTTTCCGTGGAATTTGCGGCTCTGGATTACTCGGAACCGGAAAATATAAAGTATGCCTACAAGTTGGAAGGTTTTGACAGCGACTGGATATACACCTCGGCCGACAGACGCTTTGCCACCTATACCTCCCTGCCCGGAGGAGAATACCTTTTTAGGGTTAAGGCCACAAACGGAGACGGGATATGGAATCCGCGGCATAAAACCCTGAAGATAATTATAATACCCCCTTTCTGGAAGACACCGTTTTTTACCTATTCTCTCATCCTTTTGCTGCTTATTATGCTGATGGGCCTGTATCGTTGGCGTACCGTCAGCATTCACCGCCGTAACCGGGAACTGGAAGATATGAACGATCGCCTGAACCTGCAGATCAAGGAGAGAGAACGGGCGGAGGCGGAGAATAAACTGCTGCATGAGCATCTGTTGCGCTCGCAAACCATGGAAGCGATAGGGGTGCTTGCCGGAGGTATTGCGCACGATTTTAACAACCTGTTAACGGCGATTCTGGGCAATATAGAACTTTCCCGTCTTTATGCCGGGGGCAATGATAAAATAAGCGGATTGCTTTCTTCCGCCGAGAAGGCCTGCGTGCGGGCCAGGGGTCTCACCCAGCAACTGCTTACATTTTCCAAGGGGGGCAGTCCCATCATAGAAAGCGCCTCTTTGCAAAAAGTAGTGCGGGAGTCGGCCAACTTTACGCTTACCGGCTCGGCCATCAAATGCCAGTACGAGATCGATAAAAATCTGGCCCTGGCCCAGATCGACAAGGGGCAGATAAGTCAGGTTGTACAAAATATCGTTCTGAATGCCAAGGAAGCACAGGGAGACAGGGGGCGTCTTTATATCAGCATGCGAAACATCGAAGCCGGAACGTTGAATTTTTTACCGGAAAATGATAAAAATTATATTGAATTATGTATCCGCGACGAAGGACCCGGTATTGAGGAAGAGCATCTTGATCAGATATTCACACCCTATTTTTCCACCAAGGATTCCGGAAATGGGCTGGGGCTGGCGGTTTGTTTTTCCGTGGTAAAAAAGCACAACGGTGTCATACGGGTGGATTCACGCAAGGGGCAGGGTACCACCTTTTCGGTTTATCTGCCCGCCGCCGGGCAGGAAGGGAGGACGGAAAAACACGAGGACGGACAGGCTAAATCCGTTTCCCACATAAGCGGCCTGAATATTTTATTGCTGGATGATGATGAGGAAGTAGGCGAGGTGGCCTGCGGTATGCTGAAGCGCCTGGGGCACCGGGTAAGTCTGGTTAAGGATGGACGTGATGTTTTGGAAAGGTATGCCGAGTCCCGTAAAAACGGCGTTCATTACGATCTGTTGATTCTGGACCTGACGGTTCCCGGCGGGATGGGTGGCCGGGAGGCTTTTGAAGAATTAAGAAAAAATTTTCCCGCAATAAAGGCTCTGGTTTCCAGCGGTTATGCACATGACCCGGTTATGGCCAACTATCAGGAGTATGGTTTTAGCGGTGTGGTGGCCAAACCTTATACGCTGAATGAAATGAAGAATGCCATTGGCGCGCTTTTTTAACTTTCATCCCCACCCGGATTCAACAGATCGGCCACCCTTTTTAACAGTTCGCGCGGACTAAATGGTTTTCGCAGAATATTTTCCTCATTCCGTGCCAGGCCGCTTCCCTCTAAAACATCGTTGGTATAAC
The DNA here is from genome assembly GCA_026991535.1 of Calditrichia bacterium. Lineage (GTDB taxonomy): Bacteria > Calditrichota > Calditrichia > Calditrichales > J004 > J004. Next base: position 20,164 of record JALXBH010000234.1, on the reverse strand, counting down.
CGGACATAAACAAAACCCCCGCCTTTGGGTGCTTTTCCGAAAAGACGTCTGCTACTTCCATACCGTTTATCCCGGGCATAACCACATCCGTAAGTAAAAGATCGAAACTGTCGTCCCGGTCAAGCGTCTCTTTAAAATCTTCCGGTCCCGCGGCTGTTACCCGGTAGCCTCTAATCTTTAAGACATTTTGTACCAGTTCCCGCACCTCGGACTGATCTTCCACAACAAGGATATGGCCTCTTCCCTCGGGCAGCTCACGGGATTCCTGTCCCGCAGTCTCTTTTTTCGTCTCTTCGGAAATGGGGAAATAAAGCGAAAAGGTGGTGCCCTGGCCCGTGCTGTGGACGTTTATGGCGCCGCCGCTCTGTTTTACAATGCCGTAAACGGTGGAAAGGCCCAATCCTGTTCCCTGGCCCTCTGCCTTTGTTGTAAAAAACGGTTCGAAAATATGTGGGATGATTTCCGAGGAAATACCATGTCCGGTATCCTTTATACTCATACAGGCATAGGCTGTGTCCGCTTCCAGTTCCGGCATATCCGGAGGGGCCGGATTAAAAATCACTTCACTTGTTTTTATCTCAATTTTTCCTCCGTTGGGCATGGCATCCCGGCTGTTTACGCAAAGATTCATGACAACCATCTCAAACTGGCTGGGGTCGGCAATAATGTTTTTCATATCATCGTCAAGAATAAGGGTCAGTTCGATGTGTTCCCCTAAAAGACGATAGAGCATACGTGCCATATGGCGTATGGAATCGTTTATGTTAAAGCTTTTTGTTTCCAGTACCTGTTTACGGCTAAAGGCCAGTAGTTGCCGGGTAAGCTGCGAGGCCCTTTCCGAGGCGTTCTCAATCTGAGTCATCAGCGGCAGGATGGGATGGTCGGATGTAAATTGCAGCTGCGCCAGTTGGCACGAGCCGAGTATGACGGTAAGCAGGTTGTTAAAATCATGCGCCACCCCGCCGGCAAGCCGGCCGATGGCCTCCAGACGATGGGCCTGCATCAGCCGCTCCTGCAGGTCTTTTAATTCGGTAATATCCCGCGCCACGCCGATATAGGCTATGGGCTGTTTTTTATCATCCCGTACCACGCTGGTGGAAAGATGTATGGGAAACGTCGTGCCGTCCTTGCGCCGGTTTTCCAGCTCTCCCTGCCATCCGCCGGACAGAGTGGCCCTGTTTATTTTATACATCAGATTCCCGGGCAGCCCGGAAGGTTGCAGCACCCGCACGTTTTGGCCCAAAAGTTCGTCGCTGGCGTAACCATAGGCTTTGCACAGCGCTTCGTTTACAAAGATCAACCTGTCCGAAAGATCGGTTATGGAGACATACTCGTTAACGCTACGCAGCGCCAGGGCCAGAAAACGCAGCTCTTCCTCGGCCATCTTGCGCTCGGTGATGTTTACCCAGGAACCCATGATCATAACTGGAATATCATGTTCGTTGCGCACCAGGTTCAGCTCGTCATGAATCCAGATATAGTGGCCTTCCCGGTGACGTATGCGGTATTCATGGATCAGGTGACTATCCTTAAACAGTCTCTTCTGATTCTTTAGCACCTTCTCCTTGTCCTCGGGATGGATTTTATCCAGCCACCAGTTTGTATTATGGGAAAATTCATTTAGTTTGTAGCCAAGCATGCCGGGCAGGTTGTCGCTGGCAAAAATGGGTACCTGCTTGTTACGCCGGACTTCCAGCGCGTATAAGGCGGCGGGACTGTTGGCGATAATATTTTCCAGTTGCTCCTTTATGGACTTTATTTCCATATTCTTCCGGTTGCGGATGGTAATATCCTTAACCACAGCCACCAGACCGATCCATTGTTCCTTTTCATCCAACAGTTTTGAAAAAGAGACCTCCATGGGAAAGCTTTTGCCTTTAACGCGCGAGCCTTTCATGGGAATGTTGGACAGCTTTTCCGATACTTCCAGTTCCTTAAGGCGCAGAACAACATCCGTAAGCCCTTCCCCGTTAAGAAACTTCATAGCCGGCTTGCCGATAAGACTCCGTTTGCGTTTATAACCAAACATGGTGATGGCAGCCTCATTCACATCGGTGATTATCAGTTCATTGTTCATCACCACAATGGCGTCAGCCAGGGTCTCGTATATGCGGGTCATCTTTTCGGAATATTCGGCCCTTTCCCGGTGAAGTTGTTTTAACAGGCTTATATCCTTTAGGGCGCCAACCACCTGTACCGGTTTTTTCCCTTTGCGTATAAGAAAGGCGTAATCCTGTATCCAGTGGATATCTCCGTTCTTATCGATGATACGGTATTCAACGGTGCTTTTGGCTCCCTTTTGCAGACGGGCGGCATGTTGCCGGAAGATGTTCTGATCCTCCGGGTGAATCAACTTTTCCCACAGATGATCGTTTACCACCCTTTTTTCGCTATAACCGCAAATCTTTTTTATATCGCCCATGGTCCACAGGGGGCTTAGACGGCCGGAATCCGATATGTTGTGGGCATAGGTATAATCGCTGATCATTTCCGAAATGATGTGATAACGCTGCTCGCTTTGCTTTAATTGCTCCAGTATGTGTTTTTCCCTGCTTTCAATATCCAGTTTTTCCAGGGCATAGCCTATATCGGCCGCGGCTTCCGTAATCAGCTCTATTTCATCGATATCAAAAAAGCCCTCTTCATAGGAATAGAGATTGATTGTGGCGACTACTTTGTTGTTCACCTTAACGGGAAAGGCAGCCGAGGCGCGCAGGCCGTGGGCACGGGCTTTTTCCAACCAGGGCTTATAGAAAGGGTTTTCCAACAGATGATTGTTTATATGGTAGCGTCCGTTTAAAAAGGCCTGGGCGGTAGGCCCTTTCCGGTCTTCGTCATTATTCAGGTCAATTTGAACAGCCCGCATATAGGAAGATTCCGGCCCGGCAATCGCGCGGACTTTTACATGTCTTCTCTCATCGGGAATGCCGATCCAGCATAAGGCGAATTGTCCGTACTCGGTAAAAATATGGCATATGTCATTATAAAGCTCCCCACTGCTTTCCGCTTTTTGAAAACTTTGATTGACGCGCCGCAGTACATTGTAAAGACGTACCAGATGTTCATTATGGGCCTGGGCCTGTTTCTGTTCGGTAATATCCAGCACCTGGGCAATGGTTCTGGGGGGAAGGCCCTCTATGTTCATGGCCAGCGAGCTGATGGAAATATCGCGCAGGGTACCGTTTTTATGAACAAAAGAGGCTTCGTAGTTCTGGGGAACCTTTTTCCCCTGCTGCCTTAACCTGTAATACAGCGCCACCTTTTCCCGGGATTCCTCGCTAAGCAGCATACGGAAGTCCATACTGGTCAGTTCTTCGACACTGTAACCGGTTATTTGCGCGGCCATTTCATTGGCAAAAATAAAACGGTAGTTCTCATCGGCGATTAAGACGCCGTTGAGCGAGCCTTTGATGATGGCCGAGGCATACAGGGATAATTCTTCTTCCGGTAGTTTTTGCATGGCGCTATTTTTATTGAAGGTAGCGTTTATATTCGTCTCAAATTGAAATATCTTATTCAAAAAAGAAAAATATGCTAAAAATAAAAAGTCTAAAGGGTTACTATAAGCGCAAGGCCAGTTTATGCAATATCTCATCCTGGCTGATTTTATTAAGAACTTCCTTTTCATAAGCGGAAAGCAGACGGATATCGCCTTCCGCCTTGTCCGGGTCATAATCCGCCTTCACCGGCCCTGCCGTTAAGCGGGCGGACATCGGATCGCCCTTACCCGCGGGTTGTTCTAAGTGCAAAAAACGAAAAACTTTCCTCATCACCTCACCGGGACCCCTGGTCAGCTCTCCGTGGGGAACCAAAAGCATCCGGGCAGAACAGCACTTCCAGGCCTTGAAAAATCCGGTAAAATAATGGGTATAGCGCCAGACAAAATTTTCCAGGGTAAAATCCCTTTTTTTGTAGGAAGTATACTGGTACAATACGGGCTTGTAAATAACTATTACCGGAAAAGGTACCTTTTGCATCAGTTGATCCAGTATGGGCATATAGGGAGGCGCTTTGTCCAACAGTATGTCTGCCGTGCTTGTAAACAGAGGTGAGCTCTTCATCACCCGCCGGTACATTTCCGGCCAGGTGGGCGCGGCCGTTACAAAACGCATGTTTTCCGCACTTACCGCCCATTGGGTGGGATTGTTGGCTTTCTGCATCCAGTCATAAAACGGTTGGATGTTAGGAAAATCGGCGGGGCTGTTGCCCAGCAGCATACCGCCCTCAAACCCGCCGTTTATACGGGGATGGCTTTTTAGCATATCCGAGAGAAAGGTGGTGCCGGAATGTTCCATGCCGGTCACAATGATGGCCTGAGGCATATTTTTTCCCACATTTGAGGTTCGTTTATGATCGGAAAAATGGGCGGATATTTAACTAAATCCATTTATATTTTAACAACGGCCCCGGACGTTTATGTTAAATGCCATCTTGAATTTTCAGATATACGCCTTGCGGACAGGGCATTGAAAAAATGGAAGCGTCTGTATAAATTTGATTTTTAATTTAAGGGAGAAAATTATGGAGTGGCGCGCCAGTCATATATTGGTAAAAGATCGCGGCCGGGCGGAAGAAATTTTAAAGCGTTTAAAAAAAGGGGCCAATTTTTCCCTGCTGGCCAGGGAGTTCTCCACCTGTCCCAGCAAATCCAAGGGGGGCGACCTGGGTTGGTTCGGCCCCGGTAAAATGGTAAAGGAATTTGAGCAGGCGGTCATTAAATCGCCAAACCGTTTGATACCCAGGGTTATCCGTACCCAGTTCGGTTATCATATTATAAAAAAGACCGGGCAGCGGTAGGAATCATGGGACGCGGTTGGTTTGAATGATAAACAAACCCCACCCGGTTACTGTTACTCTTATGCGGTTAATAAATTAACATTATTTTAAAAATATTTATCTTTTCCTGATTTTTTTAACTATATTATATCTCCAAAATCGTTACGTTACAATTTTCGGACCCCGCTCCTGTTTTTATGGTGATATTGTTTTACAAACGGCAGTATTTTACAGGTGGGGCCTCCCAACCCATAAACGGAGAAGAAATATGTTGCGTTATACCGGAACATTCCTCCTGCTCTCTTTTATTCTTTTGGTACCTTTATCCGCTCAGGACAGTCTGACCCGGACGGACAGCAGCACCTATACATTAACTCAACAACGGTTTACTTCCGCTCAGGTGACCTTTTCCGCCGTGCGCGGATTTAAAAACTTCCTCGGGGTTCAACAGGGCATTGTTTTGCGGGACGGGCTGCTTCGGGTGCATGGTGGCGGCGCCAATGAGAATAGTTTTTTACTCAATGGCTTTAATCTGACCACCGTCAGCGGCCAACCGGCCATTTACCTTATCCCGGAGGCCCTGAGCGGCATCGCCATCCATGCCGGTAATTTTTCAGCAACCCAAAATGCCCTCGGAACATCGCTGATTGCAACACGCCTCAAAACCGGCGGACCGGATTTACAGATAAAGGCAAGCCTTCAGACCGATAAGTTTGCCCGGACGGGAGAAACCTTTCTGGATACCTACTCTTACCGCGAGCACAGTTTTGTATTACAGGCCGGGGGCTCGGTTACGGAGCATTTTCGTTATTATATGGCTCTGGAAAACCAGGATGTGGGCGATACGCGGAAAGTGTTCAATAAAGGCATTACATTTTATAATTTAAAGCAAAACCCCTATGATCCGAACTCCGAAACCTTTGACCTTGTTTACCCTGCCGGATTCACGCCGGGAAACAGCAGCCGGCGCTGGGCACTCAATTCCTTTTTTAATTTTGACTTTAAGCCCTTTACCGCGGAGATAACCGCCCTGTATGATTATCGCAACTACTCCTCCGATGCCACTCCCATTAAAAATATTTTTAATACACGTGACTTTACTAATAAAAACAATACCTTGTTTCTCGGTTTAAACATGACCTATGAGCTTAATAAAACCAGCGCCATCCGCGCGCGTTTTGGTTACTATGACCAAAACCGGGATAAGTTTGATGAGTATCTGGGCAACAACTGGAAGGCCTGGGCGGACAGCGCTGCCGTTGTCCCTGCCAGCGGCGGGGATATCGAATTTAGGAATAGATGGTACCTGGCCTACGGAGCAAGCTACTACCGATACGGGTTTATACCCAATGGCTATTATGGCCGGTACAACAAAAGCAATACCGGCTGGCTGGAAGGAGGCCTGGATTTCAACACCACCCTGTGGGATCGTCATAAGGTGAGCCTGGGCGGCGATTGGCGGGATATGACCCTACGCTATTTCAACATAAATCCCCATATTATGCGCTATACCCATAATTGGTTCGCTCCCGGTAAAATTCCTATTGATGACATTCCAAAATATTTTTTTGCCAGCTATGCCGGTAACATCTCGGGGTATGATCGCTCCGGCAATATAACGGATGGCGGTGAGTTCCCCGCCAAGAGGATTACCCATACCGCCGCCTATTTTAATTACAGCTATGCCTATGACTCTTTTCAGATAGAAGCGGGACTGCGCTATAATTATTTTGACAATAAAAATGTTCTCGATCCTTTTTATGACCCTTTCTATCAAACCTTTATACCGGAAGGGGTTGGGGATAAGAAGCTTGAAAGCTGGGACCCGCGTCTTTCGTTTTCATATGTCGCCGACAGGGATATCCTGCTGAATATCAGCAGCGGTATATATACCGTTTCGCCTGTCGTTCTTTGGAAGAAGTATAATTTTGACGAATATTACTACGCCTTTGGGAATGAAGTCAATGCCAATTTCAATCAGGCCAGTCAGCTGCAACAGTTCTCCTACTTTGATCTTACCGTCAAAAGTGTATTGGGCAGGACAGGGGCATTGTATGGCAATTTTTTCTGGAAAAAAGAGTTCCGTGAGTGGCGGGATGACAGATTGGCCCCCAATATAAGAAATCGCATGCCTACGGAGATCAAAGGTCTGGATCTGACCTTTAGCTTCTTCTCATCCGCTTCTTTTTCGCCAAAAATACAGTACAGCTACTACCAGGCAAAACGTCCCGATGCGATTATCGGAGCGCCGGAGGATCCTTTCAATTCGGGACAGGCCATCCTGCCCCTGGAGAACAGTCAGTCCATCCGGGCAAATCTGGAATATCGCATTGAAGAGTCGGGCAACCGGGCCGGAGGGCAAACGCGTATGAATGTGATATTCCGTTATGACAATGGACAGCCCTATCTTCACCCTGTTCTATATCCCTCATATATCAGTCTTTCCAACAGTTTAACCACACCCTGGACCAGTTATGTGGACGCCCGTTTGGATAGAAGCTGGACGCTGGGAAGCGGAGTGGACCTGAATTTTTTTATACGGGTTAATAATCTGTTTAATGTGAAAAATATTCTTAATGTCTTCCCCGAAACGGGAACGGCCACGGAGAACCATGATATGGAATGGTATAAGCAAAAGTATCCCCGGGAGTTTTTGGATTTCTATCGCCAGGTGGCCATAGAGAGCGGCGAGGCCTATCGTTCCGTATATGGCCGTGAAGTTTACGGTTCCCCGCGACAGATTTTTTTCGGCCTGGAAGTAAGTTATTAGAAAAAGGGCTTTCCCGCCGGGGAAAGCCTTTTTTTATTTTAATAGTTTTCAATCCGTTATCAGATTCGCCAAAGGTTGTGATACATTCTTTTTATTCAGTGGTTAGTTTTGTTTCTAATAAATTAATCCGGGAAAAAGATGTATAAAAAAGAGGCTATTCAGCTTATCCTGAAGGATATGTATAAAAAGGGGATGCGGTCCGGCCCTGTAAAGAACTTGTATCGTTTAATCATTCAAAGCCCGCCGGAGGGACTTGTTCTTATGAACCCCAACATCATGGCCGTGAAGCTTGATCTGGAACAGGTTGAGCTGCTGGATATGGTGGTGTTGGGTGTAGTGTGTGGTCTGTTTGAGATGCAATGGGACATGGCCTGTCCCCATTGCCACGGTGTGGCCGATCATAGTCACGATATGTCCGGACTAAGCGCGCGTAGCCATTGCCTGAGTTGTAAAGCCGATTTTGATAATTTTGCCGATGAAAATATCACCGTGGCCATATCACTGAATCCGGCCCTGTATGAAGGGCAGGCTCCCGAGCCCCCGGAGCGGCGCACGCTCGATCCGCGTGTGCGTCCGGTTAGCGCCCTGGAACTGATCGGGGCCCCCCTGTTCCGTAAATATTTTTCGTCTCAGGTGCCGGCGGTGGATCAATCCGTAAAAATCCGCTCCGTGACGGTGCTTTTTACCGACCTGATTCAATCGACCCGGCTTTACAACGCCATGGGCGATTTGCAGGCCTATGCTTTTGTAAAGGAACACTTCGATATCCTTTTCAGCCATATTGTACACAATGCCGGCGGGGTAATAAAAACCATCGGCGACGCGGTTATGGCTCTGTTTCGTGAGCCCGTGGATGCTGTCCGTGCCGCCTTTGAACTGAAACAATCCGTAAATCGCTTGTTTGAGGAAAAGGGACAAAAAAAAGAAAGTTACGGTTTGCGGGTTTCCATAAGTAGCGGCACGGCACTGATTGTTAATATGAACGATGTCCTGGACTTGTTTGGAACAACGGTAAACGTCTCGGCGCGTATTATAAAGTTTTCGGAAAAAGATTCCGTTGCTGCCACGCCGGGCATTACGGATGATAAAAAGGTACGGGAGTATCTGAGTCAACTGGGGATAGGGGTTAAACCTTTAAACGAAAGGCTTAAAGGTTTTCCCGGTTTAAACCGGGTGGATGTATTATCCGTAAAGGGAAAATGGTTCTCACGTCTGACGACCGGATAAAAATAGCGCCGGGATGTCCCCACTTCCCGGCGCCGGAAGAAAGTTATGTCATCTCCTTCAGTTAATCAGGGCTAACACAACCTTCAAGAGTTTAATGCGTTTTTACAGGAAAATAGAGGGTAGTACGCGTTCCCAGGCCCGGCGCTGAGCCGATTTCCATAAACGCGCCCACCTGCCGCAGAATGTCCCGTACAATTTTTAAGCCCAGGCCCCTGCCTCCCGCAGGGTTATTGCGTTCTGTTTGAATCCGTTTAAGGACGTGTGCCGGCATGCCGGGTCCGTCGTCTTTAATGGAGATCATGACATAGGGCTTTGCGGCCAGGCACACGGAAAGCTCTGCGCCGTTGATAACATTACATATGGAAATCGATATGGAACCCCGGCCTTTCATGGCTTGCAGCGAGTTACTGACAATATTCTGGATTACCCGTTCAAATAAAAGCTTATCCATATGCAATGTGTAAATATCACTATAACTATAATAGCTGCAATGGACGCCACTTCCTGCAGTGAGTACGTCCGTGGCCCGGCGAATGGTTTCTTCCACATCCATGGCCTGTGCCGATTCCGGCGTTGCCTTTAAAAGTTTTGAGTTCAGTGCAAATGCCTGGTTCAACGCCTCGGAAACCGTGGGCAACAATGTCCCCATGGATTTGTCGGACAGGCTTCCTTCGCTTAATAAATCGATGAACATTTTTACAGGAGCCAGAACGTTACGCATGTCATGGGCAATACCGGCCACGCTTTGACTGACATAACTAATGTTGGTGTGCTCTCTGTCTAAATTCAATACTGTACTTAAAACCTTGTCCATGGCATATTCTCCCTGTTAATAAAAAGGATCGGGGCGTCCCCACTCCCCGATCCGCAGTGAAGGACCTTTTTAATCGGAAAAAATTCAGTCCTTCTCCCAAAGACTGCTTCTATCCACAAGGATAAAAGCAGGTAAGGAAAACACAGAAGCCTCACTTAATACCTCTGATGCCACCTATATATACAAGGGGCGTGCCAAAAATTGGAATACATATTTTCCCCTGTAAGTCAGGGGGCTGAGTAGATGTTTTGAAAAATGGAGGATGAAAAAATTGGGCTATCTCACGGGGATATGGGGCAAATCCCCCGTCTTGTTAAATATCTTATTACAAAACAAGCTTTCCCGGAATCCGTTAAAGTTTTAGACGGCCGCCTGTCCGATTTTCCAGGAGTTATGCCACGCTCAGGCTATCCCGTGCTTTTCCAGACGATAACGGAGCGTATCCCGTGTTAACCCCAGCAGACGTGCAGCTTGTGTTTTATTGCCCCCGGCTCTTTCCAGAGCCTCAAGCAACAGATTTCTCTCCAGAGTTTCCAGATTAAGCCCTGTTGCCGGAAGGGAAATGTTCGCTTCCGGTTCTGTTCTGCGCAAGGCAATATCTTCAGCTTCCAGCCAGCCATGATCCTTAAAAATCATGGCCTGTTCCATGCAGTTGCTCAGTTCACGTACATTGCCGGGCCAGGAGTGTTTTAGTAGTTTCTTTTTTGCAGCCGGTGATAAACCTTTAATCCTTTTATTAAACTGTAGATTAAAGTGGCGGATAAAATGTTCGGCCAGCAGAATTACATCTTCATCCATCTCCCTCAGAGCAGGCAGGTGAAGGGGAACAATGTTCAGGCGAAAAAAAAGGTCTTCACGGAAAGCGCCTTTTTCCACTTCCTTTTCCAGGTCTTTGTTGGTGGCGGCTATCAGGCGGATATCGACACTTTTTTCCCGGTTGCTGCCCAGGGGGCGAAAGCGTCGCGTTTCCAGAAAAGAGAGCAGCTTGGCCTGCAGGGCCAGCGGCAGTTCGCTGATTTCATCCAGAAAAAGGCTGCCGCCGTCAGCGGCTTCGATCAGGCCGGTACGATCCTGCAGGGCGTTGGTGTACGCTCCTTTTACCGCACCAAACAGTTCCGATTCCAGCAAGGTTTCCGGCAGGGCAGCGCAGTTGATTTCTATAAAAGGGTCCTTCTCCGCGGCGGAAGCGTAATGCAGTACCCGGGCCACGGTGCTTTTTCCCGTTCCGGTTTCTCCCTGCAAAAGAATGGCCGTCGCTTTTATGCCGGACAGGCGTTCTACCATGAGCTTTATTTTTTGCAGGGCCGGGCTCTTGCCGATCAGGTTGGAGGCCGCATTACGGCTTTGTGCCGTTAGCCGGGCCTTCAGGATGCGAATCTCATTTTCCCGCTGTAATATCTCCTGCTTAAGGTTGGCAAACTCGGTACGGTTGTAAAATGTCACCAGGATGGGCGTCTCCGGGTTGTCGTAAGGGCTGACCAGGCAATGGTAGCTGTTACCTGCTTTGTTGATCAGAGGAAGGTCAAAGGTCTTTCCCTTTTTAAGTACCTCGCGGAAAGTATTTTCCAGACCGACAAACTCCGGTACCAGATCACATACGGGGGTTGTCCGCGGGTCTTCAGCTTCCAGACAGAAATTGTTGAACAGAGGGCTGTGTTTTTCAATCATCAGGGCTGGCGTTACAAGAGCGTAGGCGCTCTGAATCTGTGCCAGCAGGGAGTTGCAGAGTAGGTCCGTCATGAGGGCTCGATAAGTTTCCGGCTAAGGGTTTCAAAACAAGCCGCTACATTTTGGCCGTTAAGGGCGCTGGTTTCAAAAAAGGGGAGTTCCAGTGAGCGGGCCGTTTCACGAAAGAGAAGACGGCCGGGATGGGTGGAGCCGACAAGATCGGCCTTGTTGCCTGCCAGTACAAGCCCGGCCTGTGTGTTGATGCGGCGAAAGTCTCGGATAACGTCTTTTAGATTCTCTATACTTTCCCCCCGGGAAAGGTCGCATACAACCATGGCGCCCGCCGCTCCAATAAAGTAATTCGGCGAAACCGTACCGGGCTTGTTAAAGCCTTCCACATCCCAAATCATCAGTAATACATCCTTTCCCTCCTTCGGAGAGATCGTTTTTTGCGATACCTTTACACCTATGGTGGTCAGGTAACTGTCATCAAAAATGTTTTCCACATAGCGGCGAATCAGACTGGTTTTACCCACGCCCACATCGCCCAAAAGACATATTTTCTTCTTTATCGGGGACATAGTTTACTCAGCTTTAAAATCCACCCGGCGTTTGGAGGGAAAGGGCCCGGAAGGCTCTTCCCTGCTAAATATTTTTGTTTGCAGGGTTATCCGCGCGCTATCCAATCCGCTTTTTAAAAAAAGAGCCTGTACGGCCCGCGCGCGCCGCAGGGCCAGTTTTTTATTCAGTTCCGGTTTTCCCGTGGCGTCGGCGCATCCGCGAATCACCAGCCGCCGGATATCTCCTACGTTGCCCATACTTAACAACTGGCGTAAACTCTTTTCGGAATCACTGTTTAACCGCGCGCTTCCGCTAACAAAGTAAAGGGCCTGGCTGTTCAGGCTGTTGATAAGTCTTTCCCGCGCCGGATTGGCCACGCGGAGTCCGTTCCATATAAGGGGCAGGGCGCTTTGCGCGGCAAAAAGCCGGGCTGCCCTGATCCGCGCCAGTTCATCGGGGACTTCACCCGTCAGATAGAGCTGTGCGGAATCTGCTATCAGTGATATCGGCGGGTTGAGGCCAAGGTTGCGAGAAACCCTCTTTACCGTTTCCCGCAAGACCGACAGAGAGGGCAAGACGGTAAAGGCTTCACTGTTGACTTCAAAACCGGCCTCTTCAAGGGCCTGTAACAGTTCCCGGCGGTCCGCGGCATAAGCCTGACCGCGCAGCGTCAGTCGGTTATCCGCCTTTTCCACGGAAAAAAAGGAACCTTCCCGTTGTTGGTAGCTGTTGAGCACGTTCTTCAGTTGTGCTTCCCGCGCGGCGGTATCCGGCCAAAAGAAAAAGATAACAACCGCTATGATAGCCGCAATCAACCCTAATAATATGAATGCCGGGGCCTTGCTTCTCTTTTCCCGTCCGGCCAGGGCCTCCCTGAACATAGGCTCATGCACGGCATTGATAAAACTTTCAAGCGTTCCCCGAATGGGGCCAAACGGTTCCGTATCTCCTGTAAAAGCCCGTAAATCCTTATAGTAGGCAAGATGAATTTTATGTTCGATATCCTTTATGACTTCTTTAAAGGCGCTGCCGGGCGTGCCGGAAACCACAAAGGCCAGATAAGCATATTTACCTTCTTCGATGATAATGTTCAGATCGTCATACTGGATTTCATGCAGGCTCTGATCCCCCGCGGCAAAAGCGGTTTTGGAAAACTCCCGGATGGCGGTAAGCATGCCGCTGACCATGTCTTCATTGGGAGCAGACGCGGGGTCGACATTGTTTGATGCGTGGCTTAGCAACAGCCCGGTTTCCCGGTGAATAAGAAAAACCTGCTGAACATGAAACGGCAACACCTCTCGGAGCAGAGTAATCTTATCTATTTTTTTCCGTCTGCCAAAACTTTTGTTAACCAGATTGTCTATCCGTTCGTTTATGGCCTGCATCAGGTTCTTCATGGCCTCGGCCACGGACTTGCGCACGGTTTTACCGATTACGGGATAAAGCGCGTCGGCGATATCATCCTTGGCTTCGTTTATCTGGGTGCGTAAGGCGTCACCCATTACCGGGGCCAGCGCTTCGGCCATTTGTGTGCGGGATTCCATGATCTTTTTATACAACAGGTCGGCAATGACGGGGTCGAGGGTTTCAATCAGCCGCTCCTTATCATCAAAGCGGGCATAGAGTTCCCGCAACTCCTCCTCCAGAGAGGCAAGCCGCATCTTTTCCTGTTGTAGCAGAATCTCCTTTAGTTTATCCAGGGCCCCGGAGGCCGCCTGATCCGGTATATTGTCCTTCATCGGCCCGGCTACTTTTTACCGTCGGTTTTCAGTTCCGCCGCCATCCGGTCGAAAAGCGCGGCCAAAGCCTGGCGGTTGGTTTTGCTTTGCTCCATCTTTTCGATCCTGGACAATAAATCCTTTTTAAGTGTGCTCAGCTGTTCACTCATTTGAGAACGGGTTCCCCTGATTTCCTCAAGCAGAACGGCCGCCTTCTCTTCTCCGCGGCTTTGCGTACCGCTCAATTCCTTTTCCAACGCCGAGATACGCGCGTTTATATCCGCGATACCGGATTCAATCTGATTGAATTTGCTATTGATTTCATCAATCGTTTCACCGAAAATCAGATTCCGGATTTGTGATATATCATTGCTGTTACTCATGGCTCACCTTGGTTTTACTTATCACTATATTTAAAACGATATAAAAGGGGGACAATTATCTTCGTACAATTATGTTCGGGGAGTAAAAATTCCCCTTTGTTTCTATAACAGTTTTCAACTCCCCGAGAAAGACAGGGTCTGTCATTTTTAGAGAGTCTCAGGTCTTAATTCGAATGGGTTTAATATATATCCAAAATATATTTCAGACAAGCCGCGCGCCTCGTGAAATTTCGGGCCATAATTTATACGTCCACCGGGACTGTGTATGAATCGCAAGGAGGAAGCAGCTTTTTTAGGTTTTTCCGTAATGGCATGGGGATTTTTTGTATCTTAGGCCATCTGTTTATCTCTTGCGCTCTTTTGATCATGGAGTTATTTCGATTATGATGGATACCACCTTTATCGTCGGTTTGATTATTATTGTTGGTTTTTTGTTTGGCAAGATTGCCGAAAAAACAGGATTGCCCAAAGCTTCCGGTTATATTTTGGCCGGTGTGGCCCTGAATCCACAAATATCAACCATTATTCCGCCATCCTTTCCGGACCTTACCGAACCGGTTACCAATATCTGTCTGGCTTTTATCACCTTTGAGGTAGGGGGCAGTCTCTCGCTGGATAAAATAAAAAAACTGGGCAGGGGTATATTAAACATCACTTTTTTTGAAAGCGTGACCGCTTTCCTTTTTGTTCTGGCCGGCTTTTTTGCGGTCATTCATTTCCTCGACGGTTACCTGGGCGCCAATCTGAATCCGGCCTGGGCGATTCCTTTTAGCATGTTGGTGGCTTCCCTGGCCGCGCCCACCGACCCCTCGGCTACCCTGGCTGTTTCCCATGAATATCACGCCCGGGGTATGGTATCGGATACCATCATGGGCGTGGCTGCTTTTGATGACGCCATGGGGATGATCCTTTACAGCATTGCGGGTGCCCTGGCCCTGTCTCTCACCGCCGGCGGAGAGCTCTCCTTTTTGCATGTCAGCGCCTCCTTTCTTATGGAAATCGGCATTTCGGTATTGACCGGTTTTGTATTCGGCTATCTGTTTAACCGGTTGACGCGCTTTTTTAAATTGAGTAATGAGGCGCAGTTTATTGTTATCATTCTCGGTTTGATGGCTCTTTGTTTTGGCGCATCCGACCGTCTTGGAGGTGATCCCCTGCTTTCCACCATGTCGCTTGGATTTATCATTGTCAATTACAACACACAGCAAGAAGTCATCTTTGATGTATTACAACGTTACACCGAGGAATTGATCTTTATTTTCTTTTTTACCATCAGCGGTATGCATCTTCTTTTTTCATCCCTTGTGCAGGGCTCGCTGCTTATTGCCCTGTTTGTCGTGTTGCGGGCGGCGGGCAAGTTTAGCGGTACCTTGCTGGGGGCGCATATTTCTAAAATGTCGAGGCCGGTAAAAAAATATACGGGCTGGGGTCTGATCCCTCAGGGGGGTATTGTTATCGGCCTGGCCCTGGCCATACGCAAGGAAGCGGCTTTTGGCGATTTTTCCGACCTTTTGTTGGGGATTATCATGGGGGCAACAATCATTCATGAGTTGATAGGACCCGTGTTGGCAAAGATGACGCTTAAAAGAGCGGGGGAGATTAAAGGGTGAGGGTCAGTTCGTGGGAGGTTCTTTTTTCCATCGCAGCCAGTAATCTACTTTCTTTCGTAAGGCGTCCTTGTTTAACGGTTTACTCAGATAGTCGTTCATGCCTGCTTTCAGATAGCGTTCCCGGTCTCCCTTAAGCGCGTTGGCCGTAAGGGCAATAACGGGGGTGTGCCGGCAGGGACCGGTCTCTCCGCGTAAGGCCCGGGTGGTTTCCACACCGTTTAGTCCTGGCATTTCAATATCCATTAAAATACAATCAAAGGTCGTCTCTCCGGCTTTCTGCAGGGCTTCCTGTCCGGTCCGGGCAATTGTAATCCGCGCTCCATGGCGGTCTAATATTTTTTCCGCTACCCTTAGGTTGATCTTGTTGTCATCAACCAGCAGAATCTTCCTGCCGCTCCAGTCCAGGTCATTATTGGCCTTGCCAACGTGGCTGTTTCCGTTGTGCACCTCCCCGGAGGCGCACTCTTCCAGTGGCAGGATCACCGTAAAAGAGGAGCCTTTTCCGGGTTGGCTGCGTACTTCGATTTTTCCGCCCATCAGGGTGATCAGTTTCTGGGTAATGGCCAGTCCCAGTCCCGTTCCGCCATATTGCCGGGTGGTTGAGGCGTCGGCCTGGGTGAATTCCTTGAAAATCTCTTTCAGTTTTTCCGGAGGTATGCCCACGCCGGTATCGGAAACGCTCAAACGAATTTCACCGCTTTTTCCCCTGGCGACTTCCAGCCGTACCCGGCCGTTTTGTGTAAATTTTATGGCATTGCCGAGCAGATTGGTCAGTATTTGGCGGATACGGGTTGGGTCGCCGCTGATACATGGCGGGACGTCCTCGTTATAAGTCAGTTCCAGAGAAGTTCCATTGTCGCCGGCCTTGTCTTTGAACAGTGTCAGCAGCTCTGTGCACAATGCCCGCAGGTTAAAGGATACTACCTCAAAAACCACCTTTCCGGCCTCGATTTTTGAAAAATCCAGGATATCATTGATGATGGTAAGCAGGGTATCGGCGGAGTTGCGGATTATTCCGGTGTACTCCTTCTGTTCTTCATCAAGGGAGCTCTCCTCCAGAAGGGCGCTCATACCGATGATGCCGTTCATGGGGGTGCGTATTTCATGGCTGACGGTCGCCACGAATTCATCTTTTAGGCGGTTGAATCTTTTTGCCGCCTCCAGGGCCTCATCCAGATTGCGGTTGAGCTGTTCAAGTTGTTTTTTGTCCTGTTCCAGTTGAGCGGTCAGTTGTTCGCGCTTCTCCCTTTCCTTTATAAAGCGTTGCCAGCTTTTATTATGTACATTCATAAAATAGAGGTTAAACAGAAAAGAGACGGAAAGTCCGGTAATGATGGCGCCGGGTATTTCCTTAAGCAGGAATAGGGTGTAAACAATGGAGGTGAGCTCCAGGTTGACAAGAAAAGAGATGGTAAGCGCCTTGCGCTTGTATAGTGAAAAGACCCCGGAACCCGCTATGCCGATGATCAGGATTAAAAGATAGATGGCATGATGGCTGAGGTTGGGCTCGGCCAGCAATTCCAGTACATAGATGGTTGACCAGAACAGAGCCGTCAGGTTTATTAAAACGGCCGCGGAGATTTTACTGATCCTGTTTTGTCCGCCGACAAAAATCAATAGAATTTTCAAAGCGGTGAGTGTACTTATGGTTAACAGGGCCGCGAGGGATGCAGCGGCATGTTCACGACCGTCGGCGGGAATAAGATAAAGGCTGAGAAACAGAATAATCTGTGAAAGGGAGGCCGCCAGATTGTTCTGCTCATAATAGGGCTGGTGGCGGATTATTTTTTGTTTTATGTCTTGTTCCATCTTTTAAGCTGTTCGCGGCGGAATTTTTTTCTTATATCAATCGGCACAACGGGACAAATATTAAAACAAAGGGTCATATCGGCTATAAAAACTATTCTATTTCTTTTTAAGCAGTCTTTCCGCAAGGTCCGGGCGTCCAAGGCGGCTAAGCGTGTTTTTTATCCAGGTGCGGTTCTCTTTTTTCCACCAGAAAAAAAAGCGGTGCTGCGCCTTTTTCTGTTCACGGGTGGTAACGGTATAGACCGGTTTAAGGGTGTAGGGGTGCACGCCGCTGTAATAGATCACGGTGGCCACGGTCATGGGCGTGGGCGTAAAATCCTGCACCTGCTCCAGATGAAATCCCAGTTCCTTGGTTTCACAGGCCAGGTTGGCCATGCTTTCCAAGGTGGAACCGGGGTGGCTGGAGATAAAGTAGGGGATCAATGGCTGGTTAAGGCCCTGTTT
This sequence comes from Calditrichia bacterium, assembly GCA_026991535.1. Lineage (GTDB taxonomy): Bacteria > Calditrichota > Calditrichia > Calditrichales > J004 > J004. The sequence continues at coordinate 2,384 of JALXBH010000234.1, read as the reverse complement.
TTTATTCAGCCGTTCATAATTTTTCTTAAAACGCAGAAAGCGTTTGAATGAAGGCTTACGCATCACCTTCAGCACATCATCGGAGGTGTGCTCCGGAGCCACCTTTAGCCGTCCCGATGTATGCCGGGCGATAAGCTGTTCCAGATAGGCGTCATGCTCTTTTTGTTGCGCGGGGTCGTCGCTGACCAGCATGTCGTAGCGGATGCCGCTGGAGACAAAAGCCTTTTTTATACCGGGCAGGGCGTCCACCGTTTTATAGATATCCAGCATGGCCCGGTGACTGGTATCCAGATTGTGGCAGATGGTGGGGTGGATGCAGGAAGGGGCCACGCAGCGTTCGCAAATAGAGAGGTCCTTGCCTTTCATCTTGTACATATTGGCCGAAGGGCCGCCCAGATCGCTGATATAACCCTTGAAATCGGGCATGGCGGTGATGGCCCGCGCCTCTTTTATTATGGAGTCCTTTGAACGGCTGGCGATAAACTTGCCCTGATGAGCCGATATGGTGCAAAAGCTACAACCGCCAAAGCAGCCGCGGTGCATATTCAGTGAATGACGGATCATCTCATAGGCCGGGATGGTTCCGCGCTTGGCATATTTGGGGTGGGGCATGCGCGTGTAGGGCAGGTCAAAGGAGGCGTCGATCTCCTTTTCCGTCATTGTCGGGAAGGGCGGATTGATGACCACCCGTTTTTCCCCCACCTTTTGATGCAGGCGCCGGGCATGAAATTTATTGGATTCCTGTTCGATGGGTTTAAAATTGGCGGCGAACTTTATTTTATCCCGCAGGCACTCTTCATGGCTGTTCAGTTCCAGGGAGTCCCACTTTTTCATTTTGGGCAAATCCTCATCCGCATCGATCATAATGGCCGTTTGAGGAATGGTTTTCAGGCTTTGGAAAGGCACGCCCCGTTGCAACAGCCGCAGCAGCTCGCGCAGGGGTTGTTCGCCCATGCCGTAAACCAGCATATCGGCGCCGCTTTGGGCCAGAATGGAGGGGCGCAGACTGTCCGACCAGTAATCGTAGTGGGTTACGCGCCGCAGGGAAGCCTCGATACCGCCCATTACCACCGGCACGTCGGGGAAAAGTTTTTTAAGGATTTTACTATAGGCCACGCTGGCATAATCGGGGCGGAAGCCGTGAATGCCTCCGGGGGTGTAGGCGTCATCGGAGCGCAGTCTTTTCCCGGCCGTATAGTGGTTCACCATGGAGTCCATGCACCCGGCGGTAACGCCGAAAAAAAGGCGGGGACGGCCCAGCTTGCTGAAATCCCGCAGATCATCACGCCAGTTGGGTTGGGGCACAATGGCAATGCGCAGCCCCATACTTTGGATGATGCGTCCCACCACGGCGGCACCAAAAGCAGGGTGATCCACATAGGCGTCACCGGTAAAGAGGATGACATCGAGTTCATCCCAGCCGTGCATTTCCACTTCCTTGCGGGTGGTGGGCAGCCAGTCGGTTACAGGACGCTTATATGATTCGCTTTTCATGGTTCTTTCTTCATAAAAATAATGCGCTGGAGTTTACAGGAATATGGTTCATAAAGCAAACGCAAGGACGGGTACAGTATTCCCGTTTCAGGGAAATAAAAAAAGCCCGCCTATAGCGACGGGCTTCTCTTTTCTCGGATTTCCCCTATAGTTCTTTTTTGGAAAAATACCAATCGGTAATATCATAGTTTTCGGTAACCCGTTTCTCGGCTTCCTGCTGGCTGGTGGGAGGAGGCACGATGACCTTATCACCCTTACGCCAGCCTTCGGGAGTGGCCACGCCGAACTTATCGGAAGTTTGCAGCGCTTCCACAATGCGTAAAACTTCGGGAATGCTGCGGCCGTTGGAAAGGGGGTAGTAGATCATGGCCCGCAGTTTCTGCTCGGGGTCGATGACGAAAACGGCGCGCACGGCACTGGTATCGGATGCGCCGGGATGCACCATACCATATTTATGGGCTACTTTCATATCCAGATCGGCAATGACCGGAAAGGGAATTTTAATACCGAAATTATCCTGAATGTTGCGTACCCAGGCGATGTGGGAATAGATAGAGTCTATACTGAGACCGATCACCTGTGTGTTCAGCTTTTGAAAATCGTCAAAAGCTTTGGCAAAGGCGATAAATTCGGTGGTACATACCGGGGTAAAATCCGCCGGATGGGAAAAAAGAACCACCCACTTACCTTTATAGTCGGAAAGGCTGATCTCACCATGGGTTGTTTTTGCGGTAAATTGCGGTGCCGGTTCATTGATACGCGGCATGGAAACGACGGGTGCTTCTGCTTGAACGTCACTCATTGTAAATATCTCCTGTTTTATTTAGGCTGTTTTGTTGAATGTATATAGTGATATGAAGATGAATATTATTAGTTACATTGATAATAGT
>JALXBH010000233.1 GCA_026991535.1 Calditrichia bacterium | reverse complement strand
ATCCAGAAATAACCCCGGGCGTCACAGCGTGTCGCGTCGGTCACGCGGTATTCAATGGCCGGAAAGGGTTTCGTTCCGAGAAATTTTAAATCCATGTCAAAAAGCCAGGCTTCGGGACGCCGGTTGACATTCCGGCCGTTGGCCTCGGCAAAAACATAGAGGGTATCGCGGAACAGGGTCAGCGCCTCTGCGGAGAGATTGCGCAGGCTGTCTGGCACGGGTACCCGCCGCAGAGAGTTTCCATCCCAGAGGATACTCCCCCGCGGTGTGCTGAAACGGCCCTTGATTATCCAGCTCTTCATCCTGCCCTCCTCCCTGGCCTCCAGCAGGGCATAGAGGGTGTTGCCCTCGGCCAGCAAAGCTTCGAAACCTTCATAACCGCCGATGTTGCCTATCCAGTCCAGGTTCATGGCCAGGAGCCCCGGGGAAAGGGGTTGGCCGGCGCGGAGTTCTTCCTTCCGCAGAAAGTAGAAATGGCCTGCCGAGTAGGTTTCGGGATTTTCCGGCATCAGGATCAGGGTGTCTCCCGCCCAGCACAAGGATGAGAGCTCGGCCAGGTTATCCGCCGCCGGACCGCTGAGGCTTAAAGTCTCCACCCGGATGTCGTTATCCTGTGGCGCCGGGGCGTTTTCGGTGCAGGAATAGAAAAACCATAAAATCAGAACAAAGGGAATGAACTTCACCCCAGGCCTCCTATGAACGGTTAATAAGTTTTAAAGCGATAAAGTTACCCCAAATAAAGGGTAAACAAAAGGCCAAAGCCATATAATTTTGCTGGTCAAACATGGGAAAAATCTTGGCTACTAACAGTAACAGGGCAAGGATCGACTGTACCAGCCAGAACATTTCCAGTTTTGTCCAACAGGGGGCCTGCCGGTTTTTCAAAAAACATCCCAGGGCCAAAAAGGAGGTAAGCAGCGTCAGGGGATGAAGGAGTAACAGGTTCTCGTTGTGCCAGGTTACGGTATGGTCGGTGAAGAAGGCCATGAAAAAGAGAATGGTACCGATCATTCCCATGATGAACGGGCCGATAAACAGCAGCAGGCCCGTTAACCGCAAGACCGGGCGTGAGCGGCGGGCAGCCAGAGCGGGCAGGATAATCAGCGCCGCCCACAGCAGACCCAGACCCAGGGGCCAAAAGGGATAGCGGCTTATGTCATCCGCCGCCGGTGGGGCCGGGCGACCGGCATCGTATTCGCTCCAGCTTTTACGTACCAGGGGAATGGTATGGCCCCGGCTGTCCGTATAGCGGGTTTCCTCCACATAACGGGCCAGGTAGTCGGGTAAAAACATCTCCTGCCAGTGGGTGAGCGGTTGATCGATGGTATCATTCATTAAAAAAAGAAGCAGCCATTGCATCAGCGGATGGCTGTCGGTGTATTGCATGGTCAGGTCGCGATAGCTGCGGCCGTCGCTTATTTGCGTGGCCTCCCTAAGCTGGCCATGGGTGGCCCGGTCAATCAGATCCCTTAGGCGGGTGGCGCAGTTGTCACGGTAATGGTCGTACAGGTATTGCCGGTTTTCGGGCAGCACTTCCCGCTCCAGGGCCCGGGCCAGTTGCAGCTTGCTGTGCGCTTCCAGGTTGAGTTCGTGAAAATAAATGGAGCGGCGCTCGGATTTATAGTATTTGAGGGTGGAGGCCAGATCATGCCGGCCTTTCCAGAAAATCAAACGGCCGAATATAAAGTTTTTTATAAAACCTTCACTAAAGGAAAAAAGTCCGAAATTATACAGTTTACTGATTTTCTTTACGGAATCCCGCACCACAATGGCCGTGTGGCCGAACCAGTCGGTCAGCTCATCACCGGGACTGAAGGTTACCAGATAGACATGCAGGTTGGCGGCGGAGCTGTCTGTGGCACTCCAATTGATTTGCCCGCGGTTGCCCTGGGCGGGGGTTGTAGATAAAAAGGCGCTCAATAAAAGCAAAAGCGTGGAAAGGGAATGTAACCGATGCATGATAAGCGAATCCAAATATAATTAGTATCCGGTTAAAATTAACCGGAGCCGCCATGAGAATCAATTTAGAATAGCCTTATTGCGGGAAGGCGGATGATTTTTATCCCCCCTGGAATAAATGAGGCATTCTTGCTATTTTAAGCGCCCGCTTTTTACTGTACCAAAAAAAATAAATTCAGGGAAGAAAAGCCGGACAAACATCGTTTAAGACGTGGAAGATATACATCCGAACAAAAAAAACAATTATAAAAACAGAGGAGACCTTTATGTTTCAAATGCAATCGATGTATCCGGAGGAGATGGTGGCCCCCATGCGCGAGGAGCTGACCCGCATAGGCTTTGAAGAGTGGCGCACCGCCGAACAGGTGGAAGAGGCCATGCAAAACATGCAAGGCACGGTATTGCTGGTGGTTAACTCCGTGTGCGGTTGTGCCGCGGGCAGCGCGCGTCCGGCCGTCAACCTGGCCGTGGCGCATAACATCCGCCCCGATAAGCTGGCCACGGTGTTTGCCGGCGTGGATCGCGAGGCTACCGAAAAAGCCCGTTCCTACATTTTGGGCTATCCGCCGTCATCGCCTTCCATGGCTTTGTTTAAGGACGGCCAACTGGTGCATCATGTGCCGCGCATGGCCATCGAGGGCTATTCCGCCGAACAGATAGCAAGCAACCTGATCGAAGCCTTTGAACAACATTGTAAGCAGGGATAAGCATGTTTGAACATTTCAGTGACCGGGCCCGTTTATGGGCCTATGGATTTGAGGTACGTCTGACGCCCGCCCAAAGGGATGTGGTGGAAGAGGCCCTGCGCCGTTTTGTGGAAAACTGGCAGGTACACGGCAAGCCGGTTAAGGGTGATTTTATCATCCTTGAGAACCAGATTGCCCTGTTGGTAACCGATGATGATGTATCCGGCTGCTCCATAGACAGTAGTGTGGCTGTTTTTAAGGAGATAAATATGACCCATGGCTGGAACGCCCTTAACCAAAACCTGGTATTTTTCCGCAGCAAGCGCGGCATCGAGGCGGTATCCCGTCCGGAGTTTCAGGTTCTGGTGGCCGCCGGTGAAATCATGGATGATACAAAAGTATTGGATTTTACCTGCACAACCCTGGGGCAATTGCGGGCAGGGGGCTTTGAGCGTCCCTTTTCCGAAAGCTGGCACGCGGCGGCGTTTGCTTCCTGATTTTTTTACTTCAATTAATTTATATCTATTCATATGTTTTGTAAATTAACGGTTGACCGGGAAGTCAACCGTTAATTTTGGAGGGGAATTATGTCTGAATTGCAGGCCATATTTAAGACAAGTAAGGGCGAAATACATGTCCGTTTGTTTGCGGACAAGACGCCATATACCGTGGCTAACTTTGTCAATCTGGTAAAACACGGTTTTTATGACGGATTAACTTTTCATCGGGTGATACCCGATTTTATGATTCAGGGCGGCTGTCCGGAAGGAACGGGACGCGGCGGTCCCGGCTATCGCTTTGCGGATGAGTTTGACGCATCCCTGAGGCACGACGCTCCGGGTAAACTCTCCATGGCCAATGCCGGCCCAAATACCAATGGCAGCCAGTTTTTTATTACGCATGTATCCACTCCCTGGCTGGATGGCAAACATGCTATTTTTGGCGAGGTCATTTCCGCCGATGATCAAAAGGTGGTTGACGCCATCGTACAAGGTGACCGCATTCTTAGCATTGAGCTTCAAGGGGATGTGGATGACTTGCTTGCCAAAACAAGCGATAAGGTGGAAGAGTGGAATAAAATCCTGGAATCATAGGAATCCGCCGGCTTTTATCCGCCGTTATCTTCAGGCGAAACAAACGAGATAAAACAGGTAGGAATGAACACCGAACAATAACTTGGTATTTGAATATAAAACACCGATTAACGGTTTTTGATTTCAGAAGTTAAGTGAAAATGAACAAGTTTGATTGAGAAGAGCGAATGATTGAGTTTTCGGTTTTAATAATCGAAATCACAAGGGAAATGCCCAACAATTATGCGGCAAATCACCTGGCAAAACAACTACTTCGATCAGGCACTTCGGTATCTCTAAACTATGGTGAAGCTCAAAGTGGTGAATCAAGAAAGGATTTTGTTCATAAACTGAAAATCGTACTCAAGGAATTACGAGAAACATATATCAACCTGAAAATTATTCAGCGAACAAAGTTGTATAAAACACAGGCAAAAATTGAGAAAGCAAAGCAGGAGAACAACGAACTAATATCGATACTTGTGAAGAGTATTGAGACTGCACAAAAGAATATGAAAGGATGAAAAAATCACTCAATCCTAAATAAATCTAAAATCGCTAATCGGTGTTCCTTGTTCGATATTCTCCCGGTGTTCCTTGTTCTTAAATCAAAAAGCAGATCACAAGAGAACCTGAAGATAACACAAGGTATGAGGCCATATTCCCTTTGGTCGTACAGTCCCATATCAAACCCATTATATTGACCGCCGTGTTTTTAAATACGGCGGTTTTTTTATTTACATAGCCTGCAATGATTTGTAAATTCAATACTGCTGCTTCACGATACATCACTATGTCAATTTAGGTGCGTCTGTTCTTTTATTATTAGAAAGGAGAGCACGATGAAACCGATATTTACCTTTTTATTCTGTTTTAGTTTTTTGTTGCCCTCATCCGCCGCCCGGGCCCAATACCAGGGCATTCATATCTCGGTGCTGTTAAGCGGCCATATCATGATCGGTGTGGGTTATGAATACGGGCTGAGCGAAAATCACGGTCTGCAGGCTACCGCTTTCCTGGCGCCGGAGACGGGAATACCTTTCGCGCTTACCGCCGGCTATATCTACCACTTTGATGACGGACGCTGGCGAACGGGGCTGGGGCTGGACGGCGGTGTGATCGTCAGTCCTGATATTGAGGGCAAACGGAAACGACTTTACATGCTGTCGTTGACGCCGCAATACGGCTATTATGACCGTGAAGGGGCTATTGGACTCAAGGCCTGGCTCTCCTGGCTGCCCTTTAATGCCAACCGCTCTTTCTCCCCGACAGGTCTGGAACTGTTTTACGGCCCGGCACTAAGGTAAAGGCATAATTACCCCCGGCGGAAAAAGGCGGCCCGCCTTGTTCTCATTTAAACTTTTTCCGCCGGGGAAGGGGCGGGCGTATTACAGGCTTTTTATCCATTTATCTATTGCGGCCACTACTTTTTTTGCATCCGGTTCAAGCATCATATTGTGACCCATGCTTTCAAAAATAACCGGCGTAAGTCCATAGCGCGCGCAGGTTCTTATTAACAGGTTCACGGTAACGGAATGATCCTGTCCGCCGCCCGTGATCATCAGGGGCGTGTTTATGGACTTTGTATTTACCAGATCAAAACCCAGCATATCCATATAAGCCAGGTAGGACTCGCTGTCAATCTTTTTTACATATTCCTCAATCGCTTTGTCGTCAATTGCAGCGGAGCATAAAAGATATCTATAACGCCGGGGATCGTTGATGACATGGATAAGATTCAGGGTGATATTGGCCTTCAAAAAGGTCAGGGGGAATTTCCTGAGGACATTGAGGGTCGATTCAAGAATCCCAAAGGGGGCCACGGGCGCCATCAGAACCGCCCCCGGCAGGCGCCTCTTCTCCAGATATTTCTGAACGACAAACCCGCCCATGGAATGACCGATAAGTATGGGGGGCTGCTCCAGCGAACGGATAACCTGTTCCAGATCGGCAACATAGTCTTTTATCCGCAACAGGTTAAAGGCCTTTTTTGAGGGACTGCCGGCGTGATTCGAAAGACTGAGGGCATAGGCCTTATACCCCAGCTTTTCAAATGCGGGCAGGAAGCAGGGCTCCCACACCCAGGCGCCATGCCACATGCCGTGGACGAAAAGAAGAGGCGGTATTCCCGGGGCGGGCTGTGCGTTGTTTTCCAAAATTTCCAGTTTCATCCTGTCCATCCTTTTCGTGCTTAGATTATGTCGCGGCTGCCGGAAGGTGCCGCATACGTTTCTGTCAGATTCAGTTGTTGGGTATGGGAACCGAGGGGTCAATCATTCTGTTGCGCATCATTTTATAGAGGTTGCTCAACAACTCCCTGTCCACGCCGGCGAGCTCCCACAGCGGGCGGTAATCCTCCGGGGAATAGAGCCGGTCAAAGCGCACCGCCGGGTAGGTACCGAATCGTTTGAAGTTTTCCAGGCCGAAAATGATGGCCAACTTACGGGCTTTTTGCGGATCGCTTTCCAGCAATACCGTTCCGTGCAGATCGCGGTAGGTATAGTTCCAGCGAATCTTGTACAGGTCTTTGGGGCCCAGATATTTGCCGAGTTCATACCATAATCTAAACCCACCGAACTCATTGGGATGGGACCAGACCACCGCTCTTTTTTCCAGATTGAGCCTGGTGATTTTACCGGCCTGGGAGGCATAATTGTAAGCCGGTTGCCAAAGGCTGTCGCCATATTTCTTATGTAACAGAGAGGATAGTATGGTGGCCGACAGGGTGGCCCAGCCCTCTTCCTCGGCGCCGGGCATCCAGCGGTAATAGGGAATGGCGCCGTAAAGATGGCTGTACTCATGAAGAATGGCATTCACGGGATCGGGAAAGTCGGCGGGTAAATCAGGATTGTTCAGTAACAGGCTGTCGTTACAGCTCTTCAGATACTGTTCGCTGATGATATTGCCCACAATTTCACGGGGAAACTTACCATGAAATCCGCCGGGAGCGATACCTAAAATGGTCAGTTGGTCAACCTGCGGAGAGATACCGAATTCCCGCATACTTATTTTATTGGCCGCGTCAATAACCCGGGCCAGCTTAAGGGAAATGTCACGTAGCTTTTTATCAGCGTATTTTACCGAAACGGTACCGACCTTCTCCCCGGACATGTTCTGTGAGATGCTGCTTTCCGTCAATTCCCGAACCACCGCCGGTGAGAGCAATGGAGGTAAAATAAAATTAAGAAAAAGCGCGGTCAGGAGCGGCAGGGCTATCAAAAGGGACTTTGTTCTTACGGTATAGGAGGAATTGAGTAAAAATGCCGTAAGATACATGGCCAGCATGGGAAGAAAGACCGTAAAATAACTTGCCGAACGGGCATTGATCATAAACGGAATGATAAAAAATCCGGCCAGCCCGGCCAGCAGCAGTGTTTCCGCGGGATAGGTTTTGTACGATTTACGGGAGGCCAGGGCAAGCAGAGCCGCCGAAACACCGATACTGTTTATCAGGCTGAATAGGATATACATGGCGCCGCTTGTGCCCGGGGTATCCTGTAAAAAAGCCAGGAAAAACATGAAGATAAAAAGGATGATCCTTTTAACGGCCCTGTTCTTTATAGTCAGATGGTCGGCAAAAAGATGGATGGCCCAGAATGTTAAAATAAACAGCAACCAGCGCGAAAGGACGTGGAGTTTAAAATCCGTGAAAAAAAACAACTCTTCCCGGTAACGAATTAAGATTAGACCGGTGACAAGCGGAACGAGAATAACCAGTAAAAAAGGGGATGCCTTTTTAAGATTACGGAGGTTAAACCGGGCAAAAGCCTTTTGGGGATACAACAAGGCGATAACCGGCAAGGGAAGTAGAAAGTCCCATAGCGTCGGTATGGTCAGCAAGCCCCTACCGTTAAAATTCCGGGGTGATAAATAAAAATGAACATCCGCCTTGAAAAAATAAAGCAGACCCAGGCGGGCCGAAACGATGATGATAAGCAGAAGAAAGGGTTTCTTATTCATGGCCATATCCGCGTTGATGGTAGTAAAATCCATTGGCAAAGACAGGTAGTGTCACAAAAGATGCCGTTATTTTAATCCGCACAATACGGTTGGGTGTACCCAGGGGTTACAATCTGCCACTTTCCGTATCATCCTTAATATACATATATTTTCCTTTTTTCCTCTAAAAAAGCTGAGCTGAACATACAAGCCGGTTATGATGATACACAAGCTGCGGCGCTCGTGGGGCAAAAAAAAAGCCGCGACGGATGCCGCGGCCGGTTGTAAGCATAAATGTTTTACGGTTTAGGCAGACCCTCCATGCTTTTTACGGATTCCCTGACCTCGTCATCGCTCATGTAGTGGTCTTCCAGTTCGCCGGCAAAGTATTTCTCATAGCCCAGCAAATCCATCAATCCATGACCGGACAGGCCAAAGACAATCACCTTTTCCCTGCCTTCCTCGCGGGCCTTTATGGCCTCCTGAATGGTGGCGGCCACGGCGTGGCTGGTTTCCGGGGCCACAATAATGCCCTCGGCCCGGGCAAACTGAACGGCGGCCTTATAGCACTCGATCTGACCGATGGCTCTTGGATTTAGCAAACCGTCGCGGGTGGCGGCGCTGACCAGCGGAGCCATGCCGTGATAACGCAATCCCCCGGCATGGATGGGCGGCGGAATGAATTTATGACCCAGCGAATGCATGGGCATAAGCGGCGTCATATGGGCCGTATCGCCAAAGTCATAGGCAAAGGGCGCTTTGGTCAGCGTGGGGCAGGAAGCCGGTTCCACGGGAATGATATCGATATCGGCCCCTTCGATTTTATCCTTGACGAAGGGAAAAGCCAGACCGGCAAAGTTGCTGCCGCCACCGGCGCAACCGATTACCACGTCCACCTTTTTCTCGTTTATCTTGGCCAGTTGTTTTTTGGTTTCCAGCCCGATGATGGTCTGATGCAGCATCACATGGTTGAGAACGCTGCCCAGGGCATAGCGTGTTTTTCCCGTGGGGTCGGTAACGGCCGCTTCCACCGCCTCACTGATGGCAATACCCAGGCTGCCCGGAGTATCCGGCATTTCGGCCAGGATTTTACGGCCCACCTCGGTGGTGTCGCTGGGACTGGGGATGCAGGTGCCGCCCCAGGTTTCCATCATCACCTTGCGGAAGGGTTTTTGATCGAAGCTTATACGCACCATATAAACCTTGCACTCCAGTCCCACCAGGGCACTGGCAAAGGAGAGGGCGCTGCCCCATTGTCCGGCTCCGGTTTCGGTGGTCAGCCGTTCGATGCCGAATTGTTTATTGTACCAGGCCTGCGGGATGGCCGTGTTGGGCTTATGGCTGCCCGCGGGGGAAACGCTTTCATTTTTAAAATAGATGCGCGCCGGGGTATTGAGCGCTTTTTCCAGACCATAGGCCCGGTGCAGGGGCGCCGGACGCCAGCGGTAGAGCAGGGCCCGTACCTCTTCGGGAATGTCGATCCATGAGTCCTGACTCACTTCCTGTTCAATCAGGTTCATGGGAAATACCGGAGTGAGCATATCCGGAGAAACGGGATTGCCGTCCGGGCCCAGCGGTGGTTGCATGGGCGTGGGCAGATCGGGCCCCAGGTTATACCATTGTTTGGGCATATCCGCTTCGTCTAAAAATACTTTTACAGCCATTCTTCCTCCTTAGCTGTTTAGGGTGAATTATTCCTTACGGGTCAGAATTTCTTTTACGATGGAGCCCTCTTTTTTCAGCTCCTTGGATCCGCGGGTGATTTTGCATAAACCCAGGTGCAGCTCCCGGGCGATTTTACGTTGGGTATCACCGCGGTGCAGCCTTTTGAGTATCTCCCAGCGCGAGGCCAGGTCTTCCAGCTCGGCCGGTGTTAACAGGGAGCGTAAAAGTTCTCCGATGCCGGAGGGATTGTTGAGCCGGGCCAGTTCACGATAGAGAAAATCAAGATTCTCCTGTTTATAGGTTTTGTTTCTATGCATAGAAACAAGATAGGCAAAAGAAGGCTGCAATGAAAGGGCTGTTACTCTTTTTTTTGGGGGGGAGTGTTATTTTATGCGGCTATTTTACCGCTTTTTTCTTCCCGGCATGCTTGAAAGGAGCCCCGCAAACCGATTTACCGCTTCACTGGGAAAGAGGATATCTTCTGCAAAGACCGATAAAACCATCCATTCCCGCTAAAATAGTATTTCACGCAAAATCCGACAGGAAGCCATGAAATTAATGGATGATTAGAAGTTTCAGTGTTTCCGTATATCCTGAATAGCGAAAGTTTAAAAAATAGACCCCCGGGGAGAGTTCCGCGCCGGACAGGCGAAAGGTGTTAACGCCTTCGGTAACGGGCAGGGCGTCATAGCGGTGGCACAGGCGGCCCATGCTGTCGTAAAGAACGGCGGCCAGCCGCGACTTCCGTCCCTGAATTTCATAACGGATGGTGGTCGATGCGCTAAAGGGGTTGGGCGCGGCTATAGAGAGCTTGATGGCGGCGGGTTGTGGTTTTTGCGGTATTCCGGCCCGGGTGATATCTTCCCAGCCGTAATGATGGCGCACATAGGCGTTAATCACCTGTACCATGACCCCGGCATAAAAGCGGCGGTTTTCGTCGGTATCCCGCAATCCTTCATACCAGGCCTCGATCTGAATGCCGTCAATTACCCCGCCGCTAACGGAGCCGTGACGCCGGGTGGAATAACCGCCGCTAAAAAAGCGGTCTCCGGCGTCGGGATAGGGCTGTTCCTTTCCCGGTACGGCCGGAATTCCCCTTTGCTCAAACAGGGTGCCCAGACTATAATCGCCTCGCAGAAGCCCGGCGAAGGTGTCCGGTGTGTATTGTGCCAGGTGACGCAGGCTGCTGCTGCGGGCATAGCTGCCCCCGTTGAGTGTGTTATCGCTTTGGCGCAGGGAAGAGCCGGAAATCAGGTATCCCAGCTCCAGCCGTTTTTTGGGATGACCGTGGCCATGAATATCGATAAAGAATCCGGCTCCCGTATGGCGGCTGATGCTGTCTCCGGCGGCATCGATAAAACCGTGATATTCCCGCCAGGCCTGTTCGGCGTAAGGGTTGCCCTGGGCGGCTTCCTCAATATCCCGGTTGGGATCCAGCTTGGTGCGTCTTAGATGAGAGATGACGATATGAGGCAGGTGCCCGGTCTTTTCCAGAAACGCCCGGCGGATGGCCAGCACCGTTTCCCGGGTGTAACTGTCGGTAACCATGGTGCCGTATGTGCGGTCGGGGATCTCATCCGGTTCCCTGTCGCCGCCATGGGGAGCGGCAAAAATAAGCGGCAAGTCCCCCGGCAGATACTCTATATATTGATTGCGGCCGAACAGGGTGTCGCCGGGGGCATGGCCCCGGGCCCGGCTCTCCTGTCTTAGCGGAAGCAAAAGGAAAATTAAGACCGCCAGTACCCTGAAATGACGGAGATCAATTTTAACGCGGCGCGCGGGGGGAATAAACGGATTCATGGCTAAAGGTACATATTTTTATGGCGGACGGGAAAAATATTTTATCCTTTACCGCCATGGGGTGCTAAAAAAAGCCGGACAAGCCGGCTTTTTCTCGGGTGTTATTTATAATTCTCCAGGAATTCCCGCCGCAGATAATCCTTCATCTCCTTTTCGGGATCATCCTCCCGGGCGGGGAGCAGATTCTGTAGAGGAGAAACGGCGTCTTCGGCCAGAATGGAATGACAGGTGGTACACTCATAGTTGATGGCTTTTCCCTGTTCATCCTTCATGTATTTGTTGTGGCAGCGGAAACAACCCGTGTCCGCATCGTGTCCCAGTTGATTGGCGTAGCTGTTCCAGCCGATCTCCATATCCGGGTGGATATTACGGTCATAGATTTTTTGCAGGGTAAGAACGGCCTGTTCCACTTTTTCCGATTGCGCGGTGGCAATACGCGGGTAGTTTTCCTGGTAGTAACTGCTGATATGGGTTTCAATGGCCTGCAGACCGCGTACCTTGTCGCCGCTAATCCCGGAGAGTGCGTCCATGGCCTCCCTTTTGATATAGGGCAGGGCTGGGTCAATGGCTCCATCCCGCATGGCGTTGTTTACCGCCAGCTCGGCCGGCTGATAGATGTGCGCCACACGGTTGTGGCAGTCGACACAATCCATCGTGCGTACGGGTGCCGATGATGATTTCTCCGCAAGTTTACTGTTGGTAAACCGTTTAAAAGAGCCATCCTCCCGCATGGTCTCTACCCAAAGTATCTTTTCCCGTTTCGGATCCAGGGGCATAAAACGTATGCGGTCTGTTTCGCCGGTATGCCAATGGGCTCCGGATTGCGGGTCGCCGACCTTCAGGCTCAGCGTGGTGTAGGCGGGTGTATTGGCTTCATCCTTGTCATATTTTACCCAGGTTTTGATGCGCGTGCCATAAGCGTGGTTGTCTGAATGGCAGGTACCGCAGGTCTCATTGGCCGGCCTGAGGTTATGCACCGGTGTGGGGATGGGCTTTTCATACAGGTCAAAAGCCAGTGAGATCATCTGCCAGGCGCCGTTCAGCTTGCTGGACACCAGGGCGTCTACCCCCTGGCCCACATGGCAATCCACGCAACGAACCTTTGAGTGCGGCGATTGCCGATAGGCGGTCCATTCCGGATTCATCACATGGCAGGCGGTACCGCAGAACTCGGGTTCATCCATGAAGGAGAGCATCTGTGACGAGATAAAAACCAGTACAAAAAGATTCAGCAGAGTCAGGCTGAAGAGTTTCAGGAAAAAGGGTGAGCCGAAAAAGGTTTTTTGCAGCTCGCCCGCGGGAATGCGTTCATTTAGAATTTCCCGGGCGCTCTTACCCCTGGCCCGTATATAGCGCTGCCAGGCAATGGGGATGATGATCAGGCCCATGACAAAAAGAACCGGCAAAACCAGATAGGTCAGCAGACCGATATAGGCATTGGTGACAATACCCAAAAGCCGTGCCAGTTCCATAACCACAATGGTGATAAAGGAGGAGGTAGTTAAAACAACCCCGGTTTTACCCAAAGGGGTTAAAGAGAGCGCCCTGATAAATCGCTGGTATTTTCGGAGCATGATTTTCCTTACCTGTTTAAACTAAAGGGGCGCATCGCGCCCCACGGTTTATTTTTGATTAAACAACTTTTCGTAGACTTTCTGCATGTCTCCCGAGCGGATGCCTTCCTTGAGTTTTTTGGTATCGGTAAGCAGCCATTTATGCATGGGATCATTTTTCAGCATGTTGTCCAGGTAAGCATCCACCTTGGCGTTTTTCAGTTTGCGGGCTTCGGGAATCAATTTAAAATAAAAGTGCTGGGCCACTTCGTAGATGCCGTGCCACCAGGCATAGTCCGGGCCCATCATGGCCGCGCCGTGCCGCGCGCGACGCCCTTCATGATGCCACAATTCCCAGAATATCCACTCCAGTTTGTTGGAAAAAGCGGCCGGGTTTTCCAATAGCTTTTCTTCACGAACGATTTTCATCAAACCGGCGGCCGGTTTGGCGAATTTTTCATTATACAGTTCCACCACCGCGTCGAACTGGTAGTAATGGCCGTCCACAAAGGTCTGGGTATGGCAACTGAGACATACATTTTCCATATTCTCACGCTTGGCTTCCCAGTTTTTCTTTTTGGTGGAAACCACGGGGCGCAGCGTCCAGCTGATGCGTTGACCCACATCATGGGTAAGCTCTTGCTTGGTGGTGGCGGACATATGGCATGTGGCGCAGGTGGGCGCCTCATAATAATCCACACCAACCACCCAGGAGTCGGAATCCAGATTCATCTTGTCGATGTTGGTATAATAAGCATTACCATGTTTGGACTCTTCATAAACCTCTTTTTGCGGATGGTCGGGGCCAAGGTGGCATTTGGAGCA
>JALXBH010000232.1 GCA_026991535.1 Calditrichia bacterium | reverse complement strand
AGTCCCGAAGGGGAAAAACGGCTGGAGAGCCGCACGGTTTTATGGGCGGCGGGTGTTACGGCCGGCGGTGTCTCCCCCATTCTGCAGCGCGGGGCCGCGGCGGAAACCGATCGTATCGGACGCATTATGGTGGATGACCACTGCCGGCTGCCGCAATGGCAGAACATCTTTGTTATCGGCGACCTGGCCCACTTTAAGGATGAGGCGGGTAATCCGCTTCCCGGCGTGGCGCCGGTGGCCATGCAGCAGGGGCGCTATGTGGCCAGGGATATTCTGGCCGGACTGGAAGGCAAAAAAACCAACCCTTTCAAATACCGGGATAAGGGCAGTCTGGCCGTTATCGGGCGTAAGGCGGCCGTGGCCTGGTTGCACGGACGGCAGCTTTCGGGCTGGCCCGCCTGGCTGATCTGGATATTTGTGCATATCGCCTACCTTGTGGGTTATGACAATAAAACCAAGGTGATGCTGCAATGGGCCTGGAACTTTTTGACCCGCAAACGCGGGGCACGACTGATCACCGACATCTGACCCTTTGATTTTAGCGTAAATTCCGGTGTAAAAAATTTTTATCTGATCTCCGTGAATTCTAAGTTAGGGCGCCGGCCGCTCATGTGCCGCCTCATACGGATCGAATATCCGCCTAACGGATAACAGAGAAAGGATATCATGGAAAAATATTTAACCACCGCCCTGCAAGGAGTACGCGCCGCATCGCTTATTTGCCATTCCGTGCAAAACCAACTGGTCAGCGAAGACAGCCTGGCCAAAAAAGACCGCAGCCCGGTCACCGTGGCCGACTATGCTTCCCAGGCGCTGATTTGCGCTACGTTGAAACAACACTTCCCACAGATACCGATTGTAGGCGAGGAGAATGCCGACGCCCTGCGTCTGCCGGAAAACGCCGCCCTGCTGCAAAAAGTGAACGGTTTTTTACCCGAAATGAGCGCGGAAGAGATTCTCACGGCCATCGATATGGGCAACGCCGACGGCGGCGATCTTTTCTGGACACTGGATCCCATCGACGGCACCAAGGGCTTCCTGCGCGGGGAACACTACGCCGTGGCCCTGGCCCTGATCGAGAAGGGCGAAATCATTCTCGGCGTGCTGGGTTGCCCCAATCTGGCTTATGACGATGCCACGTCCGGTTCTCTCTTTTACGCTCTGCGCGGCGAAGGCGCTTTTGCCGCGGATTTCAATCTGGATAAAAGCAAAAGCATACGGGTCTCCAGCCGTAAGTCCGGTGAGTCGGTGCGCTTTTTGGAAAGCGTGGAAAAAGGCCACGCCAATCACGGCGGCCAGGCCAAAATCATGGAGCTGTTTGGCGACCGTAAGGAATCCGTCCGCGTGGACAGCCAGGTGAAATATGCCGTGCTGGCCCGGGGTGAGGCCGAGGTCTATCTACGCCTGCCCAAACCGGACATGCCCGATTACCGGGAAAAAATCTGGGATCATGCCGCCGGGGTGATCATCGTGGAAGAAGCCGGAGGCATGGTGACCGACGCCCTGGGGGCGCCGTTGGACTTTAGCCTGGGCCGTACCCTGAAAAACAATCGCGGCGTCATCGGCAGCAACGGGCAGTTTCATGACCAGATTATAGAGAACACGGAAATATAACCATGGATGCTTACCTGCGGGTCGCCCGGGAAGCGGCAAGGGAAGCTTCCGCCATCCTCATGCGCCATTACGGCAAGGTGGACAGGAAGGATATCCGTAAAAAATCCGCCACCGATTTTCTCAGTTTTGTGGATGAACGCTCCGAACAGCGCATCCGTGAGGTGCTTCTGGATCATTTTCCCGGTCACTCCATTTTGGGTGAGGAAGGAGGGCAGCAGGGCCGAACCCCGGAGGCGTTGTGGATTGTGGACCCTCTAGACGGCACAAAAAACTACCTGAGCACCATTCCCTTTTTTGCCGTTTCCATCGCCCTGCAGTTGGAAGGACGCATGGCCGTGGCCGTAATCAGCGATCCGGTGCATAATGACTACTATACCGCCCGGCGGGGGGGTGGCGCCTTTAAAAACGGCAAGGCCATCCACGTCTCCTCAACCCGCCACCTGGAAGAGGCCTTTCTGGCCACCGGCTTTCCCTTTAAAACACGGGGTTTGCTGGAAAAGTATATGACGCTTTTTCAGGAGATGTTCAGCCGCTGCGTGGGCGTGCGCCGTTTAGGCGCGGCCGCCCTGGATCTGACCCTGGTGGCCGACGGTATTTTCGATGGTTTCTGGGAGATCGGTCTTAAGCCCTGGGATGTGGCGGCCGGGGCGCTACTGGTACGGGAAGCGGGCGGCCGGGTGACGGATTTTTGGGGAGATGACACGTATCTCAATAATTCGTATATTGCCGCCGGAAACGATCATATACAACCCGTGATGCTTGATGTCATTCAAAAAACCTTTCCCACATATCAACCCATTGTGTAAGGAGCCATTCCGTGAAAGATAACGGCCTGTATAAACGAAAAGGAGAGCGCGGCGCTCTCAGTATCATGGCCTGCGACTCCGGCAAAGCCTTTGCCGAACGTATTATAAACATGCTTAACTCAAGCTCTTTCAATGATGAAGCCAAACATCATATACGCCTGACCCACTCCAGTGAGATTACCTTTGCCAACGGCGAGATCAAGACGGTAATTACCGAAAATATTCGCGGTGACGACCATTATATCGTACAGTGCTTTGACGATCCCAAATCCGAAAAATCGATCAACGACAACCTGATGGCCCTGATGACGGCCATTAACGCCGCCTATCAGTCGGATGCCGACTCCATCACCGCCGTTATCCCGCAATATGCCTACAGCCGCCAGGAACGTAAGAAAACCCGCGAAGGGATCACCGCCAAACAGATCGCCCAGTTTTTGGAGGCCTCCGGGGCCAACCGCGTTATCACCCTCGATGTACATGCCGAAGCGGTTATGGGCTTTTTTACCCATGCCACCATGGAAGACCTGCACGCTTCACACACTCTGATCAAACATTTTCAGGATAACTACAATGTGGAAAACCTGATGATCACCGCCCCCGATGTGGGGGGCGCCGAAAAGGCCCGCTTTTACTCCAAAACCATGCAATGTGATCTGGCGATTGTGGACAAGGCACGCGATTACAGCAAGGCCAGCGTGGTGGAAAGCATGCGCCTGGTGGGCGACGTACAGGGTAAAAACGTGCTGCTGCCCGACGACATGATCAGTACCGGCGGCACCATTGTTAATGCGGCCAAACTTTTGAAGGACAAAGGGGCGGATAAAATATACATAACCTGCTCCCTGCCCTTTTTTAACGGTTACGCCGCTGAACTTTTTTCAAAAGCGTACGAGGAACATGTAATTGAGCGCATCATCGGGACGGATGCCGTTTTCCACGGCCCGGAATTCGTAAAGGCGAATCCCTGGTATGACGAAGTCTCCATCGCCCCGCTGTTTGCCAAGGTAATTTACCATATCAACCAAAAACGATCCGTATCGGAGCTTTTGAGATAATGAGCAAAACCCGCGATAAAACCGAGCTGGCCCGCGACTATTTTGAAAAGGGCTTTCTGCTGCAGCAGGGAGGCCATCTGGATCGTGCCGCTCACTTTTATCGCCGCTCCATCGAATTTCATCCTACCGCCCAGGCCTATACCTTTTTGGGTTGGGTCTACAGCCTTAAAAACCTTTTTGAGGAAGCCATTACCTTTTGCAAGCTGGCCATAGAACTGGACGAAGACTACGGCAACCCCTATAATGATATCGGCGCCTATCTGATTCAGTTGCGGCGCTATGAAGAAGCCGTCCCCTGGTTAAAAAAGGCTTTGGCCTGCAAAAGTTATAAAAATTATTGCTACCCCCATGTAAATCTTGGCCGTGTTTACGAGTTTAAGGGGCAATGGGACAAAGCGATGCGGGAATACCGCCTGGCCCTGGGGGAGAACGAACGCTATCAACCGGCCCAACAGGCCATTCTACAATTACAGGCACGCTATAACTGATGACCCGTCCTCCGCTGGCCGTGGTGGCGGCCATTATCCGCAACAGCAAGGATCAGCTTCTTATCACCAAGCGACCGGCCCATGTGCATCTGGGCGGTATGTGGGAGTTCCCCGGCGGGAAGGTGGATGAGGGAGAGAATGATCAACAGGCCC
>JALXBH010000231.1 GCA_026991535.1 Calditrichia bacterium | reverse complement strand
GATATGTTGTTGTTCTTCCGGGGTAAAACCCGGGCCGTTATCCGAAACCCGGAAAACAAGACAGGGTCTCTTTTTCGAGTCTTCCGCCGGATGGATGCGCAGGGTCACCCGGCCGCCGGGGCGGGTAAACTTATAGGCATTGGAAATAAGGTTGATTAGAATCTGTTCAAACTTTTCGCTGTCGTACCACAGCATAAAGGAATCCTGGCTGCTGTCAAAAACAGATTCGATATCTTTTTGTTCGGCAAAACTGCCAAAGGAGTGGAAAATACCCCGCGCTTCGGCGACGGCGTCCCGCCTGCTTACCCTGAGTCTTATTTTCCCCGAGCTGATGCGTGATATTTCCAGTAATTGGTTGACCAGATTAAGCAGCCGCCGGGCCTGACGCAACATATTGGAAAGACGCTTTTTATCCCGGCCCTCTTCCTGTTCCAGCATCTGTTGCAGGGGGGCGATTATCAGGGTCAGCGGCGTGCGGAACTCGTGGGAAATGTTGGTGAAAAAGGTGTTTTTGGCCCGGTCGATTTCACGCCACTTTTCCGATTGCAGCTTTTCCCGCTGCAGGCGGTGTTCCAGTTTTTCCTTGTTGCGTTCATAACGACGGATACCGGCCAGCAATCCGAAAAAGGCCAGGGCATAGAGCATCCGGGCCCACCAGGTTTGCCAAAGCGGCGGGGCCACATGGATGGTTAGCAGGGTACGCGGCGCGCTTTGCTTACCCCCCGGCAGGCTTGCTTTTACGTGAAAACGGTACGTGCCCGGATCCAGGTTGGTGTATTGCACGCTCCGGCGCCGACCGGCCTTTATCCAATGCGCATCAAAGCCCTCCAGCTTATAGGTGTAGATATGGTCGGAAGCGGCCTTGAAGTCCGGTGCGGCATAGGTCAGGGTGATTACATTGTCATCGTAATCAAGGTTCAGCGTGTGATTGTAGGCGGCGGAGCGCGCCATCTGTTGCGTGCCCGGTTTCAGGGGCCTGTTCAATATTTCCAGACCGGTTAGCAGAATGTTTGAGGGCGGTTCGGCGGGAGGCAGGCGTCGCGGGTCCACCACGGTCAGGCCGGACTGGCTGCCGAAGAGCAGCCGTCCGTCACTCAACAGGGTCAGGGCCTTGTAGTTGTAGTTGCCCGGGGGCAGTCCGTATTCCCGGCCGAAAACGCGCAGGGAAGAATCAACGGGATCGTAGCGCCACAGTCCGGGTGAGCCGCTAAGCCAAATCTTATCCTGTTTGTCGATAAGGAAATTTATCAGTTTGTTGGCGCCGGGATGGTTGCGGGCCCGGGGTGAAAAAATAAACCGGCCCTTTTCGGGGAAGCCCGTTTCCAGCCCCGCGCCGCTGAGCATCCACAGCAGGCCCCTGCTGTCAAAGCGAATCATACGGATATTATTGTTACCCGGCGTTCCCTCTTGCCGCGCGCTGTGATAAAAATTAGTAAAATGGGGTTTCCCCTCTCCCCGGTAGCTCATGCGGCTCAGTCCGTTTTCCGTGCCTATCCACCAGGTGCTGTCATTCTGCTGGCTGATGTAGGTGATGATGGGCGAGGCGGGATTGCTGTCCGCCATTTTGGCGTTCGGATCATAGATGAAATTTTCAAAGCGCTCCTTTTTTAACAGGGAGAGGCCGGAAAAGGTACCGGCCCACAATCTTTGGGCCTTGTCTTCAAAAAGGGCGGTAACCGAATTGGAATAAAGACCCAGGGGGTTGGTTTGGCGCATATCGGAAATAAGCTTGCGCGTGTCGGGCCGGATGGCGCCCAGACCGATGCTTAAGTCCGAGGAGAACCAGAGCGTGCCGTCGGAGCGGGCCAGCAGTTCGTTGACCGGCTTGCCCCGCAGGGAGACGCCGCCGATGCGTGTCAGGGAGGTCAGGGCACTGAAATGTTGCCCATCAAGACGATAGGCAAAGAGACCCTTTTCCGTGCCGGTCCAAATCCGGCCCATCCGGTCCTGGACAATGCTGTGGATATGATCATCCTGCAGGGGGCTGTTTTCCGGGGTCAACTGACGCAGAAAAAAAGAGTCCGGATAGATATCCGCCGCGTGGGAAAGCCCGTCGCTGATGCTGGCAACCCACAGACCGCCCGCACGGTCTTCATACAGGCGGAACAGGTTGTTGCTGGTAAGGCTGGCGGCATTCTTCTCCCTGGCGCGGAAATGGACAAACCGCCGGCCGTCGTAGCGGATAAGCCCCCCGCCGGCGGAAGCCAGCCACAGACGGTCTTGTTTATCCACATGAATATCAAAGATTACGGAATGGCCCAGGCTGTCGGGCGATCCGCTCCGATAGCGTTTAAAGCGCACCCTTCCGCCGGAATCCACCAGGGCCTGTTGCAAACCGCTGCCGCCCAGCGTGCTGACCCAAATACGCCCCCGGCTGTCACCGGCAATGGCAAAAACGCTGTTGGAACTGATGGAGGACGGATCGCCGGGCTTATAAAAATAGTTATGGAAACGTTCCAGACGCGGATTAAAAACCGAAAGGCCGAAGGAGGTGGCTATCCAGATGTTGCCCTGTATATCCTGATAGAGGCGGCGGACAAAGTTATTGCTCAGGTGGTTGCCGCCCGTTCCCGACAGGTAGAATTTAAAGCGGGGTTGAAAGTTGTTGGCGGGAGAGGGACGTTCCACCATACGCGCCAGTCCGCCGCCGCGCAGGCCGACCCAGAGTGTACCGTCATTGCCCGACAACAGGGCGTGTACATGGGCTACCGATCCGCTGGAGTCGGCACCGTTCACGGGAAAGAAACGGATACGTTCGCTGGTCAGCTCCATCATGTAGAGCCCCTTACGGCTGCCTATCCATAGCAGGGTATCATGCGCGCTGAGTTCCGCGCACAGGGCCGTCAGGTCGGGTGAGCCCTGGCTTTCACCGTCCCCGAGGGGATAGGAACGGAAGTCGCGTCCGTCAAAACGCTGCAATCCCCCCTTGCCGGCGATCCATAAAAACCCGTTGTGATCCTGTGTCAGGTCGCTCACCTCTTCCGAGGAGAGGCCGTCAATGGCGCGGTATTGACGAAAGTGCAGCAGATCATCAAGGTTGACGGTTTGAGCGGCCACAGGCCACAGCAATAGAAAAACCGGAAAAAGGGTATATTTTAAAGGTATAGCGCGCATAAAAAAAATATCGACCGTTTTTAAAGAAGATTGTATATTGAAGGGCAAATAATTTGCCGGTTGTCTGGAGGAGTTCTTCCGGTTTAAATAAATCGTTTTTGGGGTAGACTCATTTTGGATAAATGTTTAATTTGCACCTTTACAAACCGGGGAGATGCTATCAACGGCCTGTCCCGGCGAATGCGGGCAGGTGTGGCTCGGGCCTTCCTGTAAGCTTCAGGGGTCTTATTTTTAATCACGGGAAAAAATATGTCTAAAAATTTTGCGCTGATCGGCGCGGCGGGCTATGTGGCTCCGCGGCACATGCAGGCCATCAGGGACACCGGTAATCGCCTGGTGTGTGCCCTGGATAAAAGCGATTCGGTAGGTATTCTCGATCGCTATTTTGATGATGTGGATTTCTTTACCGAATTTGAGCGCTTCGATCGCCATGTGGAACGGCTGCGTCTGCACGCGCCGCAGGATGCGCCCGACTATGTGAGTATCTGTTCGCCCAACTATTTTCATGACGCCCATATCCGTTTTGCCCTGCGCGTGGGGGCGGACGCGCTGTGTGAAAAGCCGTTGGTGCTCAATCCGTGGAATCTGGACGCCCTGGAAGAGCTGGAGAGGCATAGCAACCGCCGGGTGTGGAATGTGTTGCAATTGCGCGTGCATCCCTCGTTGATCGCCCTGAAAAAAGAGATTGACGCCGCCACGGATGACAGGAAATATGAAATAGACCTGAGCTATATTACCACCCGCGGGAAATGGTATGACTATTCCTGGAAGGGGGAAATCTCCAAGTCCGGCGGAATCGCCACCAATATCGGCATTCACTTTTTTGACATGCTGATCTGGATATTCGGCAAGGTACAGCAGGTAAAGGTGTTTAAATCGGAAGCCCGGCGCAACAGCGGCTATCTGGAGCTGGAAAAAGCCCGGGTGCGCTGGTATCTCAGTCTTGAAAAAAGCGACCTGCCGGAAAAGACGCGTCAGGAGGGCAAGCCCACTTTCCGTTCCATCACGCGTGACG
>JALXBH010000230.1 GCA_026991535.1 Calditrichia bacterium | reverse complement strand
ATAACATTGAACGATATTGCCCTCAGGCTCGGGATATCCAAGGTGGCCGTCTCCAAGGCGCTGCGCGACCATCCTGATATCAGTCCGGCCACCCGGGCGCGGGTAAAGCAGATGGCCGAAAGCCTGGGCTATGTGCCCAACTACATGGCCCGCAACCTTTCCGCCCGCAAAACTCTGACCGTCGGTCTTGTCGTTCCTAAAATAGCCCATCACTTTTTCTCGCAAGCCATCGAGGCCATCTATGAAACGGCGGAGGAAAGCAATTACGAAATCATCTTAACCGTTTCCCGCGAAGACGAGAGTCGTGAGCGGCGGCAAATAAAAACCCTGCTTTCCATGCGCGTGGACGGCCTGTTGGTTTCTCTGGCCCAAAACACACGGCGGACGGATGTTTTCCGGGAGGTGCGGGATCATGGCCTGCCGCTGGTCTTCTTTGACCGTGTTCCGGATGAGCCGGGATATAGTGCCGTAACCACCGATGACCGCCAGGGCGCTTTTGAAGCGGTAGCCTGGTTTGCTTCCCGGGGTTACAGGAAAATTGCCCATATCGGCGGATTCCCGCATACCAGCATCGGACGGAAGCGGGCCCGGGGCTACCGCCGGGCCATGGAACAATATGGCTGTGACCTACCTTCCGGTTTTGTTGTGGAAGGAGGCTTCAGCGAAGAGGACGGTTATCGGGGCTTGATGAAGATATACGACCGGGTGGGGCTGCCGGAGGTGCTTTTTACCGTAACCTTTCCCGTGGCCCTGGGCGCGGTAAGGGCCATGCAGGATTTGGGAAAGAGCGTACCGGACGATATGCAAATCGTCTCCTTTGGCGGAAGCGCTTACAGCCGCTATATGAAACCGGCCATCAGCTATTTCGATCAACCGGCCCGTGAGATAGGCAAGACCGCCACGAACATGCTGCTCGAGGAGATCGGGGGCCGGCAAAAAAGCGGACGGTTCGTGGAATTGCCCGGGAAACTGATTTTAAGTCCTGAATTTCAAAAAGAGTTGAAAAAATGAGCAAGATAAATTTACACCCCGACCGTTATTTTGATCCGCAACCGGAGGTGCGCCGGATCGCCCGTGAATTGTATGACCATGTCCGGGGTCTGCCGCTTGTTTGTCCCCATGGTCATGTGGAACCGCGCCTGCTGGCGGAAGATGTCCCCTTTCCGGATCCGGCCTCCTTACTTCTTATTCCGGATCATTATATCTTTCGCATGTTATATTCCCGGGGTATTTCCCTGGAATCTCTCGGTATTCCGACCGTGGATGGTACAGCTGTGGAGCAGGACAGCCGTAAGATATGGCGTATCTTTTGCGCCCACTATTATCTGTTTGCCGCCACACCCACGGGATGCTGGCTGGAGCATGTACTGGCCGCCGTTTTGGATATTGACGAAAAACCTTCCGCCCGTAATGCCGACGCCCTGTATGATGCCATCTTGGAAAAGCTTGCCCGTCCGGCTTTTCGGCCGCGGGCCCTGTATGAACAGTTCAATATCGAAGTGCTGAGTACCACGGACGCCGCATCGGATTCCCTGGAATATCACCGGGTCCTCCGTGACTCGTCTTTTAAGGGAAGGGTGATTCCCACATTCCGCCCCGACGGGGTAACCGATATTGCCGCCCGGGCCTGGCCGGAGGAAATGGATCGCCTGCGGGCGGCCAGCGGCCTGGCCATTCATTCCTATCGCGAGTTCATCGCCGCTCTGGAAAAGCGGCGGGCCTTTTTCAGGGAAATGGGCGCCACGGCCACCGATCATGGCGTTAATACCCCCTTTACCCATCGGCTAAGCGGGCAAGAGGCCGAAACCATTTTTCAAAAAGCTCTGAAGGGACAGGTTGACGCCAATGACGCCCGTCTTTTTACGGCACACATGCTGATGGAAATGGCCCGCATGAGCGTCGATGACGGCCTGGTAATGCAAATCCACCCCGGCGCCTGGCGTAACCACAACCGCTTTATCCATGAACGCTTCGGTGCGGATAAGGGCGCCGATATCCCGGTGCACACCGAGTTTACGGGAAACCTGCGCCCCCTGCTGGAGGCCTACGGCAATGATCCGAATTTCCGGCTGATTGTTTTTACCCTGGATGAATCGACCTATGCCCGCGAGCTGGCGCCCCTGGCCGGGCACTATCCGGCCATGCGTCTTGGTCCGCCCTGGTGGTTTCATGACAGCATCCACGGCATGATCCGCTATCGCGAAAGGGTAACCGAAACCGCCGGTTTCTATAATACGGTTGGATTTAATGATGATACCCGGGCTTTTCTTTCCATTCCCGCCCGGCATGATCTGAACCGGCGGGTGGATGCCAATTTTCTGGCCGGACTGGTCAGTCGTCATATTCTGGATATGGAGCAGGCCCGGGAAATTGCCCGGGCGCTGGCCTATGACCTGGCCAGGGATGGTTACAAACTCTAAACTCAAAATGAAAAAGGAAAAGCAACACGTGCAGTTAAATAAATATTCTTTTGGCGTGGGCGACCGTTTTGCCCATCAGGCCAGGGCGCAATTAAGCGCCTTGCAAAAGGCCGCCCGGGCCGGGGTGGAGATTACCCCCGTCTGGAACAAATCCTTCCGCGAACATAAAATTATCGGCAGCGATCCCTGCGTAACCCGGCAAAAGGCGGATGAGGCGGTGCGCGACCTCTCCTGGAAAGAGGCCTATTTTGTCGATGCCGATCATATCAATCTGGATAATGTCGATTTCTTTATGGACTCCTGCGACTTTTTTACCATCGATGTCGCCGATTACATCGGTAAGCCTGCCGCGCCGGAAACGGTTGACCGTTTTGTGCAAAGCTGCGCCGCGCTGACCGGTCGCCATAAACTGCCCCTGCTGGATGCCGCCATGGAGATCAGCGAAGAGTTGATCCGGGCAACGGCGCAAAAATATCTCTTTGCCGCCGGGGAAGCGGGCAAGATATACCGGCACATCAAAGAGGAAAAAGGAAGCCGGGCCTTTATCGCCGAGGTCTCCATGGATGAAACCGATGATCCGCAAAGCCCGGTGGAGCTGTTTGTAATCCTGGCGGCGCTTTCCTTTTACGGGGTGGAATTGCACACCCTGGCCCCAAAGTTCAGCGGGCGTTTTAACAAAGGGGTCGATTATGCGGGCGACCTCTCCCGCTTTGCCGAAGAGTTTGAGCGCGACCTGGCGGTGATCCGTCTGGCCGGGGAGTATTTTGATCTTCCCGCCACCCTTAAACTGAGCGTGCATTCCGGCAGCGACAAATTTTCCCTCTACCCCGTGATCCGGCAGGCCATCCGCAAATTTGATGCCGGTATCCACGTAAAAACCGCCGGAACCACCTGGCTGGAGGAGTTGATCGGGCTGGCCGAGGCGGGTGGTGACGGACTGGAAATGGCCGTTGAAATTTACCGCCGGGCACTGGAGGCCTTCGAGGATTTATGCGCCCCCTATGCCACGGTGATCGATATCGATCCGCAAAAACTGCCGGCTATGGAGGAGGTGCGCAAATGGGACGGTTCCCGCTTTGCCCGCGCCCTGCGCCATCATCCCGGTGACTCTTTGTATAACCCTCATTTCCGGCAATTGCTGCATGTGGGCTATAAAATTGCCGCCAATATGGGACAGCGCTATCTGCACATGCTGGAAAAACATGAAACCGTGGTGGCCGGGAATGTCACCGCCAATATTTTTGAACGGCATATACGCCCGTTGTTTTTGGATTAAAAAAGGAGAGACCGTTGAATTACAGGGATAATCTGTTTGATGTAAGCGGCAAGGTGGTGGTCATCACCGGAGGCAGCGGCGTTCTGGGCAGCGCGCTGGCCTGTGATCTGGCCGAAAGAGGCGCCCGTCTGGCGTTGCTGAGCCGCAATCCCGCTCCGGAAAAGAAAATCGAGGAGCGGCTGATTCGATCGGAAGGCGACTATACGCTGCTGGCCTGTGATGTGCTGGATAGGGAGTCGGTAAAATCCGCCCTGCGTGAGACACTGAATCACTATGGCCGGGTGGATGTGCTGATTAACGGCGCCGGGGGTAACGATCCGCGGGCGACCACTTCCGCGGAAAAAAGTTTCTTCGATATTCCGGCCCAGGCCTTTAATAATGTGCTGGAGCTGAATCTGACCGGCACGGTGATACCTTCCCAGGTATTCGGCGCCTACT
>JALXBH010000229.1 GCA_026991535.1 Calditrichia bacterium | reverse complement strand
CTCACCTTCTCCTGCATAAGGATATCTCCGGTATCCACCCGCGTGTCGATCAGCATGGTGGTAACGCCACTTTCCCTCTCACCGTTTATGATGGCCCAGTTTATGGGCGCGGCGCCACGATAGGCGGGAAGCAGCGAGGCATGTACATTAAGCGTTCCCATGGGAGGAATACCAAAGACCTCCCGGGGTAATATTTTAAAGGCCACAACCACAAACAGCTCCGCTCCCAATTCTTTTAGTTCCCGCAGGAAAGCCTCATCCCTTAAAGATTCCGGTTGTAAAAGAGTTAAACCATGTTTTTGGGCGCATTGTTTTACGGGCGAAGGCTTTAACTTTTGTCCCCGCCCCTGTTTTTTATCCGGTACGGTAACAACCGCCACAAGCTCATGGCCTGCTTCAATTAATGCTTCCAGAGAGTACAGCGCAAAATCCGGCGTACCCATAAAAACAATTTTCATTACTTTTTCTTTTCGGCCTTATCGTTTTTATCAACGGCCTTTCCCACCGGCATTACAAATTCAATGGCCGGCTTATCGACGTTTATTTTAACATTATCATCCACTTTTATGATAACGACTTTATTATCATCGGCGAAACCAACCACCTTGCCGTGAATGCCGCCCCGGGTAACAACATTGTCCCCTTTTTTAAGCTGCTCCAGCATTTTTTGCTTTTCTTTCTGCTTTTTCATTTGCGGGCGCATCATCAGAAAATAGATGACAATCATGATGATAATAAAAGGCAGGAAAGACATGATCGGGTTTGCAGGTTCCTGCTGAATGATGGTTAATAAAACAAAATTCATAAGACTTCTCCTTTAAAATGCATTGTTAAACGTTGAAATGATTTTCTTTTTCCAGGGGACGAATGTGTCCGCCTTAATCTGCTTTCGTGCTTCTTCCATTAGACGGATATAATAATTCAGGTTATGATGTGTGGTCAGCCATATACCCAGAACCTCATTGACATTCAGCAGATGGCGAATATAGGCCCGCGAAAAATTGCGACAGGCATAACAGGAACAGTGCTCATCCATCGGCCGGTCGTCCGTTTTATAGCGGGCGGCTTTGATGACCATTTTACCCTGATGTGTAAATACCGTTCCATTACGCGCGTTGCGCGTGGGCATAACGCAATCGAACATATCCACTCCCCGCTCTATGCCTTCCAGCAAATCCTGCGGCATACCCACCCCCATCAAATATCGGGGCTTATCAACGGGCAGGATATCGGTGGCAAGATCGGTCATGGCCAGCATCTTGTCCTTGGACTCCCCTACCGCCAGACCGCCAATGGCATAACCGGGAAAATCCATCTCCACCAGGGCCCGGGCGCTGGCCTCACGCAAGTCAGGGAATGTGCCGCCCTGAACAATGGCAAAAAGCCATTGTGCATAGCCGTGCAGCGGTTGGGAACCGGCATAGGCTTCGCGGGCTATGGAGGCCCATTTAAGCGTGGTTTTATGGGAGGCCGCCACATAAGACCTGTCGGCGTCATGGGGAGGGCATTCATCCAGCACCATCATGATATCGCTGCCAATCTTTTGCTGTGTTTCCAGCACGGATAACGGAGTAAACAAGTGGCGGGAACCGTCAAGATGAGATTTAAAAACCACACCCTCATCATCTATTTTACGCAGTTCACGCAAACTGAACACCTGAAAACCGCCACTATCGGTAAGAATGGGCTTTTTCCAGTTCATAAAGTTGTGCAATCCGCCAAAGGAGGCAATTAAATCCGCTCCCGGCCTCAGATAAAGATGATAGGTGTTTCCCAGAATGATCTGGGCCTTTATATCCTCCAAATCTCTGGGGGATTGTGTTTTAACGCTGGCCTGGGTACCCACCGGCATAAATATGGGCGTTTCCACCGTGCCGTGCCCGGTTTCAATTAAACCGAGCCGGGCCTTGGACCGGGCATCTGTTTGCAAGAGCTTAAAGTTCAATCTGCTATGTCGCTTTTTATTTTAGTCAAGCGGTTAATTTATAAAAGCGTCTTTTTTAATTCAAAGAAAAGCACGCCCTTATGCCTTGAATAAACGGCGATAACGCCTGAGGTTAAGGTATGTGTTGTAAAAAATATCATCCAATACCAGCGCCGCGGACCCCAGAACACCGGCATATTCATTTAACAACGCGGCCTCAATATCTACGGATTTTATGGGAATGTGCAGTTGATCTTTTTTCACTTTTTCACGGATCAGCTTTATCAGCAAGGGAGTTTTTGAAACATGCTCGCTACCGATGATCAATATCTCCGGGTTGAGCGTATTAATCAGATTAATGGACAGGATACCAACCAGACCGGCATATTGGCTGATCAGCTCCAGGGCAAAGGCGTCCTTCCGCTCGGCGGATTGCAGGATGGAATCCAGGGTGATTTCGCCGTTATTGAGGCTGGTGCGGGCATTATTTTCCACGGCACGGCGGGCCGCCTCCACCAGTCCCTGCTCCGAAAGAATCTGGGCAAAATTCTCCTGACCGTTAAACAGAAGATTAAACTCCTCCGCGGAACGAATATAATAACCGAGTTCATAAAAACCTACCTCTCCGGAGCTGGCCGAGACACCGCGGTACAGCTGTCCGTTAATCACAATGCCCGCTCCCAAACCGTCGCCCGTCCACAAATAAACCAGATTCCTGTAATTCCGCCCGTGTCCGAAATGGAATTCCCCCAGAGTCATGGCTTTGACATCGTTTTCAATAAAGGTATCAATCTGCAGTGCTTCCTTCAGCCTTTGTTTTATCGGAACATCTTCCCAATCCTTCAAGGTGTCCGATTCCGATATGCAGCCCTTTGTGTAATCGATCAGTCCCGGTATGGAAACGCCGATGCCCATGGGTATGGCTTCAGAGGCCCAATCATTTTCCTTAAGCAGAGTAATTTGTTCAATAATCCGATCAAGAATCACCTCAAGCTGAGTGCCATTTTGATATTTTATCAGACTTTTTTCTATGATATTCGCATCCAGGTCCATCAGGGCCAGTCGTGCATGGTCTCTCTTTATTTCCACGCCGATACAATAGCCGGCCATGCTGTTAAACTCCAGTAATATGGGCCGGCGGCCGCCCAGCTTGCCGGTTTCTCCCCGACCGATCTCGCGGATAAAAGACGATTCCAGTAACATGGCTACAATCTCCGAAACGGTAGCCTTGGAAATTTTATAGGCCTTGGCCAGTTCCGCCCGGGATAACGGGCCATACTCTTTTATATAACGTAAAAGATTCAGTTCATTGAAATCGCGTAGTGATTTTGGGCCGTAGCCAACGGATCTTAACATAAATTATAAAGATATATCCTAAATTGATGCTATATATATTTGACTGTTGTATATTCAATTATACTGAATATGACTCGACAATATACTTAATTTCCTCTAAATCTAAAATCAAAAAAAAGGTACGCTTATATTTATGACATCCCGGCCAGACTATCGCCCCGTTTCTCCCGAGGAAATTTCCCTGCTTGAAAGCCGGTTTAATACGGCGGAAAACTGGAAAAATATTTTTATACACCGGCAGACCGACCTGCAACTCATCACACACACCCATTTTGCGGGAACCGTATATATTGGCGCCCTGACAACGCCGGAGGATGGAGAGCCCTTGCCAGCCGGCATATCCCGTTGCCGCCTTAAGAATGTTTATATCGGCGATCATTGCCGCCTGCATGACGTGGGCCAGTTAAGCGACTATACAATCGGTGATCGCTGTGTTATCTTCAACGTGGGTATAATGCTGGGCACTCGCCCGCTTACGCCCTTTGAAATAAAAGTAACCAATGAAAACGGCGGGCGGGCTATTTTAGCCTTTCCGGGAATGAACACGGCCGATGCCTGGATTCAGAACCAATGCCGGGATGACAAGCTGTTACACGAACAGCTTCGCTTATTGGCTGCTGACTGTTATAAGCCCTATGGCGGCATAGCGGAAATAGGAGCGGATTCCCGCATTTACAATTGTCAAAGCATCCGCAGCGCCTACACCGGCTCCCACGTACACATAGAAAATATTATTTCGCTCAACAATTGCTTTATTGCTTCATCTAAAGAGGGTCCTTCCTTTTTAGAGAACGGTGTTGTTCTTGAAAATGTAATTTTAGACAGGCAGAATCATATCCGTAATAACGCGCTCTTATCTAACGTGGCCACCGGGGAGAATGTACATGTGGAAAACGGCGCACGGGTCAGCGATTGTATGATAGGCGCCAATTCACACATTGCCTGCGGCGAGCTTATCAGCAATCTGCTTTTCCCCTTTCATGAACAGCATCATAACAACTCTTTTTTAATCGCCTCCACCATTGAAGGCCAATGCAATATTGCGGCCGGTGCTACCATCGGCTCCAACCACAACTCCCGGGCCGCGGACGGAGAGCTTTTTGCCGGCAGGGGATTTTGGCCCGGATTGGAAACCGATTTTAAACACAACTCTCATTTTGCCCCCTTTACCCTTGTGGCCAAGGCCAGCTTCGAAAAAGAGCTAAATATTCATCTGCCGTTTTCCCTGATCAGTAAAAATCCTCA
This sequence comes from Calditrichia bacterium, assembly GCA_026991535.1. GTDB lineage: Bacteria > Calditrichota > Calditrichia > Calditrichales > J004 > J004. Next base: position 9,062 of record JALXBH010000229.1, on the reverse strand, counting down.
GGGCCGGGTGGTTATCTACCCCGGATATTGGTACTATCATAACATGTATGCCCTGGCCCGCAACGCCTGGAAATTTACAAAGCGGGATAAGCGATTACACAGGTCTCTTCACATTGAGACCGACTTCCTGGGGCCGGATTCGCTAACCGCGATGATTCGGGGCATTGATTTTTTAAGGAAGCAGATTGATCCAGAGCCTTCCCTAAGTGCGTTGCTGGAAAATACGTCCACCGTAAAAGCGCCCCGCCATGTTGAAGCCGGGGGACTGGTTTACGGGGATAAGGCTGTTATTTTAAATCCCCTGAAAGGTATTTTGGCCTATGCCGAACTGCTGATCTTTTTCTGCGGTCGCCTCTTTTTACGCGAAATGCCCGGCAACACCATGCCCCTGGTGACATGGGAAAATTTTGGCGGTCAATTTATTCCCGGCGACGAGGCGGACACATTCCGTAAGTCCGTACGTGCCGGAGATATAAGCAGTTGGAAGGATATACACCGTTTTTACCGGGAGCAGGCCGCAGAGTACGGGAGCCACCTAAGCGGACTGGCCAACCATATCGCCGCTTTTCTTTTGGGCAAAAAAAGAATTAATGATGATGACAGGGAGAGTCTGAAACGGAAAGCCGCTATAACGGCTGAGAAGATGCTCAGCGGAGCGAAATTTAGCCGCCAAAAGGATTTTGAAAATGAATACCGCTTAAAAAGTTATCGCAACAGCAGCGAAATGACGGCGGTTGTGGGTTGTAGTGAAGACGACCCTTTTTTAACAGACTATACCCAAACCATGGAATATGTGATTAAGGCCCTACGGGGGCCATCCAATTTATAATTACGAAAACGGAGACGATAATGGGAAAACTGGAAAAAGCCGAAAAGGCCTATAAGAACCTGGGATTTCTAAACAGCAAGGCCGCGCGCCCCCTGCGCATTCAGGCGGAGTACCTGGAGCCGCATGACCGCTTCAGACGATTGGGTATCAAATCAACCATAATCTTTTTCGGCTCCGCGCGTATAAAATCCATGGAAGAGGCACAGGCGGTTTATAGCGCCGCCCAACAGGCTTATGGCAAAAAGGTGAGCCGGCAGACGGAAACCCGTTTAAAACAGGCGGAAAAGATGCTGAACCTTTCGCGCTATTATGAAGATGCCGTAGAGCTTTCCAGGCAACTTACCCTTTGGACCATGGAACACAACGAAGGGAAACAAAGATATATGATAACCACCGGAGGCGGGCCGGGCATTATGGAAGCGGCCAACAAGGGCGCCATGGAAGCCGGAGGCCGTTCCATCGGACTGAATATCTCACTGCCCATGGAGCAATTTCCCAATCCCTATATTACACCGGAATTGAATTTTGAATTCCATTACTTTTTTATGCGCAAATACTGGTTTCTCTACTTTGCCAAGGCTATTGTTGTTTTTCCCGGCGGTTTTGGCACCCTGGATGAAATGATGGAAGTACTTACCCTGATTCAAACAAAAAAAGTGAATAAGAAAATGCCCATCGTCCTTTTTGGCCGGGAATTCTGGGATTCGGTGTTGAATATAGACGCTCTGGTAGAATGGGGTACCATTTCCGCCAGGGATGTTAACCTGTTTAAATATGTGGATACGGTTGATGAAGCGATGGAGGTTTTACAGGCAGGACTAAAGGCCTGAGCGATCTTTAGCGGGTAAAATCCATGGCTTGTTCAAAATAGTCAAAAAACTGCAGATGAGAGAGATAGGCGTCGGTTTCGGCTTCGCCGCATAACGGGCTCCAGAATTCAAACCCCACCATTTCTCTTTCAATAAGGCTTACAACCTCGCGCAGAATAATGGCCATCATCAGAATATCTTTTTCCGGCCAGGGACCTTCCCCGATATTAATTTTATATTCGGGATGTGTTTGAATAGACACCCTGGAAATATTTTTAAAATAGGCGCTATGGGTGTGATAGGCATAATTTATTGCCCGTTGAGTAATCTTGGGTCCGGCAAAATGTATAAATGCGCGTAGTTTTAACTCCAGATAACGTTTAAAGGCTTTGTGTGTTTTTTCCGCGGTTACATCTCCGGGCGGCTCAGCGGCTATGGTCTCCGTGGTTACCGTGGGTTGAAGGCTTTCGGGTTCCACGCGAAAGGTGCCCTCCGTCCAGTCCAGTATTTTATCCAGGGCATCGTCTTCCTCAAGGTCTTTATAACGCACATGTTCCAGGATACCTTTTTTGTAGATAAAAGCGGCCTCTTCTTCCCCGCTGAAAATCATAATTTTACCGGAAAGAGAATTTTCCTCCGCATATTTCAGCAACTGGATAACCCCCAGATCATTCAGAGTGCCTCCAGGCATAAAGCGTTTATGGTAAAAGGCTTCTGTTTCCTTGCGGGCAATATTGGCGCTTTTCAGACGTTGGGTTAACAGGTGGGTAAGGGTAAGGGTTATACCGGGATTGTGCAGAATCAGGTCATCAAACACTTTTTTATCCAGTTTCCACAGTACCACGTCTGTGGTGGCGTAGATACTGGCGGAGCGCGGTTCTCCGCTAATGAGAGCCATTTCCCCGAAGTGATCTCCGGTCTTTAAGCGGGTAAGAATTATTTCCTCATTTTCATCCTCGATACGGGCGCAAACCTTGACCGTGCCTTCCTTTATTATATAAAAGGAATTGCCCTCGTCGCCTTCCCGGATAATCTGTATACCGGCCCCTATCACCTCCGTTGCCAGGCTATCGGCGATCAACTCCAGTTCATCATCACCCACCTTCGAAAAAAGAGGGATTTTTTTTAGTTGATCTATGCGTTGTTTTTTCATTGCAGCAACTTATTTTCAACCAGTTTTACGATCTCGCTCACTTCATGGGTCTTGGTAATATCCACATCGGGCACGTCTTTCAATTCCGCTTCCAAATCGGCTTTAACCGCATCGTCGGTAATAAAGATAAAAGGTACATTCTGGGTATCGCGAACCTGCTTCACAAATTCCGGCCCCGAACCGTCAGCCAGTTTAATATCACTAATGATAATATCGGGAACAACGGTGTTTATTACATCCAACGAGCCGGCAATATTGGAGGCGGTGGAAACCTCGTAGCCCAGGCCGCTAAAGGCGCGCTCAATAACCCGGCGCACCACTCTGGAGTTATTCACAATCAGCACCTTCTTTATTTCATCTTCCGTCGAATCGTCGGAAGTGGTTTTTAGCGTAAGGGGGCGTACATTGATTTCAAATGAACCGTCCTGCCAGTTTATCATCTTATCCAGCGCGGCGTCATCGCTTAAATCTCCCAGTTTTATACTTAACAGTTCCCCGCGCTCGAACTCAAAAACACCCAGCTCATTATCATGCTTAATTTTCATATCACCGGTTAGGGAGTTGGCCTCGCAAAAACTGATCAAATCCACCAGAGCCATATCCTTCAGGCTGCCGGAAGGGCCGCTGCCATCGGAACGGGCTTCAAAATTGTCCTTTTTTTGTCCACTGGCGGAAGCGGCTTTTTTAAGTGTATCCCTCAGCCTTTGACTGACAATTTTACCCATGCTTAAGGATATGGATGGATATTTTTCCAGGATAACATCAAAATCGTTTTTATAAAGTACAAAGGTTTCCGTTTTTTCATTGGCCTTAACCGTAGCCGAACGCGGTTCGCCTGTCAACAAAGCCATCTCGCCGAAATAATCCCCGCTTTTCAGTGTGGCCACTACCTGCTGATTGCCCTTTTCGCCAATGCAGATATCGGTTTCCCCGGAAATAATGATAAACATTTCTTCACCGGGATCACCAATCTCACATATGTTTTCACCCTTTTCAAAAGTTTTAAATTTAAGGCGTTCCACAATAAAATCGATACTCTCTTTACCAAGCATTTTAAAGATAGGTACTTTTTTCAGGATTTTGCCTATTTGAATCATAAAGCTACCTTTTCCTTCTGATTAGAATGAGCTTAAATAGTTTAACAGATAGAGAACAAAAACAAAAACCACAATGAGCCACCAGATGGGTTTTACTTTTTTACGCGGCAGGCGCTCAAAAACGATTTTACGTTTCTTCTCTCCGGTTTCCTTACCGTAGTGTGCAGGAAGTTCAAATTTTCGGTTTTTTTTGTATAAAGTAAACAAATCGATACCAATTTATTTTAAGATTGTCTTAACGCTATGGGTTCCCTGTTCAACGGCGGGCATGTGGGCAATATAGCATAAAGCATTAATCTAATCAATCAGCCGCCGGATTCGGTTTTGGGTAGTAAGGATTCCATTCCGGGTTCAACCGCCGGTAACAGTATCCTGAACTTTGTACCCAGCCCCACGGTACTTTCCACATCAATCTGTCCGCCGTGTTCGCGAACGATCTGATATACAATGGCCAGTCCCAGCCCCGTACCGGTCGCCTTATTTGTAAAAAAGGGGTTAAATATCTGTTCCTTGATTTTTTCATCAAAACCGGTTCCGGTATCGGCCACAATGATTTCCACAAAGCTATCCGAAAGAAGTCCGGGATTGCGTTTACGCCTGTCTATGGCCGGAGTGGCATCCTTGGTGGCATTTTTAGCTATCAACGAGACCGTTCCGCCATCCGGCATGGCCTGGATGGAATTAAGCAGCATATTAATGAGTACCTGCTGTATCTGGTTGCCATCGACAAACAAATGGAAAAGCTCTTCTTCATACATTTCCTGCAACTGAATATTCTGGGTTTTCATATTTTGACCCAGCAAATGGCGGATTTCCCGGACGATAGATTGCAGGGAGGTGCGTTTAAGTTCCGGCCGCGCCGGTTTGGCATATTTAAAAAATGAACGCAACAGATCGTCCAGGCGGTCTACCTGACGGATAATACGTTGCACGTTTTCATGTACCTGTGAGTCCTCGTCAATCTCCTCTTCCATATTTTGGGCCATGGTTTTAATACCGGCCAGGGGATTGCGAATTTCATGAGCGATTCCCGAAGAGAGCATTCCCAGGGAGGCCATGCGATCCATACGCAGTATTTCGGCTTGCAAACGTTTCGTTTGTGATATCTCGGAAAAGACCAGAATATAATAGTTCTGTTTTTGATCCCACTCCATGGCATATATGGAATAGCCAATATAAAAATCCAGACTCTGTTCTCTGGGTATTTGCAGTTCCTGGCGTACCACCGGGAAGTTCTTCTTCTCAAGATTGTCATTGATATGGCTGTATGAACGTTCATCGAACAACTTTTCCAGGGTTTTTGGTTGTTCACTCATATTGAGAATGAGAAGTCCCGCCTTGTTTACATAGTGCAATCGCTGATGACTATCAAAAATAACCAGCCCAAAATCCACGGCCGAAAGCACCGTTTCCAGCAAATAAGAGTTACGGGCCACGGAATCCACCGGCAGCCTTTGAACCACTTTTTCTTCCAGCCCACCGGCAGCCAGTTCCAATGCTTCCAGTTGATAAACCACTTTTTGGGCGGCTATGGTGGAAAAGGCCAAATCATTCTCGCTAAAATCGTTACGATACAGCTTATTCAGTAAAATAAAACCGCCCACCGGTTTTTGCAGTAACACAAGCGGTATAAACAGCATGCCTGAGATTTTATACCCCAGAATTTCTTCCAATTCCCGGATAAAAGGATCGTTGAGACTTTCATCCTCATAAATACGCGGAAAATTTTCCTTAAACAGTTCCTTAATACTGGAATTGGCCAGGCTAAGATTAAGCACCCGAAACAGTTCTTTTCCATCATCGGAAAGCAACCGTATTTCCAGTTGATTCTGACCGTTTTTCATAACACCCAGCACCCCCAGTTCCACCGCCAGAGCCATTTCAAGCCTTTTTATAAAGGTGGTCTGGATGTAATTGAGCAATTTATATTTATCGGAAAAATCGGACAGACGTCCCAACTCAAGCAGATGATCCATATAACTGATCATCTGTTTTTCTCCCTCGACAATATTTTTGTAAAGGGAAACTTTTCGCTCCAGTTGAGAAAGGTGTATGCTGTTTCTTATTTCAGCCACCAACAGGTATTTATTGACAGGCTCAAAGATAATACGGTTATGCGGGTCTTTGTACAGTTGCGAAACCAAACGGATATTTTGGGGGTCTACAATAAATACAAAGGGAGTGATGCTATAATTTTTTTCCTGCCGTAGCGGTTCAATTTGCCGGTAGTCAAAGTTATCAAAAGAAACAAAGTCTAAAATCACTAACTCGGGATTTTCCTCAACCAGTAAATCCTGCATGGCCTGAAGAAAATTGCCGGCAATTATCCTGTGCGCGGGATCGTTTAACAGGTTTATAAAATAATCCAGACGTTCAATGTCATTGGAAACAACGCAGAGGGAAACCTGCCCGGAACTCATATATACAACCGCCGTTTTTAGGAGAAGTCTTGTCGGAAACGATCGTACTCAAGAATGATCAGTTTACTGCCTTCTTTTTTAATATATCCCAGTTGGCTTAAGGATTTTATTACCCGTGAGATGGTTTCACGACTGGTACCGGCCATATTTGCCAGGTCCTGCTGCGGGGGCAGTTGGCTTATTTCCACCTTACCCTGTTTTATAATACCGGAGTCATCCGCGATGCGTAACAGGGTGGAGGCCACCCGTCCCAGGGCATTTTGCAGCGAAAGGCTTTTAATTTGCGAGTCACTACGGCGCAGACGATGCGCAAGCTCTTTTAGCAGGTTTATGGCAATTTGCGGGTAGTCATAGAGCATCTGCAGAAAGTTTTCCCGGCGAATGATCAGCATCTGGGTATCTTCAAGCGTTACCGCATTGGCGCTGCGTGTCTGTCCGTCTAAAATGGCCATCTCGCCAAAAAAGTCGCCATCACAGAGAATGGAAAGGATAACCTCCCGGCCTTCATCGCTGATACGGGATATTTTAACCCGGCCATCCAGAATGACAAACATGGTTGAGCCCACCTCTTCCTCGATAAGCACCATATTATCTTTTTTATATATCTGACGAATACAGTGTCGTGATATTTCTTCCAACTGCTTATCATTTAACTCTGAAAAGAGTGGAATAGATCGCAAAACATCGATGTCCATCATGGCCTCATTCTTTTATTAATTTATATTTCAAATGATACTTCTGTTTTAACTTATCCGCAAGTTTTAATGTGGAACGGAAATCCTCCGTGCCATCCACCCATACACAATAGAGGCGGCGGTTGCTTACCTGGCGCATCTTAATCCGTGCCACGTAGTTTTGTGTTTGCAACATCTCCACCATCTGCCGGGCATTATCTTCAATACCAAAAGCCCCCACCTGGATATAGTATTTTTCGTCATCCTGCCGGCCGCGGTTAGTTTCTTTTTCGCCTTTGGGTGCGTTAAATCTGCTCAGTTCTATGTCCCGCTCATGATCGGTAACATATTGTCTGTATTCCGCGGAGGTAGCATAATAGCCCCGGGCATAAAAGTAGTCCTGCAAGCGTTCCGCGGCCAAATACTTCAGGTAGAGTTCTTCCTCTTCCTGAAAAAGCGCTTTATAGGTTTCCACGGCCTTTTCACCGTCACGTTCAAACAAAGCCAGGTAAAAAGAGCGTTCCTTTTCGGATGTAAAAATATCTTTTTGTTCAACAACAGAAGCAATATATTTAAAATCTTTTTTTAAATAGGCTTCCAGTAGGTCCCGGTTTTGTGCCTGCACGCCGCCAAACATACTCAGCATAATTAGCAGGTTAAGTATTTTCACCCGATTCTCCCTCTGTAGCGGCCGGGTTCTCCAGACGAGGCTGTTCGGCCATCACATTCGTATTGTTCATGGAGGCCATTTCCTCATTGAGTCGTTTTATTGTCTTTCTCAGGCGCGCCTCTTCCTTTTTACCTTTTATAAGGCGAACCAGCCAAAAGGTCAGCCCCAGAAGAAATCCTGCCAAAACCGACACATAAATAACCGCAACCAGGTTCACCTTTTCCAGCTCCGTAAAAAGCAGATCGATGTTTACAGTTTGTCCCACATTAAGAGAAAAAAGCCCAAGTAATAAGGCCACAATGATGATCCAAAAGAGAGTAACGGCTATTTTCATAAGGTTTGTTCTATTTATATATTCAAAATAAGGATATCTGCATTCCGCAGATTTAAGTTTAGGCATTTTTTAAAATTATTACAAGCATTATTCGCTTAAAATAACTGTTTTTATCTGACAGGGAAAAAGTGAGGGAGAGAAAACAGACCTTCCAGGTCTTAAAGACCTGGAAGGTCGATGGCCCTGGGTCCGTTCTCCCATCCGCACCGACCTTCCGGGTTTCCCAAACCCGGAAGGTCTTTTTAACCGGAAAAGTTTTTTTATCCTTCCCTACCCTCAAAACCTTCAGTTTGTTGTGGTTCCTTTTTGTAAAAAGAGTATATTCCTTCCACAATAAATACAACCGGAGCACTCGGATGATTAATTGGTTTTTCAGAATGTCACTTTCTCTTTATCTCTCCTTCCCCCTTTTTCTTTTTGCCCAAATAGACAGGGCAATTACCACAACAGATACCCTTCATTACCTTAATATTCCCGATCGGCCGGTGAATGCCTTGACAGGAATGGAATTGGCCGGAAAGATCACCGGCCTGGATATTACCGACAGGGAAGAAGTCGTTGTCAGCGAAATTCTATCGGGAAATGTGCCCTCTTTTGCCCGGAAACTAAAACCGGTGCGCATATCTCAAGTTATAAAGGGAAAACCCTATGAGTTGGTCTATTATGCACTTTGTGATTACCTGGCACTCGGATCGGATTCCGATTATCTGTATATACCTTTAACGCCATCAACGGCTCAGTATATCGCCGACAAACTTCAGACTAGCCTGCCTACTAAAAAAATGGTGGATGACATTTACCGTTCCGCTTTAAACAGATTGCATCCTCAACCTATTCCTCCTTCCGACAAGATGACAACCGTTCCCGTTTTTATGCAACATACCGATTCCATAAAGCTTCAAATTGCCCAAAAAGGGTTTAACCGCTTATCGGACAACATCTTTGGCGGTAATAAAAAAGAGGTGCTATGTCGTATTGTGTGGGTAGTTTAAAAATATTTACTAAATTAGCATCATGAATTCAGCACAGTTATTTACACAGGCACTGGGGCTTCTTCCTCCCTGGTATGTAGAAAG
>JALXBH010000228.1 GCA_026991535.1 Calditrichia bacterium | reverse complement strand
GATTTACCTGATTTCTAAAAGTGAAGAGGGACTAAAACTCTATCCCGGGGTAATTCATGTTGGAATAAATAACAGGCCGGGTTTATTTTACAGACTGCTCAGAAATATTGAGATATTTGCAAAAGCAGTTAAGGTAAATGCCCGTGTATATCATCTTCACGATCCGGATTTAATTTATGTCGGGGTTGTTCTAAAAGTGTTATTCAGAAAGAAAATTATATATGATATACATGAATACTTTGTCGATATTATTCGTCACAGAAACTATTTAAATAAAAGCCTTGCACGAATACTGAGCAATATATATAAGTTCTCGGAGAAACTCATACTGCCTTTTTTTGATCTCCTCATTCTGGCGGAAGAAAGTTATTATAATTTTTATGAGAAGCATCATAACGTTGTGATAGTTCAGAACTTTATTAAAAGTGAATATGTTTTAAAAGAGAGCCAATCATTTTCCAGCGAGGAGAAGCTGGACGTTGTATTTCTTGGGGGGATCACTACCCAAAGAGGGATTTGGGAAACCTTGGAACTCTTTAAGATATTACATAACAGATATGATGCCCGTCTTCATTTAATCGGCTCTTTTGAAAGCGAAGAACTGAAGAAGAAAGTTTTGCAAAAAATGGAACAGGAAAAGCTTCTCGGGGAGTTTGAGTATTATGGATATGTTCAACATGAGCAAGCCATTAAGTTAATCCGTGATTTTGATATTGGTGTTTTTTTACTGCACCCTATAAAAAATTATACAACTTCTTTGCCGACAAAACTATTTGAGTTTATGGGGAACGGACTTTCCGTAATCTGTTCTGATTTTGATAAACTAACCGCGCTTAATAAGGAAATTGGTTTTGGCCTTACAGTGAATATTTTTAACTTAGAAGCAGAAAAAAACAGGATATTCGACTTTATTGACAATAAAGCGAGCCTTGCCTCAAGTAGGATAAAAAATATAGAAACCGTTAGAAAACACTACTTATGGGAATATGAGGAAAAAAAGCTGCTACAGGCTTATGAGGAATTAAGTTAATTCCCTGACATTATAGATAGCCTGCTTTCAATAAGCTTTTTCACTTGATTTTCATGAAGAGTGATTTTGTATGAAAATTAATATTACATATGGATAAAAAAGAAAAACTAATTTCAATCGTGCTCGCTCTTCGGAATGAGGAAAAGTACATTGAAAAATGCCTGAAAAGTTGTTTTGATCAAACCCTGGATAAATCTCTTTTTGAAATTATAATCGTCGACGGTCTTAGTGACGATAACACCCTGGGAGAAGTAAATAAGTTCCGGGAAACGCATCCGGGGCTTTCGATAATCATACTTGAAAATAAAAAAAGATTACAAGCCTCTGGTTGGAATATAGGTTTTAAATATTCCCGGGCAGAATATCTGCTCATGCTGGGAGGGCATACGGTCATTGAACCTGATTTTCTGGAAATGAACATCCGGATGCACCGGAAACATGATGTTCCTTGTACAGGTGGGTTGGTCGCCGCCCTGGGGGAAGATGATAAGAGTCAGGCTATCGGTCTGGCTTTTAACAACACTTTGGGCGCCGGAAATGCAAAGTACTGGTATGGCAGAAGAGAGGCCTTAGTGGAAACGGTTGCTTTTGGAATGTATAAACGTAGGGTGATTGAGGAAGTTGGTTATCTTAATGAAAAAATTGTTCGTGGGCAGGACTGGGAGCTAAACTACCGCATTGTACAACGCTTTGGACTCCTGTTGTTTTCGCCTTTAATCAAGTCCTACTATTTTGCGCGATCTGACTACTCAAAACTATGGAAAAGGCAATATGAGGCCGGTGCCTGGAAACTGTATATTATTAAAGAGCATCCTCAGTCCATAATGCTGCGTCATCTTATTCCTCCGGCGCTTGTAGCATTTATCCTTACAAGCCTTACGGTGTTTTTTACAAATCCTGTAAATGTTTTTTGGCTTGTTCCTTCAATTATATATCTTTTAATTATTTTCTTTTATGCACAGAGAAGCACCTGGAAAAAGAAAAGTGTTTTGTTACTTAAAGTGGCCAAAGCTTTTGTAATTATTCATTTTGGCTATGGCTTGGGTTTTTTTGCGGGTATATACCGGCTATTGTTCAACAAGCATGAATCATAGATATTAAACGCCGGAAGGAGTCAAAAATAGCTTAATGAAAAAAGAAACTCTTATGGACGGCGACAAATGTTAAGGTGGATGTTTACCATTCTTTTGGCAGCTTCGCAACTCCACGCTCAAAACCCGGCTTCCGTGGCGGTGGATCACCCCGTTTACGACTTTATCGACCGCATGGAAGCCCTGGACGTAACCGGTAACCTGTTAAGCGGCGCCCGGCCCCTCTCCCGGGGAAGGATTGCCGCGATTCTCGGTGAGGTCGATAAAAAGCGCTCCATGCTTACAGCCATCGATCGCCGGAGGCTGGATGACTATCTGCTCGACTTCCGCTATGAAATCGACGCCCGTAAAAAATATGATCTGATCCCTGAAGGTCAGACATGGTACAGCACATTGGCCTCCTGGGAGAACTTTAAAAAGGATGTGCGCCGCAATCTGAGTCAGCCCTATCCCGAGGAGGAAAATCATCTCTTTATCTGGGAACAGGGCGACAGCAGCTTTTATATGGACTATCGTCAGCTTTTTAGCTATGACGGTCGTATCAATGGCCCCTCGCGCAACGCCAATGAGCAAACCTACCAATTCCGGGGCACGGTCGGTAACTTTTCCTTTCAATGGCAACTCAGCACGCAGGCCATTCGCGGCGCCGATCTGGAATACCGTCGGCAAGACCCCCTGCTTAAGGGCACCTTCAGTCAGGAAAGCGAAAGCGGGGCCACCACCTTTGCCGACCGTACCGGCGGTGAGCTGGCCTGGCATACACGGGCCTTCGACGTCTCCTTTGCCCAACAACCCCTGCGCTGGGGGGCGGGGGCCTCGGGACAGTTGATTCTCTCCGATTGGGCCGAACAGTATCCCTATATCAGTATTAATAAAAATTGGGGATGGGGGCGCTTTACCATGATCCACGGAAAGCTGCAATCCTTTCAACAGGGCGCCCTGGAAGACGGTACCCGTCTCTATCCCGATAAGTGGCTGGCCGCCCACCGACTGGAAATAAGCCCTTTCGGCAACTTCTCCTTTGCCCTGAACGAAATGTTTATCTATGGCAACCGCTATGCCGACTGGAGCTATCTTTTTCCCCTCAACTTCTACCGCGCCGTGCAGCACAAACTGCGCGACCGGGACAATGCCACCATTGCCCTGGACGCTAAATGGATAGTCCTGCCCGGTGTTAAACTATACGCAACCATTTTTCTGGATGAAATGAAGTTCGATAGCCTGGGCACCAACTGGTTCGGCAACAAGCAGGCCCTGCAAACGGGACTGGATTGGTATGACCCCCTGGGCTGGGCCAACAGCCGCTTCACCGCCGAATATGTGGCTATCATGCCCTGGGTATATACCCATAGGTTTGCCGTTAATCGTTATGAAACCGATGGACGCTCCCTGGGGTACTGGGCGGGGCCCAACAGCGAGGTGATCTATTTTAAACTGGAAAACGAGCCCCATGCCCGTTTACGGCTGGGGGTAAGCTGGCGGCAGTTAAAAAAAGGGCACAACACGGAAAATGAAAATATCGGCGGCAATATCCTGCAGGGGCGCAGCCTGTTACTGGGCACGCAAACCGAGCCCCGGGAAAAACGGTATTTTCTGGAAGGTGATCTGGAAATACGCCGCGAACTGACTTTGATGGCCCGGTATGAAATTTTCAACGATTTATATCTGTCCGCTTCGTATATTTTTACCCACGGGGAGCGGAAGCAACGGGAAGAAAACTTCCGCTCCGTGCATTTCGGTTTCCTGTTTGATTACTGATATGGGTAGATACATCTTTTGGACGCATCTCTTTTTTATATTATCGCCCCGGTTTTTCTCGCGGGCACGGCCGTTTCCCTTGCGCTGACACGCCAGGTGCGCTCCTGGGCCACGCGGCGTCAGATTGGTACTTTCCCCGATGAACGCATGGTGCACGCCGGATTTATACCACGCATGGGCGGCATGGGTATCATAGGTGGTTTTCTTACGACTCTTGTTCTTTCGATGCTGTTTTTTCAAAACCATCTTCAATGGGAACTGCCTTATTTGCTTATTGTTGCCGGGGCCCTGCTTATGGGCGGTCTGGGTGTTTATGACGACCGTTACGGCCTTAACGCTCCGCAGAAATTTGCCGGTCAGTTTATGGCCGCCACTCTGGTCATTCTGGGTGGCTGCCGCATAGATGTGCTGGTAAATCCCTTTGGTCTGGATCTGAATCTGGGCTGGTTTTCCATTCCGCTTACCTATCTTTGGCTGATTGCCGTTACCAATGCCGTCAACCTGTTGGATGGTCTGGACGGCCTGGCCGCCGGCGTCAGCTTTATCGCCGCCCTGGTATTCGCTTTTATCGCCTTTCTGCACAACAATTTTCTCATCGTTGTTTTTAGCGTAAGCCTGATGGCCGGACTACTTGGTTTTCTGCGCTATAACCGCCATCCCGCCACCATTTTTATGGGGGATACCGGGTCACTGTTTTTGGGCTTTCTGTTGGCCGCCCTTAGCCTTAAGGCCTTTACCACGGCGGGAAATCATATAGAGATGCTGTTACCGGTTATTGTGCTGGCCGTGCCTATCGGCGATACCACCGTGGCATTTTTCCGCCGGTTGAATAACGGACGTCATCCCTTTAAACCTGACAAAGATCACCTGCATCACCGTCTGCTCTATTTGGGGCTTACCCACCGTCAGGCTGTGCAAATCATCTATTTTGCCGCGGCTGCGTATGGGCTGGCGGCCATTATGCTGGTGCTGGAAGCGGAAATCAGCGGACTTATCCTTTTGCTTTTGGTAATCGTACTTTCTGTTTTCGGCCTTAAGCGGTTGGGGTACCTGGAAGCGCGAAAATATAAAACCGTTACCGGTAGTGAAGATTTTCTGCGCGTCCAAAAGGAACTGGCGCCTATTTCCATCAGGCGGTTTCTGCATCGTCTTTTACTTGGCCTCAGCGATGTGCTGATGTTAAACCTGGCCATGTATGTTTACGTCTGGCTGCGTCTCCAATATCATATTGGCGAGGGCAGCGTGCTGGACCCGTCTGAAATTCTTACACCCGTGCCCATGCTCATCGTTACCCTTTACTGGATCGTACTGTTTATTCTGAACGATCTCTACAGCATGCGTTGGGATATCTCCCGCTTTGACAAAATGCGCCGTATCAGCAAAACCATCCTTGTGGGCATACTGATCTGGTTTGTTATTACCTGGGATGGCGCCCTTTCCATTTCCGAAGGCCGCATGGCTATCCTGCTCTATGCCGGTCTGCTGTTGCTTTTTGTCAATGCGGGGCGTTTGCTGGTGATCACCGTGGAAAAAAGAGGGCGCATTCTGGAATACGCGCCGCAAAACACCCTGTTGATCGGTGCCACATCCCGGGGGCACAAACTGCTTAAGGATATCCGTAAAAACCCACACCTGTTATATAATGTGGTAGGATATGTAACACAGGACGGCCGACCCGAGCGCTTCAGCAACCTGAGTTGCCTGGGAACCTATGAGGATATACCGTCGCTCATCCGCAACCGGGGCATACATGAGGTGATCATCGCCATAAACGAGCAAACCCACGATGAACTGGTGGGGCTCATCGCCGCCATCGATGATATGAAGGTGGTGTTAAAAATTGTACCACAATATTACGATATCCTTTCCGGCCATAAAACCGAGGAGATTACCGGCCATCCGCTGATACGCCTTTTTCCAGATCATATGCGTATGTGGCAGTGGCTGCTTAAACGTTTTGCCGATATTCTGCTCTCTCTGATTCTCCTCACGCTCTTTTTTCTGCCGGCACTCTCCCTGGCCCTGTTGTTGGTTCTTTCGGGAGTTCATCCCCCTCTGGTTATCGAAAACCGTATGGGCAAGAACGGCCGGGTTTTCGGACAGCTTAACTTTAATGTGCAGGGGCGTTCCCCCTTGCAGCGCTGGTTGTACAAAACCAATATCTACAAACTGCCGGAACTGATCAATATACTTCTGGGCTCCATGAGCTGGGTGGGGCCGCGTCCGGAAAGTCCGGACAAAGTGGAACGCCTGCGCAGCCGTATAAAATTCTATAACCGCCGTTTTCAGATACGGCCCGGGTTAACCGGCTGGGCGCAGGTGCGTTACCGTTACGATGATTCCATGCGTTCGCATCGGGATCAGCATAAACAGGATCTCTTTTATCTGGAAAATATGTCCCTTACATTTGATTTGCGTATTTTATTACGTTCGCTGGTCATCTTCTTTTTTAAACGATCAAAAAGTAAATAGTGATGTTGCCTGAAATTTCAATAATTATCGTCAACTACAATGTCCGGGATTTTCTGGAACAGTGCCTGCTTTCCCTGAGGCGGGCCCTGGCTCATATCCCCTCCGAGATCTGGGTGGTGGACAATAATTCCGTGGACGGCAGCGTGAACATGCTCCGGGAACGTTTCCCCGAAGTGCGGCTGATCGCCAGTAAAAGCAATCTGGGCTTTTCCGGCGGGAACAATCTGGCCCTGAAACAGGCGCGGGGACGTTTTATCGTGCTGCTCAACCCGGACACGGTGGTGCAGGAGGATACCTTTAGCAGCCTGCTGCGGTTTTTTGAGGAGCATCCCGATGCTTCCGCCGCCACCTGTAAAATTCTGAATCCCGACGGTAGTTTTGCCGTGGATTGCCGCCATAGCATTCCCACACCCAGTACCGCCTTCTGGAAGCTGCTGGGGCTGAATCGCCTTTTTCCCAAAAGTAAAATCTTCGGACGCTATAACCTCACCTATCTGGATGAGAACGACACCTATCCGGTGGAGGCCATTTCCGGCTCTTTTATGATGATCAAAAGGGAAGTGGTGGAACAGGTGGGGCTTTTGGATGAAACTTTTTTCATGTATTGCGAGGATATCGACTATTGCCACCGTATCAATCAGGCCGGCGGGAAAATCTACTATACCCCCCAAACACAGATTGTTCATTATAAAGGGGAAAGTTCCAAGGCCAATAACCTCGATTATGTAATCACCTTTAACCGGTCGCTTTATCAGTTCTATAAAAAACATTACCAGCAAAAATACATCTATCCCTTTAAATGGCTGATCTTACTGGGGGTAATCCTACGCGGCGCCTTTATTTACATGCGCAATGTACTGCGTAAATATTTTACGGTGCTTATGGATGTGGCCATGCTTAACCTGGTGCTGCTGTTTACCTTTTGGCTGCGTTTTGAGATGAAAGGCGGCTTTTCCTGGGACAGTTTCTTCAGTCAGTATATCATCATCCATCTGCTGACCACGGTAACCTACCTGTTCAATGCCTTGCTGTTTGATATGATCAAGCAGGATCGTTTTTCTCCGGAAAAAGTGCTGAAGGTACTGGGGGCCACCTTTCTCTTTGTATCGGCCCTGACTTTCTTTTTTAAGCAGTTCGCCTTTTCCCGTCTGGTGGTGGCCATGGCCGCCATCGGCGGATTTCTGGCCATTGTGGGTTGGCGCCTGCTGTTTAACCGCTACGGGGCCAAATATTCCGGTGCGCTGGAAAAAGAGTTCTTTCATAAACGGGCGCTGATCGTGGGCGATGACCAGGAGACCGTGGAACTGCTTAAAAAACTGGATTGCCAGCCCCTGGCCGGCATGAAGGTGGAAGGGGTGGCCGCCATAGACGATGACCGTATCGGGCATAAACTGGATGCCTATCCCATTGTTACCTCGATCGGTCAAATCGATGAATACGCCCGTCTGAAGCGCGTTAATCTGATTATTTTTTCCACCCACAACATCGCCTATGAACGTATTCTGGAAACCATGACCCGTCTGCATGATTTAAACGTGGAGATAAAAATGGTGCCCGGACATCTGGAATATATGATCGGCAAGTCGAATATCGAACGTTTTGAAAGCGTACCGCTGGTGGAGATTGATTATGCCTATAATAAGCCGTTTAACCGCTTTATCAAGCGGCTTATGGATATCGGGCTGACCCTGACTCCCGTACTGATCCTGACCGTGCCGGTACTGTTTGCCTTACCCTTTAACCGGCAAAAATATTTCCGCCGCCAGTTAGCGCCCAGGCTGGGCAAAAAATTCCATTTTCTCGATTACCGGGAAAAGGGTCTGTTTCGTTCCTGGGCGCGTCTCTTTTCCGTGCTTTTGGGCAGAATATCCCTGGTAGGCGCCCCGATACAAGACGATCCGGTCGCCTCGCCCCTGTTTTACAAACCCGGACTGACCGGTATTGTCCAACTCTATCCCGAAAGGGTAGCACGCCTGGGTAACAGCCATGAACTGGAACTGAGCTATTTAAAAAACCATTCGCTTTTTCTTGATATGGAGCTGTTGTTAAAATCCCTCTTCCGTAAGAGGCGCGGGAAATAGTTTTACCTGTTTTTGTTGTTCCTTCTTCCGGGGCATCTCTTGGTAAACCCCGGTTGCTCATTCCTCTTCGCCTCTGATGCGGTTAATTGTTTACGCTGTAAAATAAATGCTCACATGGGTAACTTTACGGAAACAGATACATCAAACAGATTGCTTCGATCACACCAAGCCTTTTGTGGAGAAAATTCAATGGAAGACCTGATTTTATACCACCGTCTGCAATTTGCCTTTACCATTTCGTTTCATTACCTCTTTCCCCAACTGACCATGGGACTCTCGGCGCTGATTGTCTGGTTTAAATGGCGCTACATCCGTACCGGAGATGAACTTTATAACCGTTCATCGCTCTTTTGGGCAAAAATATTTGCCGTAAATTTTGTACTGGGTGTGGTAACGGGGATTCCCATGGAGTTTCAGTTCGGCACCAACTGGGCTAAGTTTTCGGAGCTTACGGGCAATGTCATCGGCCAAACCCTGGCCATGGAGGGGATGTTCTCCTTTTTCCTGGAGTCTACCTTTCTGGGGCTGTTTTTATTCGCCGAAAAGAAAATGTCCAAAAAGTTGCACTTTTTGATGGCCCTTATGGTCTTCACCGGTACACAGGCCAGCGGTCTGTTCATCATTGCCACCCATTCCTGGATGCAGCATCCGGTGGGTTATGAGATTCTTGAAAATGGAAAATATGTTTTAAATAATTTTGCCGCCTTATTCTACAACTCATGGTTGTGGCCCTCTTATTTGCACAATCAGATGGCTTCCATGGTTACCTCGGCCTTTGTCATGACCGGTGTGGGTGCGTTTTATATGCTGAACAAAAAGAACCGGGATTTTGCCGGGCTTTTTATAAAAACAGGTGTGGTGGCCGGGGTTATTTCATCCACGCTGGTCATCGTTCCTTTTGGTGACATGCTGGCCCAGCAGGTGGCCACCCATCAGCCGGTAACCCTTTCGGCCATGGAGGGCTTGTTTAAAACGCAGGAAGGGGCGCCCATGGTGCTCATCGGGCAGCCCAATATGCAAACCCGCTCCATTGACAATAAAATTGAAGTACCCTATGCTCTGAGTCTGCTTACCTATAAAAGATGGAATGCCCATGTCAAGGGTCTGGATGCCTATGATGAAAACCTGTGGCCCACCAATGTTCCGGCGCTTTATTACGCCTACCATATGATGGTCGGTCTGGGAACCCTGTTCCTGGCACTGATGGGGCTGTCGGCTTTCTTTTTATGGAAGAAAAAGCTTTTTGAAAAGAGGTGGATACTGTGGGCTTTGCTACTGGCGATTCCCTTTCCCTATATCGCCAATCTGGCCGGATGGTACACGGCGGAACTGGGCCGGCAGCCCTGGCTGGTCTACGGGCTGATGCGCATGGTGGACGGGGTTTCGGCCACGGTATCCGCCGGGAACACTCTGTTTACCCTATTAGGCTTTATCGGCCTTTATTTTTTGTTGGGTGTTTTATTTTTATTGTTGGTAGGCAAGGTCATAAAGGAGGGGCCCGCGCCGCTAAAGGCATAAAATGCCTGGCCGGAGTTAACCTGAAATGTTCATAACTTAAAATGGAAGAGTAGGGCTATGGAAATTTTTTGGAGTATCGTACTGGTATCCATGCTTACCATGTTTATTCTTTTGGACGGCGCGGATATGGGAGCCGGAATTATTCACCTGTTTGTGGCTGAAAATGAGGATGAGAAGCAGCGCATCATCCGGGCCATCGGTCCTTTTTGGGATGGCAACGAGGTGTGGCTTATTGCGGCCGGAGGTGTAATGTTTTTTGCCTTTCCAACCCTCTATGCCTCGGCCTTTAGCGGATTTTATCTGCCGCTGATTATTGTTTTATGGTTGTTGATATTCCGGGCCATCGGCCTGGAATTCAGGAACCTGGTGGCTAATGATTTATGGAAGACCGCCTGGGACAAAGCTTTCGGTTGGGCCAGTTTACTGTTAACGGTATTCCTGGGCGCGGCTCTGGGCAACGTGGTGCGCGGTGTCAACCTGGGGGGTGTGGAGAATGGCCTGGCACGGCACGGGGCTGTTTACTTTTTTAATCCCTTGTGGAACGACAGCTTTTCTCCCTTGAGCAGCCAGCCGGGTATTCTGGATTGGTTTACCGTTATCTTTGGAGTGGTGGCCGCGGTTACCCTGACCATACACGGCGCCCACTGGATCATCTTTAAAACGGACAGTCCGTTGAATGCACGGCTTAAAAAGCTGGTTGTCCGCCTGAATATGGTTTTAACTTTTTTGATCGTTCTTTCACTTGTAGCCTGGCTGTTTGTACGTCCCTCGGCCATGGATAACTATTTCAATCACCCCTGGTTGTGGATTTTTCCCCTATTGATGCTGTTTGCCCTGATTTTGATGTTCCGGGTTCCCTCTTTTAAAAAAGACCATAGTCCCTTTGCCGTATCATCCTTGTTTATTGCCAGTGCTTTCGGTTCCACGGTGGCAGCTTTGTTCCCCAATCTGTTACCCGGTACCAACAGCCATTTTCCGTCCCTTACCATATATAATGCCGCCGCGGAACCCTACGGTCTGCAGGTGGGCCTTGTCTGGTGGCTGATCGCCCTGGTTTTGGTGATAGCCTACTTCTTTTATGTGCATAAGGTGTTTGGTGGCAAGATGGATGATGTGGAGTATCATTAGGCATTCATATTTTTCGCCGTGGTAGCCCGCAAAAGGCGAATAATGGCCCAGCTTTCCGGCAGGATATCTTCGTGGATATCCGGTTCGGTGCGGGGAAGGCGGACGGTCTATGGACGGCCGCCGCCACCTATATTGTTCCGCGGGATTGCCGCATCCTGTCATCCGGCACAGTGTAGCCTCCTTTGCCGTCCGCTTTTTTGTGACAGATTGTTTCCGCCAACAGGTATGGCCACCATCGCCTGGCGGTGTGCCGGGACTACCGGCGGTACAATCCTTATTCGATTAAACCGGCTATCCCAAAAACGGGTGCAAGGCCGGCAGGGAGACGAAAACCGTTTATATACCGAAGTCGGCCAGTTCTTCTTCCAGAACTTCCTGACGCTGATAGATAATTTTACGAATAGTTTCATATTGCAGATAGGGATATTCATCCTGCAGCCGTTCTATGATAACCGATGTGGGCAGGTGGTGACGCATTTCATTAAAGCGGCAACGGATCACATAGTCGCGAATACCCTTGGAACGCAATAATTTATTTTTAACAAGGAATTGATAAACATCATCCGCAAGATGAGGGGAAAGGGGATTGGGCATCATTACGTACCTCCTGATTTATTTGTGATGTAGAAGATAGTAACAATGTTCGGGCGGGAATTCTCCTTGAATTGATTAACCGTGCCTATGATAACTAACAAATTATCCATAGGCAAGGGAAAAAAACGGTAGCTTGTTTTTTTTTAGGGAAAAAAGTTGCCGTAGCCCCTGCCGGTATTCTTCGGCTTGCCTGAAAAGAGGCAAGTGGCTAAATTCAATCTTTGCACTTAAAAACAGGAAATAAAATGCTGGATTTGAAATTCATACGCGACAATACGGAACTGGTAAAGCAGGCTGTTGCCCATAAGAATGAAAAAGCGGATATCGATGCCCTGCTTGAAAAAGACAAGGAGCGCCGGGAGCTTATTTTTAAAAGCGAGGAACTAAAAAAACAACGCAATGAAAACTCGGCGCTGGTGGCCCAATACAAACGGGAGAAGAAGGACGCCTCGGCATTGATTGAAACCACAAAGGATTTATCCCGGCAAATTAAAAGCCTGGATCAACAGATCAACGAGGTACAACAGACCGTCAATGATATATTGAGCAGTATTCCCAATATCCCCCATGCCAGTGTGCCCCTGGGAAGGGATGAAAGCGCCAATGTAGAGGTATCCCGGCACGGAACTCTGCCTGCTTTCGATTTTAAGCCCAAAGACCATCTGGAGTTGGGTGAACAACTGGATATTCTGGACTTTAAACGGGGCGGTAAGATCAGCGGCAGCGGATTTCCCGTCTACAAGGGGCTTGGCGCCCGTCTGGAACGCGCCCTGATTAACTATATGCTTGATCTGCATATTGACAAACACGGCTATACGGAAATTTATCCGCCTTTTGTGGTCAACAAGGAGAGCATGTACGGCACCGGGCAATTGCCTAAAATGGCCGATGATATGTACCATATGGAAAAGGATGACCTTTATCTGATTCCCACGGCCGAGGTTCCGGTAACCAATCTGCACCGCAATGAAATATTGGACGAGGCGCAGCTTCCGGTAAAATATGTGGCTTTTTCCGCCTGTTTCCGGCGCGAGGCCGGTTCCTACGGCAAGGATACGCGCGGTTTTCAGCGTGTACACCAGTTTAACAAGGTGGAAATGGTGAACTTTGTTCATCCGGCGGGTTCCTATGAGGTGCATGAAACGATGCTGCGCGAGGCCACGGAGATTCTGGACGCCCTGAAGCTGCCCTATCGTGTGCTGTTGCTGGCCAGCGGCGATCTGAGCTTTGCTGCCGCCAAATGTTATGATATCGAAACCTGGTCCTCCGCCGATGAAAAGTGGCTGGAGGCTTCTTCCGTCAGCAATTTTGAAGATTTTCAGGCCCGCCGGGCACAGATCCGTTTCAAAGGAAAAGAAGGCGGCAAACCGCAATATGTACATACGTTGAACGGCTCCGGCCTGGCCACCTCACGTTTGATGGTTTCCCTGCTGGAACATTATCAGACGGCGGAGGGTGCTGTTGTCATACCCGAAGTGTTGCGCCCATATATGGGCGGGCTGGAAAAGATAAGTGGCTGATATGTCTGTTATACGCTGGATACACACGATCCTGTTATATCTGATCACCTTTGTGGATACACTGGTTTGCTCCGTACTGGCTATTTTCGGCGGAATATTCAATCCCTATTCCGCTTTTAATGACGGGGTGATCCGTGTCTGGGCACGGATAATTTTGTGGGTGTCCGGCGCGCGGCTTACGGTGGAAGGTTTGGAAAATCTGGATAAGGACGGCGTGTACATTTTTACCGCCAACCACAAAAGCGCCTATGATATTCTGGCCATGGTGGCGGCGATACCCGGTACGGCCCGTTTTATCGCCAAAAAGGAACTGTTCAAGGTACCGGTTTTTGCCCAGGGTATGAAGATGAGCGGCATGTTGCCCATCGACCGGGCCAACAGCGCCGAAGCCCGCCGAACCCTGGATCAGGCCATCCAGACCATAAAGGACGGTTGCT
>JALXBH010000227.1 GCA_026991535.1 Calditrichia bacterium | reverse complement strand
TTAAACCGGGGAGTGATCTGGTTGATGGTCTGTCCCGCATCGTTTTCAAAGGTGTAAAAATAGCCTTTTTTATTATGACTGCGGTTGATGGTTTTAAAGGTAAGTTCATGCTCGGCCCGCCGTCCCCGGGAGATGCGTAAAATATAGGGCGCTTCCACGGTATCTCCATTTGCCGCAACGCCCAGAATGCGGACATCGGCCATATCCTGTCGTATCTTCCCAAAAATTCCATCGGGCAGAATGACCTTATGCCAGCCGGGAAGGGCGCCGGGCAGGGAACGCTTGTATTGATATTCCCGACCCTGCGCGGATAACGCCGCCAGCAAAACGACAAACAAAAGCTTTTTATTCATGACTTTCATGCGATGATGTTTTTATACTTGTTGTACAAAAAGGAGCTTATCAACAGTAACAATCCCAGGATAACCAACACGATGGTTTTGGCAATCGTATCCAGGAAAGCCAGATCGTAAAAGAGCAGCTTAAGGATGGTAACGGCAAAAACCACCATAGCGGCCAGGCGCAGATGTTTCTTCTTTTTCCAGATGCCAAGGACGATCAACAACAGGGAGTAAAGCCCCCACAGGATGCTCAGGCCCAACATTTCCGGAGACCCGACGGAAGCGATCTCCATCCAGTTAAGCAGTTCGCTGCTGGCCATCCACAGCAGGGCGCCGTGGATAAACACATCCGCCGCTTTTATATGCCAGCGTTTCATATATTCCTGCCGCGCGCCACGATGGATGGCATACAGCGCCAGCCCGACAAAGAGCAACGAAACATAGCGGATGCCGATATTGAAGACCCCGTGGCGGTAGTATTCGGACAGAGGCTGCTCCAGATAGCTGATGCGGAGCAGGTCAAGCTGATTGAGACCGGCGGTCAGAAAGATGACAAGGACCAGACCGTTTAACACCTGGCCGGTAACGCCCAGACGGACATGACGCAGTTTTTTAACATTGACCCGGGAAAGCAGAGCGGTAAAGAAAAGGGTGTAGTTAATCACCCAGATATTTCTGAAAAGGGGCAGGTCTTCATTATGGATTTGGGAAAACCCGGCGCTGTTTTCCTGGAGCGGTTTTAGGGCGGAATCAAGATACAGGCGGTTCCAGTAATAGACAATTTCCATGCGAAAGGCATTATACAGGCTGATTAAAAAAACGGCGGTAAAGAAAACGGAGAGTATGGTTTTCCATTGCCCGCTTATATTAAAAGCCTGTTTGTTTTTTTCCTTTTGATCCAGCCAGGTGACAAAGCCGAAGGCCGAGGCAAACAGTAGCGAGCTTAAAAGACGCACATTCAGAAAAGGAATCATCTCCGCCGAATAAACGCGCATGTCCCATAGGTCGGCGACCCTGTTCCAATCCTGGATAATGCTGATAAAAGCCAAAAGCATCAGCGGATAGGAGAGCTTTTCATAAACGCCCGCGGCGCGTGTTCTTCCCAGCCAGAACAACAGGGCCGCCTCGCCCGCCCACAGCAGCGTCACCCAGTTGCCATCCAGTTGAACGGGAATGGCGATGGCGATAAATACAAGCACCAGCCCGGAGATAAGATAAAAGAGACCTTTATCGCCCGCCCGCCGCCTGTACAGCAGAGCGCTGACCCCGAAATGGATGATGGCATTGACCAGGGTAAAAAGTCCCAACAGTTGTTCCCATCCCTCCCGGCTGTTAAGGATATCATAACCGAAACCGTAAAAGAGAAAGGCATTGCCCAAAAGCATCATAATCTCCTGGCGCCCCGGTTTTATTTTTTCAGGCACCGTGTAAGCCAAAAAGGTAATATAAAAAAGGATAAAGAAAAGCGCGGCAAAGAGGAGTGCCAACCAAAAATGTCCGGCGCTCTGGTAGCGTAAAACAAACCAAGAGCCGTAAATCAGCCAGCTAAGGGAAAAGGCGGCGTAATAAAGCGACTTCCAGCTTTTTCGGAAGGCGATTGACAGAATGCCGATGTTGATAACGGTCATATAGCTGAACAAAATACCCACCCGGCCCGATCCGTCACTTAATAAAAAGGGAACGGCGTAGGCGCCCACCAACCCGATATGGGCAATGACCGCCCGGTTATAGTTTAATGCGGCCAGAACGGTAAAGGCTGTAAAGAGCGTCATCAGTATAAATGCCGGCGCCTGGGGGATCAGATCGTAAAAGGCGTATGCCACATAGGTAATGAAATACATGATGGCCATGGCTCCGCTCACCAGCACGGCGCTGTAGCTTTCATAGTTCTTTTTTAGCTTCATTCCCGTGGCCAGCAGGCCGAGGGCGCTGAGATAGCCCAGAATGATGCGTGTTAACGGACTGATCAGGTCATGCTCTATGGAATATTTGGCTCCGATGCCCACGCCGATTACCAGGATGGCGATCCCGATTTTATTGATCAGGTTTTCACCGATAAATTTTTCCATATCCGCCCTGAAATCGGGCGTTTTATAGGTCTGTCGCCTGCCGGATGGCTTTTTCCGGTAGGATGCGGGTTTCGCCTGATGAGCAACCGTCCGCGGTTGAGCTTGCCTTACCTGCTCCGGGGCGGGGGCAACCGTTTCTTTTTCGGGGCTAACTCCCCTTTTCAGCAGATCGATTTCCCGGCGCAGTTCGCTAATTTCCCGGTCAAACTCATTTTGCCGGAGCGCCAAATCGTCCAGCTTTTTATACAAACGGTCTATTCTCTTTTGATGTTCGTTCATGGGCCTTCCCCTTTAAAAGGTTTATCTGATGCCCGCGCGGCCTTAAAGCGCCGCTTCGTTCAGGATAGCATAGCGATGTTCGTCAATAAGACGGCCGTTTTTATATACCGCCTTGCGGAAGATACCTTCCTTAAGGTATCCGTTCTTTTCCAGCACCCTCATGGAGGCCCTGTTATGGTCAAAAACACCGGCAAACACACGGACAAGTTTTAACTCCTTAAAAGCATAAGCCGTAATAAGCGCCACCGCCCTGGTGGCCATACCCCGCCCGTGGTAAGGCTCCCCAAGCCAAAAGCCCATTTCGGCGGAACGGCGGTATACATCCTGCTGAACCACCAGGCCAACCACCCCGCAGAGGACGCCTTGATGACTGATGGCAAAGGTCTGTTGCGGTTTTTCCTTAAGAACATGAGCGATAAAAGCCCGGGCGTCGCTTTCCCGGTAGGGGAAGGGAAAATAGTCGCGCAGATTGTCCCATATTTTTTTATTGTCGGCCAGGCGAGCCAGGGGAACGGCATCGGCAGGGGTAAGGGAGCGCAGGACAATTTTTTCCGGGAGTAAACTTTCGGAGAGGGGCACGGATCAGCCTGTCTGTTAAAGGATGGCGGTTTTAACAATGATACATTAAATATAGGCCGCTTTCGGTGAAAAGGCAATCCCCGCCGGGCCCGCATTGCAAAATGCAGGAAGCCGACCGCGCCGGGATGCATATTGCAACGCCCGTATCGGTATAAAACACCCTTAACCTCTTTATTTACAAGAGATAAATCCCCTGGCATACTTTGTGTATTTCTACGGATAAACAATCCTACAGGAGGACAAGATGCACGAATATACATCCCGCTACCACCGGCGCCTGCAACAATCACTTATCGCGGTACTGCTTTTGCTAACGTTGCTTTTTTACCTCGGAAAAGAGAGAAGTACCGTAGTGGCCGCCGAGTTACCGCTGCCGGACATCCCCATCGATGTTTTGCCGCTACCCAAAACCATCCAAAACAAAAAACCACCTCGTCCCTCGCGTCCCGCCGTGGCAGAGATTGATGAAGAGCCCGAAATAGCGGAGGATGTGGACATAGAGCGTCTTTTTTCGGGAGAAATAGACACGGAGGCCGCACCGCCTCCGGATGAAGAAGCGGAAACTTTTTTACCATATTCCAAGGCGCCGGTGCTTGTTAAACGCGTTGTGCCCGTTTATCCGCCCATGGCAAAGCGGCTGGGTGTGTCGGGTACGGTATATCTGAAAATATTTGTGAATAAAAAAGGACGGGTGGAAAAGGCCGAGGTTATCAAATCAAACCCCATGCTGGAGCGGGCGGCCATAGAGGCGGTGATGAAGTTTGAATTTCAACCCGCGTTACAACGGGATCGTAAGGTGGGGGTGTGGATCTCCATCCCCGTCCGTTTTGTGCTGAAATAGTTTCCGTCCCATAAAAAGCCGCTTTTATTTATGCGCGCTTCTGGATAGATTAGG
>JALXBH010000226.1 GCA_026991535.1 Calditrichia bacterium | reverse complement strand
TCAAGGGCAGCAATACCGCCCTTTACGGCGCGGAGGCCTTTTCCGGCGTTATCAACCTGGTTCCACGCGTCCGCCGGGATCATCAGCTGCGCTTTATCCAAAAGTTCGGCAGCTACAATTCCGGGGACTGGAGTCTGAATCTGAACCACACCTTTGCCGGCAGACTGCACCTTTCCTATAATCTGCGCAGGGCGGCCAGTCAAAAATCCTATACCGACAGTGACGACGCCCTGGAAAATGAGATCACCCAACATACGGCCCATGCGCTTTATATGTTTAACCCGCAAGACAAGGGAGACGCCGCCAACAGTCTGAGCGCCATGTTTATCGATACGCGGCTGGATTACAGCAATATCCGCATCCTGGAGGGCCTCAACGATCGCAACCGCATATATTCCCTGCGCTACCGGGGCGATCTGGGCCCTACCCGTAACTGGCTGATTACCGCCTCTCTGCAGCAGTTGCAATCACAACATGATATTCTGCTGCTTAAGGATGTACTGAATCGCACCATTAACAGCGCAAGCTACCGGCTGGACGCGCGGAAGACCTTTGAAGGCAATAACTGGCGTCTCATAGGAGCTTATCAGGCGGAACAAAGCAACGTTCTTTTCGAGGACAGCAGACAGGATTCTCTAAGCGGCGCCCTCTCTTCCCTGCGCCTGGACCTGATCCGCGTAAAACAGGGCGGCGTCATCATCAGCCATTTTAATTCCCCCGTGGGCAACGGTCTTCCGGGAACCATCCAGGTGGATGGCAGCTATCGTTATGACCGGGTAAGCGATATCCCCCGGGGCGCACCGCCGGACTCCCTGACCCGGGCGCTTTATCCCGCCATCGACGGGAAAAGGACATGGAGCGAAAGCACCTTTAAGGTAGCCTTTCAGCTCAACATGACATCCGGCGCCTACAACTACAACGTCTATGTCAACACAGGTTTAAACGCGCGCTTCCCTACCGTTGCCAACCGCCTGAGCCGGCCCATATCCCCCGGCACGAATCCCCTGGCGGGCGCCAATCGTGATCCCGAAAAGAACCGGAGTACCGAACTGGGCTTTCAAATGGAGCGCGGGGAATCCAACGGCAGCCTGATCGATCGCTGGAAAATAAATCTCAGCTATTTTAAAAACCTTTATCAGAATAAAATACGAAATTTCCGCGTCGGTTTTAGCTCCCGGGCCCTGTATGACAACATCCCGACCGCTTCCATCAACGGCCTGGAACTCAGCGCCCTGCTGTGGCTGTTCCGGGAACGCCTGCGGCTGGAGGGTACGCTGGCCGATTATGATATTTCGGAAAAGGCCGCCTTTCCCCTGAAAAGTGACTTTAAGCTCACCGCGGGCGCCTTTTTCCGTTGGCGGGACTTCAGCGCGCAAATCCGCTGGTTTTCGGCCAATGAGCAGGTAGGCTGGTTTCGCGGGCAGGATGGGAGTTTCAGCGAATTGCGCCTGAAACCTTTCAGCAATGTCAACCTGCATCTTTCACAAACGCTGAGCCTGTGGCACATCCGCTCACGGATCATCCTCAGTGCGCAGAATCTGATAAACGACGAGACGGAACTTAACGGTCTGGCCATCCGCGATCGCCGCTTTTACATGGCCCTGGAATTAAAATATTAACCAAACAGTTAAACCGTGACGCTAAATCTGTCGCCGGGTAAAATATGAAACACTTTTTACGGATATTCATCGTCTTCCTGCTGGCCGCCGCCTGCACGGAAAATCCCTTTTATAAGGATACTATCCGCGCCACATCGGGTCTGGAGATCAGCGGCCGCCTTTTTTTGGAGGAGGAAAGCGATCATAGCGGCGTTTTTATTTGGGCGGAGGGTCTGAACATTGTCAGCTATAGCGAAAAAGACGGCCGCTTCCGCCTGAAACTGCCCGCCAATATTGATGAAAGCGCCCAAAGCGAAACGGGCTACCATTATATCTATTTTTATTGCGCCAACTATCTGCTGGCCCGGGTACGTGTATTCGTCTTTCAGGGCAGATTTAAATATAAGAAGGAAGCGCTGGATGAGAAGGGCCGTTTAAAGGAAGATATCCGGTTGCAAAAGCTGCTGCATATCCGCACCTTGGTTGAACCGGCCGTTTTCAATAAAAGCGCGTCGGGGTTGTTTAAGGTTACGGTGGAGCTCTATAAACGGATTCCCGGCGTGCGGGTGTACACCTTTAAGGGACAGGGAGACATCCTGCGTTCCCTTTTTATCAAAAAAATCGGAGACCCGCCGGAAAAGGTACATCTGTTGCCCGGAGATTATTTCCGTGTTTGGGAAGAGGTTGTCGATAAGAATGTCTGGTCATTGACGCTGGAGTGGCCGCCGGAGGGCGTCAGCGAGGAAGGACGCTACGAACTGTGGCCCTTTGTCGGCGTGGAACAGACGCTGCCCGATGGCTTGCCGGAATATTTCGGTGAAAATGCCGGCAACTATTCGGCAGACTTCCTCAACGTACCCATCCGTATGGAAAAGGCCATCCTAACCATACCCTGAGGTGATAATGCCTTGCTATTTCCCTAAAAAGCGGCTTCGCGATTGCAACATACTCTCTACCCAACCTTCCTGAAAATAGCGGTACAGATTCTTTCCCGGACAAACGGTTTTTTTGGAATAATCCCGGTGTGTGGCCACCCGCGCGGCGGGCACATTGTAATCCTTCATCAGGGCCAGGGTTAAATCCACCATGCTGGTCAGTTGCTTTTCGTTGGGTTTTTGAATTTCAAAATTACCGATGACGCAGATCAGGGCATGACCATGCGGGTCATACTCCGTGTTGGTATCCCCGGCATATTTTAGCGGACGGGCGGCATATATTCTGCCTTCGGGATCGATAAGGAAGTGATAGGGAATATCCATCCACTTTTTCTCCCCGGTGCTAAATTCCTGCAGGTGTTTCAGATAGGCCACGGGATCGGTGCTGTCGGCAAAAAAGACGCCGCCATGATGAATGGTAATGTATTTGATTCCCTGCAGATAGGCGCGGGTATCCGCGGAATCCGCCAACGGCTTTCCACCCCAGTGCGCCTTGCTTATCACAGGCAGCTTGTCCAGTGCCCCCGCCGGGGAAATTATAATCCAGCCTAAAACAATCCATAACCCAAGTCGCATATCACACTCCATCACTTACATTAAAAGTTATCCGCTCCGTGGCGCTCAGCCGCGCGCTTCTTACGGGCATCCATCCCCGAACCGAGTTAATCCGCCACAGACGGGAAATCTCCGTAAGCATATCCATGGTTAAAATTTTTTCCCGTATCCGTCCCTCCCGTAACAGGACGGCGCGGAAAACACCGCCGAGAAGGCCACAGCGCCGGGGAGGGGTATAGCGTTCTCCTTTCCACTCAAAAACAATATTGGCCATGGTGGTCTCGGTTATTTCCCGGGCATTATTATATAACAGAAGATCATTACAACCAAGTTCATTTTCCTTCAAAAAGGAGTCATAAGCCTGGCGGCGGTCGGTTTTATGATAGTACCAGATACTGTCGCGATCGATACTCCGCGAGGCCAGGGCCAGGCAGTCGGCGGAAGCGTTCTCCGGCAGAGGCGATGCTTCCAGCGTGCAATGGCCGCTTGGCGCCACAAGCAATCGCACACGCTGATCTTCACCCAGGCGGGAAAGACGGCGGGCCTCCTCCCGCAGCCGTTCCCGGATCGGCGTCAGTGAAAAGGTAAAGCCAAAATAGTCCCGGCTGCTCTTCAGGCGTTCCAAATGCTCTTTAAGCAGGAACCAGCCGCAGCCCTGTTTGTAGAGAAGCGTTTCCAGCAGACGGAAGGACGGTTGGCGGTAAGCCAGCACTCCGGCCTTGAGCAGTGATTCGCGGTATTCATTTTCCACCCGGCTGTCCCAGACAATGCCGCCGCCCACGCCGTAGCGGACTTTTTTCCGCTCCTTATCCAGCAGCACCGTGCGGATGGCCACGTTAAAACAGCCCTGCCTCCACGGCCCCATATAGCCAATGGCCCCGGTATAGACGCCCCGGGGAAAGGGTTCCAGTTCACGGATTATTTCCATGGTGCGCACCTTGGGCGCTCCGGTGATGGAGGCACACGGGAACAGCCGGCGCATGATTTCACTAAAGGGGGCGTCCGTTTCACCTTCCACCTCGCTGGTCATTTGCCATACGGTGGGATATTGTTCAATATTAAAAAGAGCGGGACAACGAACCGTGCCGGGCCGGCAAAAGCGGGAAAGATCGTTGCGCATCATATCCACAATCATCACATTTTCCGCCTGCTCCTTTTCCGAGGCGGCCAGTTCCCGGGCCCGGCGCAGATCATCCTCGCGGAAAAGCCCGCGGGGAGCGGTGCCTTTCATCGGCCGTGTTTTTATCCGGTTCCCGTTCAGCTCAAAAAACAGTTCCGGTGAAACGGAAGCCACGGCCCGGCCGGGCATATCGATATAGGCGGCATAGCTGCCCGGTTGCGCCCGGTGCAATTGTTTAAAAAAGGCTTCAAAGTCACCCTGAAAATCCCCTTCCAGGGGAAAGGTATAATTAACCTGATAACTGTCTCCGGCGCGCAGATAGTCCCGGATTTTTCTCAGCGCGCGGTCATAGTGTTCCCTGGCAAGCAACGGCTGCCATTGGGGCAGGTTAGCGTCACCGGACGCGGGCGGCTCTTCGGCCAGGATTTCTCCGGGAGAATCATAGACTCCCAGCATCAAAAGCGGCAGTCCTTCCAGGGGAGGATGATGCCTGAGATGGGTGTCGATACCGGAAGCTGCTTCATAAGCGATAAAACCGGCCAGCCATTTCCCTTCGCTTAGCCAACGGTCAGCTTCGGCAAGCGCGGGCGCCACCTCCTCCACACAGACTGCGCGGATTTTGGTAAGAGAGCTGCTAAACCGCAGACCCCGATTTTTATGGGGATGGAAAAAGCGAACGTTCATTCTTTAGCATTTATTTTTGGAAAGGCACAATCTACACAGCTTGCCCTACCGCGGGCAAGCAGGAAAAACCGGGAAGTCTCTTTTAATACTCACACAAAGCCACAAAGACACTGTGCCTCTTTTTCTCCACCCTCTCCCCGAAGACCCGGAGTAATCTCAGCCACCCTTTTTTATTTTGTATTTTTTATTTTGTATTTTTATCCCCTTCATTCCGCTAATTGAGAAAAAGATAATCCTGCCAGGTGGGATGAGGATGGCCATTGGCCAGGTATTGCAAATAAAAAAGATGCGTGGGACGGGTTGGCTTGCGTAACAGTTTCATGCCGGCCTGCTCCGGTGTACGGTCGCCTTTTTTATGATTGCAGCGAAAACAGGCGCTCGCCAGATTTTCCCAGGTGTCCCGCCCGCCCTGCGATCTGGGGATGATATGATCGATAGTCATGGGTTGATGATTTTTTCCGCAATACTGACAACGGTTACGATCCCGCTTTACAATATTTTTGCGGTTTAGCGAAACGGTTTGATAAGGACGACGGATATAACGATTCAGACGGATCACGGAGGGATAAGGCATGGCTTGCCGCGCGGAATGAATGGTATCCTCATAACGCTCAATCATCTGCGCTTTGTTAAGCAGCAACAGAATAACCGCCTTGCGGGCCGAACAAATTGAAATCGGCACATAATTCTGATTTAACACCAAAACACTCTGTTTCAGCATCTTTCCACTCCGTTAAAAAAAGGTTCGCACCTCCACAAAGGTACGCGCCAGTCCCTGGTCATACAGGGTGTTTTCCTCCCGGGAGGAGTTTATGCGTACCCTCCCGCGGGCATGGATAAAATAATCCCGATCCAGGCGGATGGCAACATGGGTGATGCGCGTACCGGACTCGGCGAAAAAAAGCAGGTCCCCCGCTTCTCCCCCGTTAAAATTATCGGACACGGGCCGCGCATCCTCGTATTGCATGGGTGAATCGCGGCGAATGGCCCGTCCCAGCAATTTATGAGATAGCTGCACCAAGCCGGAACAATCCACCCCCTTGCCGCTCTTGCCGCCCCAATGGTAGGGCAGCCCCATAAAACCGCGGGCCACCCGCGTCAGATTCTCGCGCGTGAATCCGCCCAGGGGAACGCACACCTGATGCCCCACCCAGCCCCGCCGTCCGTCGGGCAATTCCACTTCCAATCCCCGGGGACCGGACTGCACCACCAGCAAAGACCCGCCAGCCGTTAAATCCGCAAGGGGCTCTTTTCGTTCCACATCCGCCCAGATAACAGCCTGCATACGGGTAACCGGTAAAACGTTTTCCCTGGGCTTTTCCCGTTCGGCCAACTGATGCCGGTTTAGCCAGCCCTCATAACCGTCTTCACATCGCACACGTACAAAATCATTCTTACGCTCCAGCGGCTCCAAAGCTTCCCACATCAGTACCTGTGTATCCACCTCGCTATGGAAACTGGCCTCCCGGTAAATATTGGCACAACTGACATTACAAAAAAACATATTCTTTCCCACTCGTTTTACCTGCTTCCGTTCCCCGGAAAGCCTAATTATAGCAAAGGCCGGGATCAATAAAAAGTGCCTCGTGTGGCAAATCCGTTTAAATTACCCATTTTGGAGAAAAAGATGCCCGTTCCCTTTGAATCACTTGAAGCGATAATATTTGATATGGATGGTGTTCTGCTGGATACGGAACCGCTCCACATGCAGGCTTTTGTCTCTTTTCTGGAGTTCTACGATATTCATGTTCCCCCGGAAACGCTGTGGTCTTTTATAGGGCACTCCGTTCAGGAAAACATAAAGGTATTGAAATCCCGGTACGCACCGTTGGCGGATATAACGATCGAAGAGGCGGCACGGAGGCGTGACGCCCTCTATTTACAACTGCTGGAGAAAAGCAGCCTGACTCTGAACAGCGGCGTGGCCGACCTGATCGACTACGCTTTAAACAACAAGCTGGCCCTGGGCGTGGCCACCTCTTCCGATAAAAGTCACTGGCAAACCGTGGCCCGGGTGATAAAGCGTAATGAAGGGATAGACCTGAATATGGTTTTTGAAGCGGTCAGTTGCGGTGATGAGGTGCCCAAACGGAAACCCCATCCCGCGCTATACCTGCGGGCCTGCGCCGGATTGGGGCTGGAACCCTCTAAAAGAATTATAGCCATTGAAGATTCACCGGCGGGAATTGAAAGCGCCAATAGCGCCGGATTAAGCAGCATTGCCCTGCTTACACCTTATGTCCCGGAGAACCAACTGAAGGCGGCCGCCATGATGATACGGGAAATAGCGGAGATTAGCGAACGGCTTGTACGGTAGCTTCCCTCCGCTTAATGATAAAGTAAAGGGTACGCCCTTTTTGAAGGTAAGCAAGGCAGGGTAAACTTTTTAATTCTCACACAAAAGACACTAAAGATTTTGTTTCTTCCCCCCCCCTCTCCCGGACAAGGAGAGGGAGATGGGGGGTGAGGTCTACCCTGCATTTCGCAACTCACACCACACCTATATTCCGATCACATAAAGCCACAAAGAGACTGAGAATTTTTAATTTCTTCCCGGAAAGATTAGTCCCCCGGGAACCTTTATCCTCGCTATCAGGGAATTAAATCAGAACCAGAGAGTATGCGTAGATTATACATGTGCTTTTACCGCCCATCGTAATAGTTCCGCATAAAAAACACAAACCGTACTATTTTTTATTTTTTCAGAATATCAGCTCTGGTGTAAAAGTGCAATCAGATTTTGTAGTTGTTCACGTTCATTACCGGAGTTGAGCGGAAAGCGTATCTGAAAGAGGATGCCGTTACTTTTATTGTTATACCAACGGAAGTCGCCCCCTATGGTTTCCACTATAAGCTGAACCACCTTCAGATCCATGGTCAGCATAATATCATCGGGGCTTTGCCAATAAGCAGAGGGACTTTTTATACTCACCGCCGTCCACTTGCCGTTTTCCGATGTCAGTTCAATCTCAATGGAACGTTCTTCCTGGATCTGTGTCTCCAGGTTTGCCTGTATCAGCTTACGCAGCAAGGTTACCAAAACCTGCTGAATGGAGAGCGGATTGGCCAGAATATGCGTCGGCTTGCCGGGAGTCTTTTTTATAATGGCAATATTTTTTTCCGTAAACTCATAGTCCAGTTGCTCCAGCGCCTTTTTCATGGCGCTTTCCACATTCAACGCCTTTAGCGATTCATCCTCCGACTGACGGGCAAACTGCCGCGCGTTTTCCACCGTTTTATGAATATTTTGTAACAAACCCGTCATTTTATGCAGATGGTTATCTATTTTCTCCAGACGGGGCGTCTCCTTTTGGCACTCTTTTTTGGCCAGGTCCAGCTTAAGCTGCAACGATGTAAGCGGCTGCCCCAGGTTATGCACCAGATTGATGGCCAGTTCGCCCATCTCCTTATAACGGCTTTTGGAAAGGGTCATTATTTGTTGCTGGTTCAACATGCGTTCCATCTCCTTACGCCAGCCGATATCGCGGGCGCTGACCAGAATAAAACGCATGTCCCGGGCGGGGTCTTCTATCACGCCGAAGGAGACCAAAACAGGGATGGCGTATTCATGCCCGCGAAGCCGGGCTTCAATTTCCATATTGCTGCCGGCAAGCACCTCGTCAAACCAGGAATCGGTGGTATCGCTCACCAGATAATTTCTGAGGGACGTACCGACCAGCTTATAGCTGTTCAGGCCCAACAGCTCCATGGCGCTTTTATTGGCATATTCGATTATACCCGCCGCATTCAAAATAAAAATGGCGTCATGCAGATGTTCCAATATGGCCACCGTGGGATTATAATCCTCATCCGCGCGTTTATCCATCCTTTTCATAAATCATCCTTTTACAATGCCGTGCCGCCTTGTTTTTCTCATACCCGTATATCCATGTGTCCGCTGCGGGGTATCCGTCTTTCCGGCGGACGTATGCGCAGCTTCAAACGCGGGTCTATGGCTTCCACTTCCAAAGTCACTTCGTCAAACCGTTTAAACTCAATATGCGATTCCATGATATAGTTATAGCCGTAAAAACGAAGAACATATTTATTCTCACCCAGGTCCAGCACTATGCGCGCCTTGATGGTATCGCCCTTTTTTAGCTTATCCCGCAGTGCCGATATATCCGTATCAATATAATACACGCTCTTCCTGTTTTTATGGGAATCATTTCTTTTTTGATTGTGCCGGCCATAGGCGGACACACCGGTGGTTTGCCCCAGCCTGTCCATCACATCTCCGTGCGTATCTTTAACAGGGTTTTGTTCAAAATCTGCGAGATACGCGCCTCGCTCAGTTCCAGTACCTGACCGATGTCGGCCAGGGTCAGTTCTTCGTAATAATAGAGGGCCAGTATCAGGCGTTCCCGCTCCGGCAGCCGCTGCACCACATCGCGCATGCGCTTTTTCAGATTTTTTGTTTCCATCAAATCTTCAGGGCTAAGCTGAGTGCTATCCTGTAACATATCAATTTTATACACTATACCCCCTTCATCATCCTGAACGGCTGTATTCAACGAAGTCATATAGGTCATCTGCGCCACATTAACGATATTATGATAAACTTCACTGCTTATATCAAGCCGCGCGCAGACCTCATCCGCGGAAGGTTCCCGCCCCAACTCGGCCATCAGCTTGCGGCTGGCCTTTTCCACCATGCGTACTTTCTCATACATGTCCCGGCCGATCAAACCTTCCCGTCGCAACGCGTCCACCACTTCTCCGTGTATGCGGCGATAAACATAGGACTTAAAAGGCACTTTCAACTCCGGATCAAAGCGCTCCAGTGCCTTGAGCAAACCCAGAATGCCATACTGATACAGATCATCCGCGCTTAAGGTATTGGAAAAACGCACATTAAAACGACCCACAATGTGTTTTATCATCGGCGCGTAAGCCTGTATGATCTTTTCCTTGATCGATACGCTGCCTGTTTTAATAAACTCGGCTACCAGGAACTCACCGGGATCGCTTACCGGCTTTGTTGCCGTACTCATCCGTTACCACCTTTAAGTAACATGCCCTCGGTTACCACCTGTCCCTTGTTTAATTTTTCCCGTTCCGGCGCCGGGGAGGCTTTTTTCTTTTCCGGTTCCGGCTGTTCATCGTCCCCCTCCAGAGCTTCCACTACCGTTGTAGCCACAATGACCCAGCGCAACACATAAAGGGCAAGGATAAAAAAGAGCAGGGTCACCAAAAAAACAACGCCGCCCCGGAAAACCGCCGTCTCCAGCGACGCCCCCTGCGTCAGGGCCAGAACGGTGGCCAAAATGGCCGCAAACGAGGAAAACTTATACATAAAACGATGCATTAATCCCATTCCAGCGGCACCTTTTTATTTACGATAAAACGATCGAATATATTTTTTTTGTCCTGATCCTTGCGTCGGGGCGTTTGCATGATCTTTTTGCTGATCATGCGGATATTGTTACTGGCCGAGGCATTGGGTTGATGCAACACCACCGGCTTTTGCGTTTTCACCGAACGGGCAATCAACTCATGCTTGAGCACCGTACCGGCATAGTCGATATCGGATTTTAGAAATTTGTTCACCATCAGACGCATCTTTTTATAGAGTTCCTCGCCCGCCTCGTGGCTGGGCATCATATTGGGCGTCATCAACACGGGGATATCCACATTTACGTTTTTGATCAGTTTTATAACCGCGTAGGCATCCGCCACCGAAGCAGGATCGGATGTTACCACGATCATTATTTTATCCGCACCCAGTAAAAAGCCCAGCACGGAATTGGCCACCCCCGCTCCCGTATCCACCAGCACATAGTCATAGCGGTTTTCTATCCGCCGGTATTCCTGGGCCAGTTTGCGCAAAAAAACATCTTCCATATCCAGCAGCCGGGCATTGGCCGAGGAGGCAGGTAGTACATCCAGTTCTCCGGGGCCGGAAACGATAATATCTTCCAGATGAACGCCGTCCTCAAGCACTTCATCCACCGTATGCGTGGAGCGCAGACCCAGCATCAAATCCACATTTCCCAGATGAATATCCGCGTCCATCAGCAAAACCTTTTTACGCAGTTGTTTTATCATCAGAGCCATATTGATGCTCAGGGAGGATTTACCCACGCCGCCCTTGCCGCTGGTAATGGCGATGATTTCCGTCTGTTTATCCCTGGGCTTCATGTCCGTCCGCGCGGATTTCGTCAGTTCTTTGAGCATTAGGCTTCCCCGGTTTTAGCGCCAAAAATTTTATTAAACATATATTCCGGTTTTCCTTCCTGTGTATCCACAAAAATTCGTTTTCCATCTCCAAAGGCCACAACGGGCAGACTGATCACATCCAAAATGGAAAAGACCTTGCCCGGTTGCGTGGTTTCATCAAACTTGGTAAAAATAATCCCCGTCGGTTTTACCAACAGATAATTGGCGCACAACAGCACCAGGTCTTTCAAATCCGCCCCCACGCTCATTACCAGAAAGATATCCGTGGGCTTAAGTATCTTTATATACTGCTCCCATTTTTCCAGTTGATTGGGAGCAAAAGGACTCTTTCCGGGAGTATCGACAATAATGACGTCACTCTTTTTATATTTTTCCAGTATGGTTGCTGTTTGGTCGATATCCTTTTCTTCATACACATCGGTTTCGTGCATGCGGGCAAAAGCCTTTAGGGCTTCCGAAGGCCCGTAGGGGTCGGTACTCAGTATGGTAGTTTTTTGATTGCCGTACATCCCGGGGTGGGCGGCCAGCTTCATGGCGGCGGTGGATTTACCCGCGCCTGTGGGCCCCAAAAGCAGCACCACCCGCTGTTTACCCTTGCGCCGGCGGCTTTTAAAGTTATAGGTGCGCAGCATGGCCCGCATCTCTTTTTCTATCTGTGCCTGAACATGCTCCCCGCTTACATCGCGGCGGCCTTCGTTTAATAAAAAGGCCTGATTCACCAAAGCATAGGCCAGGTCGTCCTGCACGCCGCTTTCCTTTAACTGCTCCTGGATGGTGGCATAGGGCTCGGGGTATTCGTTATAAAGCGAGGGGGGCGCCTGTGGCCTTTCCACCCGGGGCGGCGGCGCGGCTTTTTCCTGCTTTTCCGCCTTTTGCGAAAGCTGCTTTATCTCCGCCCGCAGCGAGGCGATTTCATCCAGAATAACCTTTTCCTTATCCAGTTCCTTCGGCTTACGGTTAAGGATATCGGATATCATGGTGTCAAAGGAGTTGCTGTCCTCTCCCCGGGGCGCGGCCTTCTTTTTTGCCGGAGCAGGCCGGGGCTTTTGCGCGGCAGGCCGGCCGTAAGCGGCGGCGATTTCCGAAAAACTCTTTTTGGGCGCTTTCATTTTTGTCTCCACGCCGCTTTCATCCACTCTGGGCGGAATCCATTTTTTCACCTTCTTTTTAGGGTTGTGCCCTACCGTAACCTGTACCATACGCACTCCGGGATTTCCTGAATAATTTCTGATCTCCTTGGACTCGATGATGACAATGTCATCGCCAAGGTCTTGTTTTGCCTTGAAAAGCGCCTTGGGCAGCGATTCGTCTATAAATGTTTTAACCTGCATTTGGTATTCCTATGGATCCTACGGTTTTAACTTCGGTGTCCGGGGTCAGCTCCATGTACGAAATAACCATCACATTGGAAAAGATGGATTCGATGAACTTGCGAACCGCGCGCCGGATTTGCGGAGATACCAGTATGGCCGGACGCAGCCCCAGCGAGGACATGGCTTCCACCTTATCGGCAATATTTTGAAAAAGTGTATTCACCTGCTCCGGGGAAAAGCCCATATTTTGGGCTAAACCGTTATTTTTTATGGAATTCATAACATGATCCTCCAGCACCGGATCGAACATGGCCACGGTAACCACATTCTGTTCATTCTTTAATATATCCGTTATGGTCTCGGCCAGGGCCTGACGCACATACTCGGTCAACACTTCGGAGTCCTTGGAAAAGCCGGCGTAATCGGCCATGGTTTCCAAAATAATGACCATATTGCGGATGGGTATCTTCTCCTGTAGCAGATTTTTAAATACCTTTTGTACAACGCCCAGGGGCAGAATGTCCGGAACCAGCCCGTTTACCAGCGCGGCATGGCTTTCTTTCAAATCATCCAGCATCTTTTGGGTTGCCTGACGATCCACAAGCTTATAGGCGTTGTTGCGCAAAACTTCCATCAGGTGGGTAGCGATCACCGCCGCCGACTCCACCACGGTGTGGCCCATGCTCTCGGCCTTCTCCTTTTCCTTTTCCGAAACCCAGATGGCCGGCAGGCCAAAGGTGGGTTCGGTCATCTCTATGCCCGTAAGCCCCAGCCTCTCATCGGGATTGACCACCATAAAGTAGTCCATCATCACTTCGCCCCGGGCCACTTCGATGCCGTAAATCTTAAACACATATTCACTTGCGCCCAATTGAATGTTATCCCGGATACGGATGGAAGGGATCAAAACGCCCATCTCTATGGCCAGACTTTTGCGAATGGTGGTGATGCGCCCCAGCAGGTTGCCGCCCTGGTTTTGATCCACCAGCGGAATCAGCCCGTAACCGATCTCAATTTCAAAGGCGTCCGGATGTAAAAAGTTTTCTATGCGGTCATCCTCTTCCACCTCTTCCACTTCCTCTTCCTGTTCCTGCGCCTCTTCCTCGCGCTGTTTTTTTGTTTTGGCGTATTCCGTCACCTGATAGCCGAGGAAACCCGTCACCAGGGCCATAAAGGTAAAGGGGATAAAAGGCAGGCCGGGCAACAGGCCCATCATGCCGATAACGCCCGCCGCCGCGTAAACGGCC
>JALXBH010000225.1 GCA_026991535.1 Calditrichia bacterium | reverse complement strand
TTTCATCAAGCAGGGTGGCTACCGGACGTCCTAAAATATTATAGACCCGCAGGGTGACTTTTTGCTGTTTTTCCACAAAAAAGGCAATACGCGTAACGGGATTAAACGGATTGGGATAGTTCTGATTAAGGCGGAAGGCCCTTACGGCCGCCGGATCGCCGTCCCTCAGGCCGGTAATGCTACCGTCAAACTCAAAAGCGCCGAGATCGATGACCCTGCCGGGATAATCGCTGCCAAAGGAAGGATCACCGGCATCGATGGCGCTGCTGCCCTCTTTCAGCGTATAGTCCCAGTTTTTTTCATCGGTAAAGGAAGGATC
The DNA here is from genome assembly GCA_026991535.1 of Calditrichia bacterium. Lineage (GTDB taxonomy): Bacteria > Calditrichota > Calditrichia > Calditrichales > J004 > J004. The sequence continues at coordinate 13,414 of JALXBH010000225.1, read as the reverse complement.
ATTGCCGATAACATCATTGTTGCCGTTTATCTGTTTGGATACCTGATACCAGCCGTTGTAGTCGATATCCACCTTGCCGGTAAAGTCATTGGAGCTGCCTTTGTAGTTCCCCGCCCTGTAAAAGATATTGTTTTTAATCATCACATCCTTTGCGCCGTCGGCGATCCAGAACAGCGGGCCGGGCATATTGGCAAAGGTGTTGTTATAGATTTTCAGATCGGTTACGCCGTCAATCTGCATGCCGTAACCATCGGTGTAGGGGGAGTCGCTCTCTTCCATGTCATGAATCACATTATAGCGGATTTCATAGTGGTCGGCCTTGCCGCCGGCGATGCGAATGCCGCCGTTGCTGGAATGGATATTATTGTATTCGATCAGCAGACTGTCCGAATCCTTGCTTATTTTCAGGGCCACGCCGTCGGAGGTGGTGGTACGGGCAAAACCGTACATGGTGTTGTTGCGGATGATGCTGCGCGTGGTGCCCTTAAAGTCGATGGCATTTTCACTGCCCGGGCCCCAGGTGGTGTACAGGGTGTTGTTTTCAATCAGTGTGTTATGGTTGATATTGGCCTTGTATATCTGGATGCAATCGCCCTTGCAGTTCCAGATGGTGTTGCCGCGGAAGGTGTTGCCCTCTCCGCCATCCATGATAATGCCATGGGCGTCGTATTCATCGTTGCGCGTAAAGTTATAGATTTTACAATTCTCCACCAGGGTATGGGAGGCATTGGAAATATCAAAACCGTCGCGGCTGCCGTTGGTTACGGTCAGGTTACGGAAGGTGTTGTTATCGCCGTAAACGCGAAAAATATCATTGGCCTGCTCCTGCATGTCAAAGGTCAGGTTTTCAAAAACCCAGTAGCTGGAGGAGACGCCTATTTTACTTTTGGGATGGATGGTCACATATTCGCCGGGCATGGCGGTCATAACGATGGGAAACCCCGGCTTACCGTTGGGGCCGTTATCGGAAAAGGACAAACTCTCATTGTATATCTGAGGTTTATCCGCGGAACCGCCGCGGATAAAAAGTGTGTCGCCCGCCGAAAGCTTACCGATGGCGGAGGATATGCTGTTAAATGGCGCGCCCAAGGAACCGTCCCCGGAGGAAGATGCCGAGTTGTCCACATAATAATTTGCAGCGTGAACCATTGCCGCCATCAATAAAAACAGAAAAAATCGTTTCATGGTATCCCCTGTATAAAATTTCCACACTTACAAAGCAGTTTTTGCCTTGAATATCTGTATACGGCTATTTATGCAAGTAACGGGCCAAACTAACAGGTGGAGCGGCCCGGGTCTGTGACGGAAGTTGTAAAATGAACGCATCGTCTCCCCTGCCGCGGCGGAAAACAGGAGCGGGAATTATTTTATTTGCCTTGCTCAAGATAATCTTTTATAATACGAGTAATTTTTTTACTCATAAAGAGTAGCTTTTTTAACTCAAAACCCAAAAGGTTTCACCATGAAGAGCGACAAGTTTACCATGCGCTGTGTCTCCTGCGGCACAACATTACCCGATATGCGCGCCTGGTTTTCCGAAGGACAACAATGTCCGCAATGTTCAAGCAAGCAGGGCGTATGTGATTTCAGCGACGGTTACCGGCAACTTAAAACACTAACCGGACGCGACCGGCATCCCCAGAGCCTTTGGCACTACCTGCCCTATTTGCCGCTGTACAACGCGGAAAACATCGTTTCCTACCAGGAAGGTATTGTCGATATCGATCGCTGGGATTTTGTGGAGCATTTTGCCCGCGAGCATTACGGCATAAACTGCCGGGTCTACGCCCATCGCAACGACCAGAATCCCGCCACGGGCACCTTTAAGGATTTGGCGGGCACCATGGTGGCCAGCGTTCTCAAGGAAAACGGCTTTACCAAATATGTGGCCGCCAGTACCGGCAACATCGCCAACGCCTTTGCCAAATACCTGGCCAGCGCCGGCATAGAGCTGTTTGCCTTTATCCCCAAGGGCTCTTCTCCCTTTCAGGTTTCCAGCATAAAAAGTTACGGACAGCATGTTTACCGGGTGGAGGGCGACTACTCCCGGGCAAAAACCCTGGCCGCCGAGTTTGCCGCCACCAACAACATCCCCCTGGCGGCCGGAAATTTTGACCCCATGCGCGTGGAAGCCAAAAAGACCATGGTCTATGAATGGCTGCGGCAGATGGATGAGATGCCCACCGTATACATGCAGGCCCTCAGTGGCGGAACCGGACCGATCGGCATTCAAAAGTCGCTGGACGAGCTTAAAACCACGGGGCTTTCCTTCAAACCGCCGCGCCAGATCCTGGTACAGTCCGATAAATGCGCGCCCATGGCCCAGGCCTGGGAAAAGGCCAAAAAGCTGGGCTTTCCCGAAAACTGGCTTAACGACTATCCCGTTATTGAAAACCCCGAAACGGAAATACAGACCCTATCCACCGGCAACCCCACCACCTACCCGGTGATCGCCAAACTGGTGCGTGAAAGCGGGGGGGAGATTATCTCCGGCGAGGAGAACCTGGCCGTGTTGATGGCGCGCATGGTGGCCCTGGAAACCTCAACCATCATCGGCCCGGCCGCCTCCATTCCCGTGGCCGGCTTGTTTAAGGCCCTGCGCCGGGGCATGATTCGTGACGGCGATATCGTACTGATCAACGTGGGTGAAGGGGCCTCGCGCGCGCCGGAATTTATGAGCAAACTGGCCTGGGAAAACACCACCGTAAAAAGCCTAGAAGATATTAAACCCAATGGCAACTCCATTTACCGCAATAAGCTGTGGATGGAACTGGACAAACATCTAACCACATAAGGCCGCCATGTTAAGCTCTCTGATTACATCACAAACGCGCATAAAGCTGTTGCTGAAGTTCTTTCTTAACCCGGATACCCGCGGCTACCTGAGGCAGCTTTCGGCGGAGTTTGGCGAGTCCACCAACGGTATCCGGCTGGAACTGAACAAGCTGGCCGAGGCCCGTCTTTTATCCGTGAGCAGCGAGGGACGGAACAAGGTCTACAATGCCAACGTTTCCCACCCCCTCTTTACGGAGATCCGTAATATCGTTCTAAAAAGTACCGGTATCGATAAGGTGGTCAACAACATCATCAACAAGGTGGGCGATCTGGAACTGGCCTTTATCCGCGGCGATTACGCCCGGGGTAAGGATAGCGGTTTGATTGACCTGACCCTGGTGGGTAAAAATCTCAACAGCAGGGAAATTGAACGGGTACGCGCCAAAACGGAAAAACTTATCGAGCGTAAAATCAACATCCTGCAGCTTGAACCGGAGGAGTATAAAAAGCTGGAAAGTACCTTTGCCAAAGAACCTCTGTTTATACTTTACAAGCGGGACAATAGCCAATGAGCGCAAGGCAACAAAAACGACCGGTGGTCGGCATGATACTGGAGCGGGATTTCCCGCCCGACGATCGCCCGGAAAAGGAGGCGCTCAGCCTGATAAAGGCCGGTTATGAAGTACATCTTCTCTGTTTTACCTGGCAGAACCGGCCGCGTTATGAAAACTACAAAGGCATCCATATCACCCGCTTTCCCATAAGCAAAAAGGTCTATAAAAAGTTAAGCGCCGCCTACCTGGTGCAACCCTTTTACCGCGCTTTGTGGAAACGGCAGATGGAACGCTTTGTCTCGGAAAACCGCATCGAGGTTATCCACATGCATGACCTGCCCATGACCGATATCGCCCATGAACTGGCCGCGCGCCACGGATGCCGGGTGGTATGCGACCAGCATGAATACTGGAGCAACTGGATCGTCAATACCGGCCATTATAACCGGGGACTGGGCAAGGTGGTTAAGGCCTTCAGTGACTGGAAGCATTATGAACGGGAGAATCTGAGCAAGGCGGATTTGGTGATTACCGTTACGGAGCCGTTGAGGGCGCTGTATCTGGAAGAAGTGGGTCTGGCCGCGGAAAAGGTTATTGTTGTCCCCAATACCCCCAGCCGCGATATTTTCCGCAGGGAGAATGTCAACCCGGAAATTGTGGAGAAATATAAAAACTATTTTGTGCTCTTTTATGCCGGCGCCATGGATGTGCTGCGCGGTCTGGATATGATTATCGACGCTCTGCCCGAGATCGAAAAAAAAGTGCCGCATGTGCGCCTGGTGCTGGCCGGACGCTTTAGCAAGGGCTTTGATCCTCTGGCTCTGGCCCGGGAACGGGGCGTGGAACACCTTGTGGAATTTGTGGGCTGGCTTAACGTGGAGCAGCTGCCCTCCTATATTGCCGCGGCCAGGGTGGGCGTTTTTACCCCGCCGGCCACCCGTGACGAAATCAACAACACCATCGCCACCAAGATTTATCAATATCTGGCCATGGGCAAGCCCATTCTGACCAGCGAGGCCAAAATGATGCATGATTTCGTTTCGAAAAACGACCTGGGCTGTACGGTTAACCACGGCGACGTCCGCGGCTGTGCCGCCGCCATCATCAGGCTGGCCGAAAACTATGAGCAGCGCAGCGCGGAAATTGCCCGCAACGCGGCGGCGCTTATCAACCGCGAACCCATCTTTTGGGATCAGACCATCAGCGATATGTTAAAACACTATGCCTCCTGGGAAAGCCGTGAAGGATAAACTGAACACGGAACAAAGGGACTATGTTTTGTATCATCTAAGCCGGCACTTTAATTTGCCGACTTTTAGCAGGTTTTTTCTGTTTGAAAAGAATGATAGCCGGGCACCCTTTGTTTTTTTTCCCTCCTCAAACAAGTCACATAACGAAAACAGACGTATTGAAGATATTCCCGTTCTTTACCCCCTGGCTTCCGAGGATCGTTTTTTTCACTTTGACTCAAACAACAACCTTATTTTTGACCACGACTTATTAAAAGGCGCTTTTTACCTGCTTTCCGGCTATCAGGAATGGCAGACCGGAGTCAAAGACACGCGGGGACGCTTTCCCTTCACGGCATCAATTCAATATAGGCTGAATATCGCGGAGATGCCTCTGGTTAATATCTATTTTGATATCATAAGCCGGGCGCTAGAGCTTTTTGCGAAAAAACACGGACTTGTTTTTCAAAAAAAAACATTTTGGGGCAACCGTCCCTTCGCTTTTTTTCTGACCCATGATATCGACCGGGTCGATCGCTGGATTTCCGCCGAGGTTAAGCGACGAATTAAGATCGCCCAAAAACACCGGGGCCCGCGGCAAAAACTTTCGGCGATCTTCCATGAACTGAATTTTTTCGGACGGAATAACAGCTTTTGGAATTTCGACAGGATGATGGCCGTTGAGGATGCGCTCAATATAAAAAGTACCTGGTTCTTCCTGCCGGGGGGTATAAAACATATTGACGCCTATTACGACCTGAAAGAAGAGCGCATAAAAAAGCTGGCCCGTAAAATAGCGGACAACGGTCACCATATCGGCGCCCATGGCGTCTATAACTCCATGACGGACCCGGCAGAGATGCGCCGCACCCTGAGGGAAGTCCGGCAACTCAGTCCGGCCGACGTCATCATATCCCGTCAACATTGGCTGCGCTTCCGCTACCCCGATACTTTAAAGCTGTTGGTGGAAAACCGGATAGAGATGGACAGCTCCTGGGGCTTTGCCGAACATTGCGGCTGGCGCAACAGCTACTGTCATCCGTTTCATCCCTTTGATCTTAATCAGAACAGAATGCTGCCCATCCTGGAAATCCCCCTAAACGCCATGGATGTTACCTTTATGGAGTATATGGGGTTGGATGAAAAGGGTACGCGGGAACATATAATGAAAATGGTACATGTCTGCAAGAAATACGGCGGGATTTTCACCCTTCTATGGCACAACAATCATCTAAACGAAGAAGACCATCCCGGTATTTGGGACTATTACAAAACGATATTAGACGATATTATCCGTGAAAATCCATACATTTTTTCACCCGGCGCGATGAAAGGACTTCCCCTATGATCCGTCGCGCATGGGCTAAAATCTCAGAAAATGAGTTTTTAAAAAATGTAACCATTCTTTTTTCCGGCTCAACCCTGGCTCAGGCCGTACCCGTTTTAATCGCGCCCATTATTTCACGTATTTATCTGCCGGAACATTTTGGCGAACAGGGCCTTTTTGTCAGCACATATACCATAATAGCCATTGCCGCGGGCTTGCGTTATGACATGGCCATTATGCTGCCCAAAAAACGGGAAGAAGCCAACACGCTGTTTTTTATCAGCAATTTTTTCAGCTTATCCTTTTCCATGGTCAGCGCCATTATCCTTTTTGCTTTTAAGGAAGAGATCATTGCTCTTTTTAACCTGCGGGCGCCGGCGCATTGGCTTTATTTCCTGCCCGTGGCCATCGTTTTAAAAAACCTGGTTCAAACAGCGCTGGTGTTAAACAACCGGCTTAAAAAATTCAAGCGCGTCGCCAAAAGCAAAATTTATCAAACCACCATCTCCTCCGCCGTTATTTTAGGCCTGGGATTAAGCGGACATGCCGGCAGCCTTCAACTTATCGTTGGCAAATTAAGCGGATTGTTGCAGAATGGTTTCTATCTCAGTTTTCGATTAAAAGAAAATTTTAAAAGCGGAAACTATAAGCTGACAAAAGCCATTGAGCTGATTAAACGCTACCGCTTTTTCCCCTATTTCAGCGTAGCCAATGGTTTTTTAAACGCTCTGTCGGTTCAGTTGCCGGGCTTTATGCTTATCGCCTTGTTTGACCCGGGCATTGCCGGGCTTTATGCGTTTTCCTATCGGCTGATCATCCTGCCGCTGAACCTGATCGCCCAATCCATACGCGATGTATATTTTCAAAGGTTGAGCGAACGTTTTAACGAAGGCAGTCTTACCCGTAAGCTCATCCGGAAGAACTACCTTAAAGTTTTACGTTTGTCCATCCTTCCCTTTATCGCGGCTTTTTTCCTGGCTCCGTTGGTTTTTGGGCCGCTGTTCGGGGCAAAATGGCAACAGGCCGGTTTATACATTCAGATCATTATCCCCTGGTTGTTCATGGTCTTTTTAAATATGCCGCTTAGCACCATCCCTTCGATCATGAACAAGCAACACCTGCTGCTTGTTTACAATGCCATGCTGCTTATTTTCCGGTTTTTAGCTATTTTCGGGGGATACTATTTCTTTAATGACCCGGTAGCCTCGCTGATTTTATTCAGCGCAACCGGACTGTTTTTCAATTTTATTTTTCTTAAACTTATTTTCTCGATTATAAAAAAATGACCATAATAAAGATATATAATAAGGAACGTTGGTTTATTGGAGAGAACATTTGGGCAACAGGCCATGCCTGGGCGGAAGGACGCCTTTTGGTGGGAAAATCCTGGCAGACCTTTTTTGAACCATGCAACACATTTAAGCAGTTTGAGCAAAAGATAAACCGCTGCAACGGTTTTTTTGCTCTTATCCTCAAACGTGGGGATAAAATCCTTGCCGCCGTGGATCGTATCCGTTCCATACCGCTGTTTTACACCCGCAACGGTGCGATAATTACCGACAACGCCCTATTGGCTTCAGAATCATTACCCACGGAAAAATGGGACGCCGGCGCAATCCGTGAGTTTTTTGCCGTGGGTCATGTAAGCGGACCGCGCACGTTACGAAAAGAAATTGCCCCCGTTGAGGCCGGAGAGATTCTGGAAATTGCCAACGGAAAACCCCATAAAAAATCATATTTTGAGTATCTTCATACAACCGTACCGGAAGATATCTCCGTCGAAGAGCGGCACCGGCGCTTTAAAGAGCTTTTGCGGGAAACGTTTGAACGTCTGGTCGTTTGGGCCGCGGGCCGTACGCTGGTTCTTCCCCTTAGCGGAGGATATGACTCCCGCCTGTTGGCTTACATGGCCCGGGAAATGGACATTAAAGACCTGATCTGCTTTACATATGGTCGCCCCGATTTTTATGACGCGGTTACCGCGCGACGAATAGCCGGTTACTTAGGCCTGCCCATTCACTTTGTAAACAGCTATCACACTCCCCATCGGCGTATCTACAATTCTCCGTTACGGGCAAGGTTGGATGAACAGGCTTTTAATCTCATATCCCTGCCCAACATTCAGGATCTGCCCGCTCTTTACCGTTTGAAGCAGGAAGGACGAATACCCGATGACGCTATTTTAATCAGCGGCCATTCCGGTGATTTTGTGTCCGGGCGCCATCTTGACAATCTGAAACCGGACAGCGACACGTTAAACACCGAACAGGTGATAGACAATATCATACGTTTACAATACAGCATTTACAAACCCGCCGGGAAAGAGCTAATGGAAATGCGACGGCATCTCCGGAGCTTATTGCCCGTCAATACGGCGGACAGGGGAACGATGTACGAACATTGGGTATGGCGGGAACGGCAGGCCAAGTTTTTGGTCAATGCCATGCGCACCTTTGATGTATTAGGCCATGAATGGCACCTTCCGCTATGGGACAACGCCTTTGTTGACTTTTTTCTGGAACTCCCCAAAGAGTTGCGCAAGGGCCAGAAATTCTACCGGGAACATATCAATGCCATGCATCCGCATCTTGACTACCCTCCCAATAAAATTACCAAGCACGGCTGGGTGCGGGATATCAGGTTCCGCCGATACGGGCCGGGTGACTGGCTGGGCAGCCTTAAACTGATGTGGCTTTTCGGAGATATGGAGTTGCCTAACAGGCGCTTTATCCATAAACTCAATCTTGTTCGATACAGCCACCTGCTCAAACATGAATATCAAACCGGATAGCTTATCCACGGGAGAACGGGACGTGACAGAAAAAAAATATCGCTATGATAATGATTGGATTAACCGGCTGGAACGTAAACTGCACTGGGAGTGGTACTGGCATCAGCAAAAGCTGATGGAGGATGTCCTGTCGCCAAACGACCGCATTGCCGAGATTGGTGTCGGTTCCAAGTTCACCTATAATTATTTAAAGGCTAAAGGCTTTAATATTCTATCCGTCGATATCGATGCCGAAAAAAAACCCGACATTCTGGAAAATATTGTCAGTTGTGACGACTCCTTTTTCAATTTCGACGCCATTTTGGCATTTAACATTTTTGAGCACCTGCCCTATGGGGAATTTTTAACCGTGGTTCAAAAAATGTCTCGTGGAAACGTAAAACACTTTTTTCTCGGCCTACCGCTGAATAAAAAAGTGGTCTTCGAGTTTAAAATTCGTCTTGGCCGCTATCTTAACCGGGAGTGGATAGTGACACTGCCCAAAAAACGCATTACCACCCCCAACCATCACTGGGAACTGGAATATGCCGACTATACCGGTAAGCGGTTGATTGCCGATATGCAAAACCATGGATTTATCCCGGAAAAAAACTTTTCCTATCGTCTGCAATCTTATTTCCACTTTAAAAGGGACGCCATAAAATGAAGATAGCGGCCGCGCTTATAAAAAAGGCGCACCCTTTACTAAAGCCCATACATTCCGGGATGTTATCCCGGACACCGGAAGGAGAGCGGCAAACCGCGCCTCTGTTTATCGTTGGTCCGCCCCGTAGTGGTACAACCATATTGTATCAAATTATTACCAATGAGCTGCGGGTTAACTATTTTGACAACCTCTCGCATCTTTTTTACAGGGATATTCTTGTGGGCGTTGCCCTGAGCAAAAGCCTTTACCGGGAGAACGCCCATAACTGTTTCACCTCTAATCTGGGCGATACCTCTTCCTGCGGTCTGCACGCCCCCAGTGAGTGCGGCCCTTTTTGGAGACTTTTTTTACCAAAGGAAAAACATTATCTGGATGAAAACGACCTGGAAACACTACATTTGGAGCAAATAAGGCGCATATTTTCTGTCTTGTTTCATAAGTATGCCCGGCCATGGGTTTTTAAAAATCTGACCCTGGGAATGCGTCTAAAATTGATTTCCCGTTTATGGCCCGGAGCGCGCCTACTAAGGGTTCGGCGTGATCCGGCCGCAACGGTGCAGTCCATACTAAAAGCGCGGAAAAAGCTTGGGCTTCGGCCAAATCAGTGGTGGTCCGTTCGTCCTCCGGGTTTTGAACGCTTTCTCTCCCTGCCGGAAACGGAAATGGTTGCCCGGCAGGTTTGGGCCATAGAACAGCAGTTGGATAATGACCTTGGCCTGTTTGAAAAACAGAATATATATACCCTCGAATACGGGCCACATATGGACGATAATGAGAAACTTATTCCCGCCATCGCCCGGTTTATAGGCCAAACCGAAAAGCGGGAAGACGCCCGGCCCTACCCGTTTACGCCCGGAAACAATGCCATCGCCCCCGAGGTGGCGGACATAATAAAAAAGGTGTTCCATGCAGGATAACATAAAAAGAGAAAGCTATATTCGCTTTTGCCGTGAAAATACGCCCCCGGCCTTTTTCCATGCGGAATGGTTAGACGCAGTGTGTGGAAAAGGACATTGGGATGCCGCCCTTGTTCTTTCCGGAGCGGAAACCCGGGCCGTAATGCCTTATCTCCTTCGAAAACAGGGTCCCTTTACCGTCCTCGGCATGCCGCCGCTGACCCCATATCTGGGCCCCTGGCTGCTCTACCCCGAGGAGCAAAAATCCTCTTCACGGTTTTCCCTTGAAACACGCTTATATGAAGAATTGATTAGTCAACTGCCCGGGGCACATAAGATAAACATGCAACTCCATCACACGATGCGGAACGGTTTACCCTTTTACTGGGCCGGATACAACCTGCAACAGCGCTACACTTTTTTGATTAAGCCGGACACACAGGAAGCCCTTTGGGAGAAACTGGATGGCAGCATTCGCCGGCAGATACGAAAAGCGGAAAAACAGATAGATATTTCGGCCGCCGGGAATGTGGAGGATTTTTTTAAACTTAACCGGGCCACATTCCAAAGGAAGCAAAAAGCCGTCCCCTATAATATCGATTTAGTCCGTCGTATTGATAAAGCCTCGGGACAATCCTTCGAGTGTAGCATTTTACTTGGACGAAAGGAAGACAAGGCTGTTTCCGGTATTTTTCTTGTGGAAGACCAACACGAAGTCTATTACCTGATGGGGGGAACATTGCCCCGGTATTTGCAAACAGGAGTTGCCTCGCTTTTAATGTGGCGAAGTATTTTATATGCCGCCGAAAAGAAAAAGACCTTTAATTTCGAAGGAAGTATGTATCCTTCCATCGCCAATTTTTTTAAATCTTTCGGAGGCGATCTTACAGCTTATCTAAAAGTGCAAAAAGTAAACTCACCCTTTTTAAAATTTATCAGAACCATTAAATAGTATTTACGGAGAAAAATCATGTCCATTACTGTTCCTCTTCTGGATTTAAAGGCCCAATATGCCACCCTGCGCCATGAAATTGAACCTGTGGTTCGGGAGGTCATCGAATCGCAATATTTTATCGGCGGGCCCAGACTGGCCGCCTTTGAAAAGAATGTCGCCGCTTACTGTCAGTCGTCCCACGCCCTGGGCGTCTCTTCCGGAACGGATGCCCTTTTACTGGCCCTGATGGCCCTGGGTATCGGCGCCGGTGACGAAGTCATCGTTCCGGTTTACTCCTTTTTTGCCACCGCGGGTTGCGTCTCCCGCCTGGGGGCCCGGCCCGTCTTTGTCGATATCGACCCCAAAACCTACAACATCAACCCGGAGCTTATCGAGGCCGCCATTACCCCCAAAACCAGGGCCATCATTCCCGTGCATCTATTCGGTCAACTGGCGGACATGGAAGCCATCTCGCACATCGCCCGCAAACATAATCTGTTTATCATCGAAGATGCCGCTCAGGCCATCGGCAGCGCCGATGAAAAAGGCCGCCGGGCCGGGACATTCGGTGACATCGGTTGTTTTTCTTTTTTTCCCAGCAAAAACCTGGGCGGCTTTGGCGACGGCGGCCTGGTCACCACGCAAAATGAAGAGCTTCATACCAAAATGCTTTATCTGAAAAATCACGGCGCCCATCCCAAATACTACCATAAAATGATCGGCGGCAACTTCCGGCTGGATGCGCTACAGGCCGCGGTACTGGATGTAAAACTAAAATATCTGGACCAGTGGACCGCCGGGCGGCAGGAAAATGCCGCCTTCTATAACAAGGCCCTGGCCTCAGGCGAGCTGATCCGCCCCTATGCCGTGGAAGGTTATCGCCATATCTACAATCAGTATACCCTACGTTCACAAAAGCGGGACGATTTGTTGGCCTATTTAAAGGAAAACAATATCGGTTGCGAGGTATACTATCCGGTAACGTTCAACAACCAGGAGTGCTTTAAACCTCTGGGGTATAAAAGCGGTGATTTCCCCGTGGCTGAACAGATAGCCCGGGAAGCCATATCCATCCCCGTATATCCGGAGTTAAATGATGATCAAAAGAGTTACGTCGTGGAAAAGCTTCTTGCTTTTTCAGCTTAGCGGCCAGTGGTTATTCCGGAAAAAGATCGGCAAACATAGATCGAAACGCATCAAGGGAGTAGGGTTTTTGCAGGTAGGCGTCCGCTCCCTTTTGCAACATTTCGTCTTTTTTACTGGTATGGCCCACGCCTGAAGTTATAACTATTTTTGCCCTGTCATCAATAGCCCGTATTTTTTCCATGGTGGTCACACCGTTCATTTTGGGCATGATCAGGTCAATAATAATCAAATCAAAACGGGAAGGCTGCATTCTAAACAGTTCTATACCCTCTTCGCCCGTTTCAGCCTTAACCACGGTATGGCCCAGAAAATCCAACAAATCGCCGGCCATCTCGCGCACAACCAACTCATCATCGATGATCATTACATTGCGCGAAGCACCGTCCGTTTGCCTTCCGGTTTTTGGTTCCGTGGCCACAGGCTCCGGACTTACCGGGAAAAAGACATTAAATTGCGTTCCCCGCCCCGGCTCGCTTTCCACACGAATATCACCGTTTAGCCTTTTTACAATACCATAAACCGTGGAAAGCCCCAGCCCCGTGCCTTTTCCGGGCTCCTTAGTGGTAAAAAAGGGATCAAATATTTTTTCTATCACTTCCGGGGTCATGCCATGACCGTTGTCCTTTACCTTTAACACGATATATGAGCCCGGTTTTAAAGATTTGTCACTGGGTTCAATCTCTACCGTTTCCGCCAGAAAAACAATTTCACCCCGTCCTTCCAGGGCGTCACGGGCATTGATCGCCAGGTTCATAATCACCTGTTGCAACTGGGTCGCGTTTGCATCAATGGGCGGCAGGTCGAGCGGGATCCTGTTTTCCAGGCGTATTTCCCTGCCAAAAAGCTTATCCAAAACGCCCAGGGTTTCGGAAACCGCTTCATTAAGGGCCAGGGTTTCCATATCTTCCACCTCATGAATGCGTGCGAAGCTCAGCAGTTGCTTAACAATATTTGCCGCACGGAATGAGGCCTTGTGGATCATATCCGCCCGGGCAAGATTAGCTTCTTCCTTGGTGGTCATTTTTATCAGCTCGGCATTGGGGAGTATACCGGATAAAATGTTATTAAATTCATGGGCAATACCGCTGGCCAACAGACCGATACTTTCCATCTTTT
>JALXBH010000224.1 GCA_026991535.1 Calditrichia bacterium | reverse complement strand
GTATAAGCGAGGAGTTGAAAAAGGGGTTAACGCACTTTAAACTAAACTAGGGATGCGATGCGATGAGCCGCAAAAAAATAAAAGTTCTTATTGTTGATGATACGGTTCTTTACAGAAAGATAATCAGGGACACCCTGTCATCCTTTGCCGAGGTGGATGTGGTGGGCACGGCCTCTAACGGGAAAATTGCCCTGTCACAAATTACCGCCCTTAAACCGGACCTGATAACCCTGGATCAGGAGATGCCCGAGCTGAACGGCGTTCAAACCTTACGCATGCTCAAAGCTTTTAACGGAAAAATGCCGGCCACGGTGATGGTTTCCGCCCATACTACCAAGGATGCCGCCGTAACCATGCAGGCCCTGGAGCTGGGGGCTTTTGATTTTATAACTAAGCCGGCCGGTAATACCATGCAGGCAAATATTGAGGCCCTGGAACAACAGTTTAAGCCCATATTGCAGGCCTATGCCATAAAAAGCAATCTTGGCCGGGATACGGTAGTACAAAAAGAGAGCGCCGCAGTCGCGGGTAGTGGAAATATTAATCCGGATACTTTTACCGGACAGCCCATTAAAAGCGGATTACGCCCCGACGCTGTGGCCATTGGTGTTTCCACCGGAGGGCCGAAAGCCCTGGCCCAGGTAATTCCGCATATTAGCGGAAGGCTTAGTCAACCTGTTTTTATCGTGCAACATATGCCGGCCATGTTTACAAAAGCCCTGGCGGAGTCCCTTGATGAAAAGGCGCAGCTACAGGTCAAGGAAGCCGAAAACGGCGAGGCTGTTCAAAGAGGGCACGTCTATATCGCCCCCGGTGGGAAGCATATGAAAGTGGTTAAAAGCCTTGCGGGGCAGGTGAGCATAGAAATAACCGATGATGCGCCGGAAAATTATTGTAAGCCGGCAGCGGACTATCTGTTCAGGTCGGTTGCCGATGTTTACGGCAAAAGAACACTGGGGGTGATAATGACCGGCATGGGGCGCGACGGCGTTAAGGGACTGGATGTGTTAAAGAAAAAAGGCGCCGCCGTGCTGGCTCAGGATAAGAAAAGTTCCGTAGTCTTTGGCATGCCCATGGAGGCCATTCGCGCGGGTGTTGTCGATCAGGTGGCCCCTTTGTCTTCCCTGGCCGGGGAGATAAACCGGATTTGCGCCGGTATTTAAATTAAGGTTGCAAGCTATGTTAAAATTATCCGGTAATGAGCTTTCGGTTATTTCAAAATTTGTGCGCGACTTAAGCGGAATCGTTCTCGATACCTCTAAATCCTATCTGGTCGAGAGCCGCCTGGGACCGTTGGCCGAGGAATATAATTGTAAAAATTACAGCGAACTATATTTTAAAGCGCGGCAAGACCCCAGTAAGCGTATCGCCAATAGAATTGTAGATGCCATTACCACCAACGAAACGTTCTTTTTTCGGGATAACAGTCCCTTTGAGCTGCTGAGGCATAAAGTGATTCCGGATACGATTGATCGCATAATGGACAGCCCGCGCGCCTCTTTTCCTACAATGAAAATCTGGAGCGCCGCCTGCTCCACGGGTCAGGAGGTATACAGCGTGGCCATTATCCTTAAGGAGCTATTGGGGGATGACATAAAACGCTGGCGCATTCAACTGGTGGGAACCGATATTTCCGACGCAGCCATTGCCCAGGCCAGTTATGGCCGCTATAATAAAACGGAAATTTCCCGGGGACTAAGACCGGATCAATTAAAAAAATATTTTGAAGAGCATGAGAATTATACAAAAGTAAGCGATGAAATACGCTATCTGGCAAACTTCCGGCGTTTGAACCTGCTGGAGCCCTTTGGTTTTATGGGCAAGTTCGATATCATACTCTGCCGTAATGTGGCGATCTATTTTGACATGGAAGACCGCAAAAGTCTTTTTGACCGTCTGGCGGATCAGTTGAACCCCAAGGGTGCGCTGCTTATCGGCGCCACGGAATCGCTGTTTGGGGTGAGTGATCGCTACGAAAGAAAAAGTTATATGAATTCCGTGTTTTATGAACTAAAAGACTAACTTATAGTGAGAGGTGCCTGTGTACGCCGAGATAGATACGCAAGATTATATCGATGAAATCGTGGATAATATCCGTAAGAAGGATAAGATCAAGGCCGATTTGGTTATTTCCCATATCGCCAGGATGGGGGCCGATGTTCAACGCCGGATGCTACAGGCCCTGAGCCGCGAAAACACGGACTTTACCGTAAGCTATATTATTCATCTTCTGGAAATTGCCGCCACGCTGGATATCGATGAAAGTGAAATAATTGAAACCTTGCAGGATATGCTTTTGCAACGACCGGACAATATCCGTTTTCTGTTGGAAAATCCTGCTCTTTCGGAAAAGTTTGATATAATCGACCTGATCGCGGAACTGCAATATGACGGCGCGGTGCCCTATCTGTTGGAACGGTTGAATAATGAGCAGGATCAGCAAAATATCATCCGTATTATTCGCGCCCTGGGCAGTATCGGTGATCCCGAAACAGTTAACAGCTTAAGCGAGTATCTCTATTCCGAAAACCGTCCGCTTATCATGGCCGCCATAGAGGCCCTGAAAGAGATTGGCAGCTCCAATGCCCTGGAGGCACTGACCGAACGTATCGGCACAGACCATGAGATCGATGCACGGATAGTGGATATTTTTGCTTTAATACAGGATGAAGCCAGCCTTAAAGCCCTAAACCGGGTTTTAAAAACAGGCGATCCGCAACTGAGAAATTATGCCAAGACAAAACTGATACAGATCGGGCCCAAGGTTGTACCGATTATTATCGACAATTTACGTGATGATGATTCCGAGTTTGTGATTCATTCCCTGAATATACTGGGTATGTTGGGTGATGCCAGCGCCGTCAATGCCATCCGGCAGCTTCTCTTTGATCATCCTCCTAACGGCAACATACGCTTTGCCGCGTTTGAGGCCCTGGGCATGTTGCCCATTCTTAAGGGTATTTTTGTTTTGTCCAACGGCTTGTCCGATGAGGTGGACCTGGTGCGTAAGGCCGCGGCACGGGCCATAGACCGCAACAATACATCTACCTTAAGATCGGGCATACGCAATCTTATCCGTAATAATGATGCCGAGGCGCGAAATATCGTTTCCGCCTTTATTGACGCCGAGGCGGACTCCATATTCAGAAATATGATCATGGAAAGCCCCTTTCGGGAACTGGCCATGGATTACCTTAAAAAGGATGCCCATCCTGATCTTAAAAAACATTTTGGCGATCTGTTAAAACAGATTGGCTATAACGAGTTGGCCGCCGAAATAGAACCGCGTTCCGACGAAGATCAAAAAAGGTTGAACATTATTGTTGTGGATGATTCGCGTATGTTGCTTAAGGTTTATAAAAGCAATCTGCATGATATCGGTTATGCCTCGCGCCTGTTT
Source organism: Calditrichia bacterium (assembly GCA_026991535.1). Lineage (GTDB taxonomy): Bacteria > Calditrichota > Calditrichia > Calditrichales > J004 > J004. The sequence continues at coordinate 10,342 of JALXBH010000224.1, read as the reverse complement.
GAATTTCCCGAAACCGCGCTGGATCATATCCTGGCCGATAAACCCGATCTGGTTATTACGGATCTGAACATGCCTAAGCTTACCGGCATCCAATTGACGGAAAAGGTGCGTGAAAAGTATAGTGCGGAAGAGTTGCCAATTTTATTGATAACTACCCAAACGGATAAGGATGAGACGGCCGAGGCATATAAGGCAGGTATTTCGGATGTGATCTATAAGCCGTTTACCAAGGAACATCTGAAAGCGACCATAGATAAACTTGTGGGTTAAATCATCTTGATTTTCCTAAGAGCGTTTATTATATCCTCTTTTGAGAAAGGTTTGGCCACATAGTAGTCACAACCCAGTTTATAAGCCTGTTCCACGGTAGCAGGATGGGTTACCGACGATATGATGATGATCTTGCAACGCTCTTCGCTTTTCAGCTTTATTTCACTCTCAAATTTGCGGATGTTGCTCAGAACATCCAGTCCGTTCATTTCCGGCAGATAAATATCCAGACATACCAGATTAAAAGCATTTCCGTTAAAAAAGAACTCCGCATATTTTTTCAGGGCCTCCTTACCGTTGTTGCTGACGGTAAAAACTCCGTAGGGTTCAATAAAGCGCTCAATCACCCTTTGAATAAGGAAAACATCCTCTACAATCAGCGCATTTATTTTTTTCACTTAATGGTTCCTGTAAAAAACTTCTTTCCGTCATCGGCATATTTTAAAATAATTTTATTATAAAGCGTTATAAAACACCTGTTTATTTCCTTAAAAGGCAATTGGTTTCTAATCTCCGATCCCTGAAAAGCGGATGAGGAAGTTTTTATCCCGCAACAGGAAAGTTTTGCCATCAACGGCGGGAAATAGATTCGCCATCGGGGATGACGTTGTAAGGGAGATGTTCTGTAAACTCTTTAATATTATATACTTATAACTGCAAGGGCCGGCAGGGTTTTCGTTTGGCACAGCTTTTGACATGTAAGAAGTGAAAGGAAGAGCAATGAAGCTATTTGACTTTGATAAAATACAGCTATACAAAAAAGCGCTAAATGTTTATGATAAGCAGCATAAGGCTATCGCCCAAAATGTGGCCAACGCCCATGATAATAGCTATCGCCCGGTTAAAACCGATTTTTCCGATCAACTGCAAACGGCATTGACGGAGAAACTTAAAAAATCGGATCCGCGCCATTTTGACGCCAATGGTCCTGGAGAATTCCCTACGCTGGATAAGGATAAAACGCGTGAAACGGTGGATTTAAACAAGGAGATGGGTGATCTGGCTGTCAATCAGATTCGTTTTGACTTCGTCAGCAGGCTGCTCAACAGAACCTATAAAAGTCTGAATACCAGTATAACAGGAAAAACAAACTAAAGGAGTTCATGGATGAAAACAGAGGGTATTCTTACCGCCATAAATACAACCATGGGCGGACTATCCACGCAGATGAAGCGCCTGCGTCTTATTTCCGATAACATCGCCAATGCCGACCGGGTTGCCGATAAGAAGGGGAGAATCTATAAAAGACAGGTGTTGGTCTCTGAAGGCAAGAACTCGGCGACAAATAAGAATTTTAGCGATCGTTTGTCATTAAAAATGAAAAAAACGGATCAGGGGCATTTTAACACCGTAGACCGGCGCCTGGCAGGTCTAAAGGGCGGCACGGACGGCTTCCGTGTTGTAGAACAGGACAGCACCCTGCGCGTCTATGAACCGAACAACCCCTTGGCCGACAAGGACGGTTATGTGGAAAAACCCGATATCAATGTGGTTGAGGAAATGGTGGATATGATATCCGCCACACGCATTTATGAAGCCAATGTGAGCGTTATGCAGGCCGCCAAGAATATCGCCAAAAAATCTTTGGAGATCTAGCGATGAGAATATCTGGGGGAATATCGGATTTATACGGCGCGGAAAGCTATGCCCGGCAGGGGACAAAGGTACAGTCCGCCCCGGCTGAGCAGGCCAGGAAAATTGATAAGACGCAAACCCCGGAAAAGAAGGTTGCGGGGACGATTTCCCTGCGCGGGGTGCTGAGCGCCCGGGAACTGAAAACCCTCGAAGCCTTTTTTGGCGATCCGCATACCAACCGGCAATCGCTGTACGGCGGAAGAGGCGCCCCTAAAAACATACATTCCGGCATGTTATTGGATGTGAAAGGATAAACTATGTCTGCTGTAAATCAACTGGGCTCGGTAAACCTGCGGGAACTACTGGCCCAAACAAACCAAACCCGGCCCGAAGCCAATAAAGAAAAGAAACAGGATTTCGGCGATACCATATCGGATTTCATCAATTCGGTAAACGACCAGGCCAGGGAAGCCGCGAAAATTTCACAGGATGTTATTCAGGGACGCTCGGATAATCTCCAGGAAGCTATGGCCGCCCTGGAAGAGTCCGGCTTAAGCTTTAAGCTTATGGTTGAGATTCGCAATAAGCTATTGGAGTCGTTTAAAGAAGTAGAACGGATGTCGGTATAAATCTAAACAGGAATGCTCAATGAATCAGCTCGTTGCACAACTTACACAATTTGTAATGCAGTTTACGCCCAGGCAGCGGATTATGGTAACCGGGATTGCCCTGGTTTTTCTGTCCGCCGTTGTGGCCATGCTTATGTGGGCCAATCGCACGGAATATGAACTGCTGTTTGCCAATATGGACCCACAAGATGCCTCGGAGGTGGTTACCGAACTCTCGAACGATAAAATAAAATACCGTCTGGAAACCGGCGGCACCACCATCTATGTGCAGCAGGATATGGTGGATGAGTTACGCATACGTTTCCACAACATGGGCGGCGGCGCCAACCAGCCTCAGGGCTGGGATGATATTTTTGATCCCGAAAAAAATAATATCGGTGAAACGACCACCATGATGCGCATTAAAACCCTGCGCGCCCTGGAAGGGGAACTGGAAAAAACCATAAATATGATGACCTGGGTTAAGGGCTCCCGCGTGCATTTGAATATTCCCGACCGGCGCTTGTTTGAACAGGATCGCAAGGGCTCGGCCAGTGTAACCCTGATTTTATCCAGGAGCGGCGTTTCCGAAAAACAGTTGATGAGCATCCCCCAGATGGTGGCACATAGTGTGGAAAATATTGCCCCCGAGGATGTAACGGTTGTCGATTCCCGGGGAAATTTGCTCTATAACGGAGACAATGAGAATAGTCTGGGGCAGTCCGGCACGCAGTGGGAACTCACAAAAAATGTGGAAAACGAGCTGAACAAGAAGGTACGCAGCATACTGGAAGCCTATGTGGGTTATGGCAACGTAAAGGTTCAGGTGGGCGCCGAACTTAACTTTGATCAGGTCAGCAAAACCATCCAGGATATTGATCCCGATGATGTAACCGTCGTCAGCGAGGAAATCATCAATGAGTCTACCCACGACAATACGGATTCCTCCCTGGCCACGGCTGAAAACAGCACCACCAATTATGAATTCAGTAAGGTAGTGGAAAACATAGTGACGGGAACGGGCAATATAAAGCGTCTCACCGTGTCCGTTCTGGTAAACGGTGAATTCAAAACCACCACCGATGCCAACGGCGACGAGGTAAAGGAATACCAGCCGCGCACCCAGGAGGATATTGATAAGCTGACGGCTCTGGTTAAAAACGCCATTGGTTTTAACGAACAGCGCGGCGACCGGGTGACGGTGGTTAATATGCCCTTTGCCGAACAGCCCGTTTATGAAGACAGCCTGCTGGATATTTTTAAATCCCCGGATCTGTGGAAGCAACTGCTTACCTATATTTTGGTGGGCATAGGATTGTTTATGGCCTTCAATCTTATCAAGGGCTTAATGAACAGCGAGGCCACCAGTAAAATTTTGTTGCCCATCGAAATACAACAGAAGGCACTTATGGAAAAAACAAAAGCGGAACGCTTAAGCAGCGGCCTGGAGGATGAAGAAGAAATGGATGAGAACGCCTTTATCTCCAAACTGAGTCCCGAAGCCCGCGCGCGGATGAAAGCCAGTGATAAAATGACCACTGAAGTTATAACCTTTGCCAAGGAAAACCCGGATCAGGCCACCTCGCTTATGCGCGCCTGGTTAACTCAAAAAGGATAGTACGTTATGCCCGAAGAGACAGCATTGGCCACACAGGAGCCTAAAAAGGAAATTGCCGAGGTATCCTTACGGCCCATTCAAAAAATCGCCTTGATGATGATCGCCTTTGGCCCGGAAATAGCTGGCGAAATCATGCGTAATTTTACGGAAAAGGAAGGCGAGAAAATTTCCATAGAAATCGCCAAGCTAAATAATGTGCCCGTGGATGTATTAACCAGCACCATAGAAGAATTTTATCAGATGATGCAGGCCAATCAGTACATCATTCAGGGCGGTTTGCATTATGCCCGGGAGGCGCTGGAAAAAGCCTATGGAATGAAAAAAGCGGAAGAGATACTAAAACGGGTGGAAGCGGCCACGGAAGTAAGCGCCTTTTATCTGTTACAGACGGTGGATGATAAACAACTGCTTAACTTTTTGCAGAATGAACATCCGCAAACGGCTGCCCTGATTCTGGCCAACCTTAAACCAACCCAGGCGGCCAGCATCCTTTCCGAATTGCCGGAAGAATACCAGTACGAAATCGCCTATCGTGTAGCCACTATGGAAAAAACCTCGCCCGAGTTGATTGAAGACATCGAGGATGTTCTGCGTGAACAGATGGGCAGCATCTTTGGCGGCGGCCTGAGCAAAACCGGCGGTGTTGATACCGTGGCAGAAATCCTTAACTCGGTCAGCCGTACCGCTGAAAAGAATATTCTTACCAACCTGCGTGAGCGCGACGCCGATCTGGCCAATGAAATTAACGACCTCATGTTTATTTTTGAGGATCTGATCACCTTGCCGGCGGCAACCATCCAGATGATTCTGAAAGAGGTTAACTCCAATACCCTGGCTTTGGCCCTCAAGGCTACAACACCGGATCTGCGGCAGAAAATTTTTGATAATATGTCCGAACGGGCCGCGGCCATGCTGAAGGAAGAGCTGGACTACATGGGCCCCGTGCGGCTTAAGGAAGTTGAAAATGCTCAAAAGGATATCCTTGATGTGGCCCGTCGTTTGGAAGAGTCCGGTGAGATTCAACTTACGCGTGGCGAAGAAGAGGAACTGATCTAAAATGAGCCAAACCGTAATAAAGCTGGGGCGCAAGCTCAAGGGAGTAAAAGATCATAATGTCTACCCGGGCAGGCCCTTTGATAAGGATATTAAGAACGAAGCCCTGAATAAAAGCCCGCAACAGATTATCGATGACGCCCGCAAGATAAAACAACTCGAGGATCGCCTCCATCTGATGGAGGTGGAATTGCAAAACGCCCGGGAAGAGTCTTTTAAGGCCGGTTATGATGAAGGCAAGCATCGCACCATGCAGGACGTGCTAAACAGAATAGAGGCGGTAAAGCTGGAGATGAAACAACAGGAAGAACACTTCCGTGAAACGCTGGAAAATCTGGAACGCCCTCTGATGATGCTGGCACGGGAAATGGCCATGGCTGTGATACAAAGCAGGCTGGAAGAAAAGAAAGAAGCCGACCGGGCCCTGATGGATCGCCTGCGTCTAATGCTGCGGCAGGTGGTGGATCAAAACAATGTTTGGATTGAAGTGAATCCCGACCAATTGGATGTGATAGGGGGGCGGGAGCTCAAAGAACAACTGAATTTGCGTGATGACGCGCGGGTCAATATAACCCCGGACCCCGGTCTGAAACCGGGAGAGGCCTTCGTACAAACGGAGGATTATGTTGTGGATGGACGTTTTGAAAACCATCTGCAAAAACTGGATGCCGGTCTATCGGGGGAGGAAAAGAAATGAGCGCCCTGGCCGAGCGATTTGAACAATATGCCAACCGTGTGGCACATCTGGACCCTATTTTGGTGGATGGTAAAGTCACACGGGCTACCGGTCTGGTAATCGAGGCTTCCTCCAAAACCGGCACGTTGGGGGATATCTGCGAGATACTGCCCGGTAACGGCGCATCCATCCGTTCGGAAATTGTTGGTTTCCGGGGCAAGAATCTGTTGTTGATGCCCCTCGGGGAAACCATTGGCATAGCGCCCGGCAGCCGTGTACGCATCCAGCCGGAACCCCTGCGGGTGGCGGTGGGCGACTCCGTGTTGGGTCGCGTTCTGGATGGGTTGGGCCATCCGCTGGATGATCGCGGGCCGCTGCTGACGAAACATTATCGTCATGTTTATAACAGCCCGCCGAATCCCCTGCGTCGTCGCAGGATCAGCGAGCGGCTGGAGACGGGAATCCGCTCCATTGACGGTCTGATTACCCTGGGCAAGGGACAACGAGCGGGTATCTTTGCCGGCAGCGGTGTGGGTAAGAGCGTTCTGCTGGGAATGATGGCAAAAAACACCGACGCCGATGTTAATGTGATTGCCCTGATCGGTGAGCGGGGACGCGAAGTGCGGGAGTTTATTGAACGCGATCTGGGCGAGGAAGGTTTGAAACGTTCGGTCGTGGTTGTAGCTACGTCCGACCAGGCGGCTACCATCCGCATTAAGTGCGCCCTGGCGGCAACTACCCTGGCCGAGTATTTCCGCGATCAGGGAAAAAATGTGCTGCTGATGATGGATTCTTTAACACGGGTAGCCATGGCCCAGCGTGAAATAGGGCTGGCAATCGGTGAGCCTCCGGCTTCCAAAGGTTATACGCCATCGGTGTTTGCGCTGTTGCCGCGCCTGCTGGAACGGGCCGGAACCAGTGACCGGGGCAGCATTACCGGCCTTTACACGGTTTTGGTGGATGGCGATGATATGGACGAGCCCATCGCCGACGCGGCGCGTTCCATATTGGACGGACATATTGTGCTTTCGCGCCGATTAGCCACGCAGGGGCACTTTCCCGCCGTTGATGTTCTGGAGAGTGTAAGCCGCGTAAAGGGGGATGTTATATCCGATGAGCATAAAAAACTGGCCCAAAAGGTTTTAAGCCAGATGGCGGTATACAGGGAATCCGAAGACCTTATCAATATCGGCGCCTATACCCGGGGAACCAATAAACAGATTGACGCCGCCATGGACAATATAGAAAATATCAACCGTTTTTTGCGGCAGGATATTGAAGACGGCAGCCCCTACCTGGGGATGATGGAACAATTGAGGAAAATAAGCGCCGGAGCGTAGGGTGGCCCGTTTTAATTTTAAAATGCAACGTTTGCTGGAGATACGCAAACATCTTGAAAATGAAAAAGCACTGGAGGTGCACATGGCGGAAATGGTTCTTGTTGAAAAGGAAAAGGAACTGGAATTACTGGAATTCGAGAAAACGGAGTTGATGTCCCGGCATGATGCCAGCGATACGGTTGACCTGACCCTGACACAGATGTTTCATGACTATCTGCGGCAAAAAAACAATCAGATTTCGCGGCAGCATGGTAAAATTCGCGAAGCCCGGAAGGAAACCGACGCCAGGCGCAAGGAGCTTGTGCAAAAAGTACAGGAGAGAAAATCCATAGAACTGCTTAAGGAAAAAAAGTATCTGGAGTTTAAAAAAGAGCTCAACAAAAAACTGGCCCTGTTTGAAAACGAAGTGGCCTTACGCCGGCAATTAAATAAGGAAACCGTGTAAGAGCGATGAAAGGTTTGTTTGTCTTTTTTATCGGACTCATGCTGAGCGTGGGAATGTTTTACCAGGCGGTAAAGTATCTTAAGGAGGAGCAGCAAAAGGCCTTTGCGGAAATAGCCGCGCATGACTCTACCTTTACGCTGGAGCTTCCCCTCTCCGAGGCGGACAGTTTGCGCCTGATGCTGGAAAACTACCAAAAGGAGATTGCCCGCCGCGATCAAAAGATGGACAGCCTGACCAACATCACCAAAAACAGTGAGTTGGAAGCCCAAAGAGCCAAGGCCATGGCCGAAAAGCTGGCCCTGGAAAAACAGGCCGAGATCGACAAGGAAGAACAGGCGAAAGTGATGGCTAAAACCTTTTCCAAAATGAAGGTCAACCAAATCGCGCCTATTCTGAAAAATCTGGATGACGCCACCATCCTGTTGATATACAGGCATACGGGTAACCGTTTTAAACAAAACATACTGCTGGCCATTAATGAAAAACGGGCGGCGGCATTGACGAAAAATTTTATTACGCAAAGGTAAGCCTATGAAGAATCTAAACATCGGTGAGATGCTTAAACCGGCCGGGGGGGGGAAGGCTCAGGCCTTGCAGCCTAAAAACAGTCCCAGGAAAAAGGGACAAGCCTTTGCCCGTCTTATACAAAACAGTGCAACCTCTGAAAAAAAACAGAGTGAAGCGCCGGGTGGTACGCGGCAGATTGCTCATTTTAAGATTAAAGGACATTCCGGGGCATTGGTCACATCCGCCGGGGATAAAGCACCTGATTTAAGTTCCGCCTCCGGCGCTTTAAAAAAATCTCTTATAAAAAAGAACCCGCGCAAACAGGCCGGTAACGCCGTTATGGAAACGGGAGCAACGTTTGTGGCGGCCAATGTCCCCGGGTCCCTGAAACAATTTATCCGGGATAGTGCCTCTTCCGGGGCGGATATGAAACCTTTGAGTTCCGATAACAGGAAGATGCTGTACGCTATGGTTAAGGCGCTGGAATCGGCCCTGGCCGGTCAAAAGCCCGGGAGTGCCACCGGCGGTAAGGGTGTCTCAACATCATTCACAATGATGGAAAAGGGAACAGAGGGAGTTATTCGTATGGAAAAAAGCGGTGATGTGATTCGTCTGATGGCGCCACCCGCTTTCCGCTCTTCACTGAACCGAATGAAACCGGCCCTTAAACAGATGTTGCGAAAATACTTTAGGCCGATAGGGGATAACGATGCCGGGCCTTTAAAATTGAAAATATCCTTTAAGGAAAATATGCAAGGGGCGGAAGAAGTGGCCTCCCGGCAAAAAGCAGGAAAGGGAGAAGGCAAACAGTCCGTAAAGGCAGGGGTTTCTACTTCGGCGCCTTTAGCTGTAAAAAAAGGTCAATCGGACTCCGTCCCGGAAAAGGCCGGCCGGGCCCCGGTGCCGCTGCAAAAAGAAACGACCGGGACACCGAGCCCTTCCGCTTTGGTGACAGGCAGGGAGTTGAAGGGAGCGACTACGCCTGTAAAGGCCGGGGTTTCGCCTTCGGCGCCTTTAGCTGTAAAAAAAGGTCAATCGGCCTCCGTCCCGGATAAGGCCGGCCGGGCCCCGGCGTCGCTGCAAAAAGAAACGACCGGGACACCGATCTCCTCTGCTCCGGCGACAGAAAATGGGCTTAAGGTCGAAATCGGTATACCTGTTAAAGGTGCGGCGGCCTCTTCCGGGGAAAAGAATACAACCGTCCCGGGACGGGAAAGATTGATGTCTAAAACGGAAGTTGGTGTTGCGGATGAGTTTAAGACGGATAAGAAGATACGATCTTCCCTTAAGGCGGAAATAAGGCCAATGCCGGAACAAAAAAAGATATTAAAGAAACAGGAACCCCCGGCGGCGGCCGGGCGAAAGGCTACACCGGCAGCGGAACAACAGTTCCGGGAAGAGGCCCCCGCGGAGAAGGGCGGCCCCGGTGAAAAGGTGGCCCTGAAAGAGGGGCCCAAAGAGTTCCCCGGTGAAAGTGTGAAAAACAGGACTCCGTTGAGTGATAAAGGCGCATTAGGCGCGCGGAAGACGGAAGTTCCAGTAAAAAAGGGCTCCACCCGGCCGGAAACCGCCGGTACAGCCCGTGAGCGGACGGATACAAGAGCGGAGCAGGTGCGCCTTTCCACCGGAGAAGAGGTGAAAAACGGCGGGGCCGCGGAAAAAACGTCATCGGCTCCTACCCCTGTAAAGGAGAAGGCTGTTAAAAAGATCGTTTCAGCGAAAGCCGGGGCTACGGTAGCAGCGTCCCAGCAAAAAACGGATGTATCCGGGGATGAGTTGACGGAAAAAAACACGAAGCTGACGCCGGATAAAAATAGCGCGCGTCCGTTAAATCCGGATGAGGCCCGGATAAGCGCTTCTCACAGGGAAAACGTGCGTGTCGCCCCGTCGCGGACAAGCGAGAGCCGGCAGGCACAGGTGACGGCAGCGGCGGAAAAAAACGCGGATGCTCCTAAAAACGGCAGTGGAGAGAATAGCGGAAACGCCTTTAAGGAGAGCAGTCCTTCCGCAAACACACAACGGGTGGAGCACACATCGCCCGATGAAAACGGTAAAGTGGATTTCACGCGCACGATGCGGGAGGCCGTCAGGGATGTACACCCGGCAAGCGGCGGGCAGCGCATGCAACCGCCACTAAAAACACAGAATCTGGTGGATATAATCGCCAGGCACCGGAACCGTGTGTTGGGCAATCAACGCATGATCGTGGACGGCGGGGCTCTCGGTGATCTGGATGTACGCATTGAGGAA
>JALXBH010000223.1 GCA_026991535.1 Calditrichia bacterium | reverse complement strand
CCTTCAGAACCTCCCGGAGTTGATCGTCTTCCCTGGCGCCATATTTGTCCGGTTGATCAAATATAACGTCCACGCCGATCGCCTTAACGCCGGCCTCGTTTAAATTGCGTAAAACATGGGCAAAGTAAGAACGGGGCCAGGGCCAGCGATGGGGGGTGGACTCATCGGACTGATCATCTATTTTAAGGATAACAATGGGATTATCCTCAACCGATAACGGGCCGCGCAGCCCGAAGCGCATATCAAGGGATTTTAGCTCCAGGGTCTGAAAAGAAGTGGTATTCGCCATCATGAGGGCCGCCAACACCGAAACAATACTTATCCCGAGAACAATCAGCCATTCGGGCATTTTTTTGGATTTTTCCATAGAGACCTAAAAAGTTAAATCATACCGGGCGTTTACAATGGTATCTTTCCAGTCCACCCCCGCCAGATCGCTATAGTCAATATAATCAAGGCGAAGCGAGAGGGCTCCCATCTTTTCCGAACGGGCATATATACCGGCCGAATAGTTCAGGCGGTTATAGTCCTGAACACCGCCGCTGATTTGCTGAAAGATGACATTGGCAAAGGGCTTAATGTCCATGCTCCGGGCCACACCTTTGAACTGATACTCCACACCTCCGTCAAAACGGGTGATATTCTGGATGGTGGCCGTGCTGCCCGCGCCAAATTCACTCTTCGTCTGACTGTAGCCAAAGCGGGTAACCAGCGGAAAGGGATAGCTGTTACGCAAGCCGAGGCTTATCACGTTAAAAGAGGAGCGGTTGTTCAGGGAAATTTTGTCGTCACGTACAAAATTGGAGAAGCTGAGCGTGGCGGTATTGCCCAGGGCACCTGTTTCAAAGGAATAACTGGAGGAAACCCCTATGCGTTGTGTCGTATTATCTTCCGGATAGAGGGCGCTGTTGGTGGTATCCGCGCTGTTGCTGCGGTTTTGATTGCCAAAACTCAGCGTCAGGCTGGGCAGGTTGGAATTGGGGAAATAAGAAAGCGTCGCCCCGAAATCCTGATTGGCGGTTTCCGCGTCTTTTTGGGAAAGATTGTCCGTATAGGAGTTAAAATAGAGATTCAGAAAAACCTGATTGTTTATCAGCCGTACATTGTCCGAGGCATAAAAGCCACGTAATCCCTTTAGCAGATACGGATTACCCGGCGTGGTATAATCGGCGTCTATGGATTTATAGGACAAACGCAAGAGGTGATTAAAATAGCTGAAATAGGCATCCACCTGCATGGCCAGACTGGGAATCGGCGCCAGCCCCTGGGAGAGGGTCAACAAACCGCTGGACTCTAACAGGTCCGCCATAGACCTGGCCGAGGCCGGTAAATCGTATTGTTTGGCCAGGGTATCAAAATCCACTTTACCACGGGCATTCTTATTGGCGATACTGGCCTGCATACTGCTTTTAACGCGGATACGGTTATTATCAAGATTCAGGCTTAGCGAGGTACCCATAACCAGGGATTCCCGGGGATTAGCCCCATATACAATGGAGCCGGGGTCTTCCTTGCCATTGATCAGATTTAACCCCCAGCTGACATAACGACCAAAATTAAAAACGGGGCGTACCGATAAAAAAGTTTCTTTAAATGTGCCGTAGCGGGTGATGGTGGTATCTCCGCCCGTTATGGTCGCCTGACCTTCCACAGCCGATGCGGTGGTTCCCATGCTGACGTCCAGATCAAACCAGGCACTTTTTAAGCCGCCTGAAAAACCCAGCACACGACGGTTCCAAAAGGTAAGCGGATCGTAGTTGCCGGAAAAATCCCCGCCTTTAAGGTACATACGGGTACGGGAAGAAAAGTTATAGGCCATCAGGGCCGAGTAGCGTGTGGCGTTTTGGGCACTGTACCCGGGCGTAGAGTTATATTGCAGGCGCAAGCCGATATCCAGATCCTTATAGGAGCCCTCAAAGTTTACTCCGGCGCGAATATAATTATCCTGAACCCTGGCAATATCCTGAAAGCGGTTATCAAAATAGATATTTGTCCGGGAAGAAAAAGCTGCTTCAGTGGCAATACTGGAACTCACGCGGAATGACCACTCTTTTTTGCCCAACAGATTGCCCGAACTGTCAAATATTTTAAACTCCACGTTGTGATTACCCGTGCGCATGCGCCGCGGCACCAACATATAGAGGTCGCCATCCCTTTCCAAGAGTTGCGATACATTGACGCCATCAATCAAAAAACGTGTCCGCGCCGCGTCTATATCCAGATTTTCATCAGGAACGGAGACGGCAATCAACAGTTCATCCTGCGGCACCACATCCGCCGGTTCCGGGCTTAGAATCAAAATTTCGGCCCCAGCCTGATTGTAGCCGCCGCTTTCACCGGCAATCAGCTCAAAATTGAACGGATTCTGTTCCGGTTCCACGGCCGGATAGAAATAAACCTCGCCGCTGTAGGATTGCATGGCCAAATAGTACTCTACCCTTCCGGGTTGCAGCTTTTGCGTGTTGATATCGGTGCTCAGGTTGTACCCTTCCTGGCGCATGACCACGGACTGATAGTCCATTTCGCCTTTTTCCCGGTAAAAAAGACGCGCCTCGTAAACATCCTGATCAAAGGAAACCAGGTTAAACTCAATGTGCGCTTTTTCACCGATCACAACGGATTGAATACTATTATGCAGGAACATGGGCTCTCCGGCAAACACTAACGTGGCCAGAAAGAGAACTATCATTCCCGCGCTTTTAACAAACTTTAATCGCATTTCTACCCCCCGGGGATATTATTCGGATTTTTTCACCTTAAATTTCAACACCTTACGGTTACCCTCGGCGTCTTCAAACTCCATTTCAAACTCATCGGGCGCGTCGCCATCTTCCTTAAATCCCGGTTTTTCTCCCGCCTTGGTTTTGCGCACCAGCGGTTTACTGTTTTTGGAAGTAACGATACCGGTTTCACCGCTATGCAACAGGGCCACGCCGGAATCGTTGGCCAATTCCACAACGCCTTCTTCTCCAAAATACATGGTTTTTCCCTTAAATTCCTGCACCGTCCAGAAGCGGGTGCCCTTAACGGAAGCCACGGATGTGGGCGTGGTTACGCGAAAACGACTGCGTTGTTTTGTAATACTGGCAAATATAGAACCGAACTCCACAAAGATATTCTTGGCCACGGAGCTTTTTTCCTTTTTGGCACTGATCTGACAGTTGGAGTTGGGACGGATACGCAGCAAACTGTTATCATCGATAAACTTTATGGCCACGCGGCCTTTTTTACCGGTGGTTATTTTATCGCCGTCGCTTAAACGCGTGCCGCGGCGCGCCTTAACGGATTTTCCCGTTGTTTTATTTTTTACCGTCACCTGGCCCTTGGCCTTTATAACAATGGCCACGGGCTTGGCCTGCAGGGCAAAGGCCACGCCTATAAGAGAAATAAGCAAAAGCATTTTTAATGGTTTCTTTTTCATAACAACTCCTTAACGCAAAATTAAATCTGTGATCGTGTGTGACTTATCCCGGTATTTTTCCAGCAAATTATACAGCTCTTCCACGGTAATCACCGAGCCGTTTACACGAACCGACTTCATGTTGTAGTTACTAAGGTTACGGATAAGGTCTTCCGCGTTGTCGCCCAGCAACTGCCGCAGAAGGTCTTCAAACTCTTCCTTGGCAATATTAGTGGAGGTTTCAACCTTGGCCGGGTCTACATAGGTAAATTCCCACACCTCGCTGATCACTTCGTTTTCACCCGAGGATGTTTGAATAAAGGACTTAACCAGCCATACATAGGTTTCGCCAAACTGCAGGGGATAGGCTCCGGCAACCGGATATTGCACCGCCAGATTTTGCAGACGGGGCGATTCATAAATGGGCACGGAGTTCAGGATATCGTCTATGGTGCTCAACTCTTCCTGTTTTTTGAAAACAAGCAGTTGGTAATCCCCGCTGTTTCCGTTCCATTGAAAGATGGGATTATTGGTATATACCTTATAAACACCGCCACTGTTTAAAGGAAAACCCGGTGAAACCAAATTGATCAGCGTGGGGTTTTGTATGGCAAAGGAGCGCTCTGTTTGTATCTCCTGGGGTTGGCCGCCTTCCGGCGTATAGTTAACCCGCAATAATAGCTGGTATAGCCCCACCGGCAACTGGCTGGTGGCCAGAATCTCATTTTGAATATCATCCGCCACATCTTCCACGCCGCTTTCCTCAATGCGAATCTGCAGTATTTCACCGGATTGAAGACCCC
>JALXBH010000222.1 GCA_026991535.1 Calditrichia bacterium | reverse complement strand
CAGTTCATGGCCGCTGTCGTCAATCAATGTCAGCCGGTGAGGCCCTTTTTCCGCCGAGAGGGCCATTTTATGCGGACGACGGGTATAGCCGAGGTACTCCTCATCCAGGTGCCAATAGATCACAGCTTCGCCCTGCCGATGGGCTGCTTCAAAAACGGCCCGCCCCGGACGGCCGTCCTGTTCCAGCGGAATATAAATGCGGGTAAACCGGCGTGGATAAACCAGAGCCATGGGTCTGCCGTCGGGCTCCTGCCGGCAGGAAGCCAGAAAGGGGGGCGGCTCCCGGTAAGCAGTGTGACGGGCGCGGTAATAACGCGCCATCACCGGCGGCAGAATAAACCAGGATACGGTTTTCATTTTACGTACCGGATAGCATGAGCTGTTTACCCGGGCGCTGGAATCGGCATTGAGATGTAAAAGCCGGTGATAGGGACACACAGGGCCCTCCCGCAGATAATCCGGCAAATCCATCCACACCGTTTGCGGGCAGTTTTCAGAGGGGTGCATTCCGCTGCGGGCGCACACCCGAACCGGACTGCCCAAGCTTTCATCAAACCGGGCCCCGCCCTCCAGTAAGCCGAACAGGTCAAACATCAACGGAGCGGCCGCCTGAATACCTGTCAGACCCGGCCGCCCCTCGCCGTCGGCGTTGCCCAGCCATACCGCTACCAGATAACGCTCGTTCATGCCCATGGCCCAGGCGTCGCGGAACCCGATGCTGGTGCCCGTTTTCCAGGCAATTGAACGGGAAGAACCAAACTGTTCCCAGCCGCTCTCTTCCCGGGGACGGCGCAACATCTGCATGGCCCGCAAGGCAAAACCTATGGAAGGCGCGCGCAACAAAGCGTTAGGGCCCGGCTCGGTCTGCCTGCCGGGCTCCTCCCCTTTCACATAGATATTGGGGTGATAATCCGCCGGACTGTAGCCCCGGTTTAAGGGCCGCCGCGCATAGTTCAGATAGCTGCGGGCCATGCCGGCATAAACGGCGCTCAGCTCCCACAGTGACGTCTCCGCGCCTCCTAAAATAAGTGACAGACCATAATGGGCGGCAGGCCTGCTCAGGCTGCGCATACCCATGTTGCGTAATTTCCGATGGAGCTTTTCGTAGCCGTAGGCGCGCAGCAGGTGGACAAAAGGAACATTCAGACTGCCGGCCAGCGCCTGATCCGCCGGCACCGCCCCCCGGTAGCGACGGTCAAAATTTTTAGGGGCAAAGCCCTGGTAAATAACGGGAATATCCGGCAATAGCTGCCGGGGCAGGATAAGCCCCTCATCCAGGGCGGCGGCATAAAGAACCGGTTTTAGCAGACTGCCCGGACTGCGCCGAGCGGTGATCACATCCACCTGGGCCGCATGTTCATCCCCCGCGCGGGCGTTACCCACATAGGCCAGGGTATGCCCCGTGGCAATATCCAAAATAAGAGCGGCGGCGTTATGTACCTGATTGGCGGCCATCTTGCGGCTGTAACGGTTCAGGCGACGCGTGGCCCACTCCTGCAGGCGGCGCTCCAGCGTGGAGCGGATCGTCTCTCCCCGGTGTCCTTCGTTTATGGCCCGGTACAGAAGGTGCGTGGCCTTGCGGGGTATGGCCACCCGGCGCTCAGGCAGGGGCTCGCCACGCGCCAGGTTCATATTCTCGTTGCTTATGTAACCCCGGCGGGCCAGTTTTTTCAGCAAACGGTTACGTTTTCTTAAAAGATACTCCTTTTGGGCGGCGGAAAAACCCATGGACGGCTGATTGGGCAGTATGGCCAAAAAGGCTGCCTCCGCCCAGGAAAGTTGTTGCGGGTCGCGACCGAAATAACGCCAGGCGGCGGCTTTTATACCGACAATGTTGCCGCCAAACGGCGCGTGATCGATATAGAGGGTTAAAATCTCTTCCTTACTGTACAGCAGTTCCAGCTTGAGCGCGGCCAGCATTTCCCGGAATTTTTGAAGATAGGTACGCGGAGGATGGCCATAAGCCATGCGCACCAGTTGCATGGTGATGGTGCTGCCTCCGGAAACAATCTTACCCGCGCGCATATTTTGCCGCGCGGCCCGGAAAAGAGAAACGGGATTTATCCCCGGATGATAATAAAAGTATTCGTCCTCAAACAGGCGAATGGCCGTGACAAAGCGGCCCGGCAGGGAATCGGAGGCGGGAAAACGCCACTGTTCATCTCCGGCCAGCGCGGCCCCCAACAGGCTGCCATCAGCGGCGCGGAGGGTGGTGGAATACGGCGCGTCAAACAGGGGACGCGGTACCGGCGCCCCCAGCACCGCCAATAAAAACAGCGCGGCGGCGGCAAGAAAAACAGACCAGGCCCTGCTGCCCGGCACTATGCGGACACGGGATGGATGGGCGCTCATTTATCGCTGATAACCTCCACCCGGCGGCCTTTTTTAACGGCAATCACCGAGGGATCATACATGGCCTCCACATGAACGCCGGGCAGATAATAACGGCCCCGGTATGCGGCGTTCAACATCACCTTCAGGGTGATCGTGCCGCCCGGCTTCAGATCAAAATAGTCCATTACCCGGTCGTCGCGTATATCACGGTAGCGCAGCCCGCCAGGCTGTTCCCCTCCGGAACCGTCTAGGCGGGTGTTGATAATCTCCCACCCCGAGGGAAATATCTGGGTCAGCGCCAGGTTGGTATACTCATTGCGCAAACCCGTATGACGCACGGTAACCTCCGCGCTAAAAGTGGTGCCCTGTTTTAGGCGACCGACGTCAACCGTTTTTCCGCGCGCGTCCAGGTAGCGCACCTCCATTTTTATATTGCGCTCCCGAGATTCCTCCCGACCCTCCAGGGGAATACCGCTCCGCAGAAGACGGGCAAAAACGGGAGTGTTGCCTTCGTTGCGTATATTCAGAGCGGCCTTGCGATCGGGCTGTTCCAGTTCCAGAGTGCTGATAAAGTCCCGGTTCCGCAGCTCATGGTTTTTACCATTGACCCCGGCCGTTACGGTTATGCCCTTTTCCGGTGGAAATTTTTGGGCAAATCCCCCCAGGGCGACAAGCGTGTAGGCCGTGGTTTGGGTACTCATATAGTTCCCGGCGTCGGACATTTTCGCCGCCAGTTCGCGCATCACCCCGAAGGCCTCTTTTTTTCGTCCCAGGGCCACAAGTGTCTCCAGAATCATGGCCTGATCACGCTGGGGGGAACCATAGGTAAAGCGATAGTCATCGTCCTCTTCCGCCGCGGGCGAACGGTTTTCCACAATCCTGGCCGCCTGGTCCGTGTAACCGGCCAGGGCATAGGCCAGGGCCAGCCGCCAGGCCGCGCCGTTGTTAAGCGACTTTTCTTCCTTCATACGGTTCATGGCGCCCAAAGCCGGTTTTGCCGCCAGAGCCAGGGTATACAGACGGTAGGCCTGGTTCAGATCATTGTCATGGTCATCACCCTGCCAGCTATCGGCCCTTTTGCGCTGAAACCTGCTCCACTTTAAAAGCATGCCATCGGGTAGGGCATAGCCCGCGTTTTGCGCCTCTATTAAAAAATGGCCGGCATAACTACTGCCCCAAAGGTTGGCCCGGCCCTGCCCCGGCCAATAGCTGAAACCACCGGAACCCAGTTGGAAGGACTTTAAGTTTTGAATGGCCTGCCGGATATGAGACTGTATATCATCCTGCTGCCCGGGAGTGAGGTTGGTAAGCCTGTTAAGCCAAAGCTGGGCAAAGGCGGCCGAAACGGTTTGCTCAATACAGCCGTGCGGATAGCGGATAAGATAGCCGAGCCGCTGTTCCAGATTCAGCGGCGGCATGATGCTGAACTCCATAACCGCCCGGTTGCGTCCTTCCAGCCCAAGAGGCCGGTACTCCGTTTGCCAGCCTTCACCGCCGGCCAGCACCTTCTCCGTAATCAGCGTTGTTTGCGCATTGCGCGGCAGTATCCGCATATCGATATCATAAGCCGCTCTGAGGGCGCCGGCCCGCGCGGTTACTTTTACTTTTGCCGCGCCTACACGTTTTTGGGCCGTCAGGGTAAAATTTACCAACGTATCGCCGGTCGTGGAAAAGCGCACCGTCTGTCCCGCGGCGCCTTTTAGTTTCAGCGCGCCCGATGTTTCCACCTTCAGGCGTACCGAGCCGATATTCTCTTCCATGGCAAACAGGTTTACCGGCAGTACCAGTTCCTCGCCCGGACCGGCCACCCTGGGCAGGGTAGCCAAAATCATCAACGGCTGTGTAACCGGAGTAACAGCTTCCGCGTTACCATAGGCGCCGTCGGCGGCGGCAACGAGCATCGTTTTAACGCTGCCCACATACTGGGGCATCTTCAGCCGGTGGCGGGCCGTTTCGCCCGCTTCCAGAAAAAAGGGCCCCAGGTATCTTACCACCGGCTTAAAGCGATTGCGCCTCTTCTCTTCACCGGCTTCCATATCCCCATCTCCGCCGATGGCCAGCAGGTTATCCAGGCGGCCGCCATAGTAGCCGATAATCCGGTCGTATACATCCCAGGTTTTTACCCCCAGCGCTTCCCGGGCATAAAAGCCGGACCAGGGATCCGGCGTTTTAAAACGGGTGATGTCCAGCAGTCCCTCATCCACCACGGCCAGGGTATAAGCCATAGCCTTGCCCGAGGCTTCGCTAACGCGGATATCATAACTTTGCTCCGGCGCCAGCTTTTGTGGCAGACTGATTTGCGGCTTAAGCGTGGTAGAAGGGTCTGTAATTTTAAAGGATTGCACTCCGTACAGACGCAGGGGCAAATCCCTTTTTATCTGCCTGTGCGGTTGAATCAGGCTTAAGTGAACATAAACATTGGGCGCCATCCCGGCCGTAACCGGAATTTCCAGCGGCGTTTGCCCTTCAACTGTTTTAACCCAGTAGGAGTCAAGAATCCTGCTGCCCGTTTCCAGACTGACCAAAATACGGTTGCCGGCGGTGGAGGGGACGGCCATTTTTATCGTTTCTCCAACCGTGTATTCTTTTTTATCAGCGGAAAAGTCCAGCATGGTGGCGCCGTTAAGTTCATTCCGCTTTCCCTTACCGGCCCAACCCGGCCAGTCCATATATATTATTTTTCCGGCGGAATGCCCTGAACGCGGGTCGGTAACACGCAAATAATAGCGCCCCCATTGCGGATAATTGACACGCAGCTTCCAGGTTCCCTTGCCGTTCCGGGTATTCACCGTTCCCTCTTCCACGGGCTCCCGGTAACCCGAAGCCACATAGTTGGCGATGTTGTCATAGCTATTGTCCCACCACCAGCGCCAGTTTACTTTAAACAGTTCCACCTTTAGGTTTTTCCGGCTCAGCGGACGACCCCGGCCATCCACGGAGGCAATCAGGATGTTATGATCCTTGTCGGTGAGCAACATGCCCCGCTTGTCGCCCTCCGGTGTTTTTAGCCCCACAAAGGAGGAGAAGGGATAATAGGGTATGCTCATACTGCTGATGCTAAAATCACCGCCTTCCTCATAAACGCGGCCAAACAACTTAAGGGTCAACGCCCCCGGCGCATCTTTGGGACGGCTGAGGCTGATATTAACGCGGGCATGACCCTTACCATCCAGACGGCCGCTATAGACCTGCTCCCGTTCACCATACAGGGTTTTGGCGCGGTCATCAAAGGTAAAACCCGGGAACCCCTCAAAACGGGTTTCCGCCGTTTTCAGCATCATATCATACTCCACCTTAAGATTGCGGGCGGTGGCCCCGCTCAACCAACGCACATTAAGATCGCCGCTTACCTGACGGTCTTCCGCCGTAAAACGTTCCCGCTTAAACTTAAGGTCTATTTTAAGTCGGTTGGGCTTAATAGTTTCAATACGGATAATCTTTACAAATTCCGTCCCCCCCACGCGGGCTTTTAACATCCATCGTCCCGTGGGGGCTTCCGCGGCGGTGACAAAATCAAAACGGTAGATGTTGCCCACGGGGCGGGTGCTTACCTTACGCCGGATAAGCTGATTCTCCGGGTTGTACAGTTCCATGATCACCGGATGATTGGCGGGCAGGCTTTTGGCTTTATCTTCCAGAATAAAACCTATATGCAGAGTATCCGCTGGACGCCACACGCCCCGATCGCCATAGATAAAGCCCTTCAGCCCCTTTTTCACCTTTGTTCCGGAAACATCAAAATTGCTCAGCGACAGCGACGCGCCGTCGCTAACTTTTAGATAGCCGGTTTGTGCCTTATGGCGGGCAAGCACCACAAAAGGTTGCCGTTCCAGGGCAATTTCGGCCATGCCCCCGGCGTCGGTACGGCCCCGGCCCAGTAATTGCCGCTGATAATCATACACTTCTACCTCCGCTCCGCCTACCGGGTCGGTATTGAGAATATTGCTCACGTATACCGTCAGGGGCCCGTTTTCTCCGCGCTTGGCGATCAGGGCCAGATCGGAAGCGAAAAGAATTTTACTCACATCCCGCCGGCGGCCGTAGTAGGAAGATGTGCAGGGATTATCCCTGTCCCGCCAGTTATAGTCCGGAGCATAATAATACTCATAATTATCCCAAAACGAACTTTCTTCTCCCGGCTGATCAAAGGACTCCTCCGAAGAGACCTCCTCCGCAGGCTCTTCGCCACAACGATAGAGGGCCTGGCTGCGGCGGAAGCCGATACGTACCTGGTACATGGCGCCGGGCTCGGCGGAGATCAGCTCTTCCAGGTTCAGCGAGAAGCGCTTCCAGCTATTCGAGGCGGACACACCGCCGCTGTTCAGGGCTATGGTTTTACGAATGACCGGCCTGCCAACGCGCCGGATTTCCGATGATTCCCCCAGGTCATTTTCCTGCAGATACTGTAAAATGTTGTTTTCAAAAATACGCACAACCGTAACATCCACCGCCCGCAGAGAGACTGCCTCAAAGGGCAGCAGCAGACCGTTGGAGGAGGGCAGTATGGCCCTGCTGCTCTCTTTATCGACAAAGCGCACGCCGGGCTTGATTTGCTCAAAGAGCAGGGATGTGGAAAAGTCTTTTTTCAAACGGAAGCCCGCCTGGTTTTTCAGCGCCCGGCTGATGGTCAGCTTGCCGCTGCCGCTGAGCTTGGCCGCCGGATAAATCCTAAGCTCATTCCCGTTGATGACCAGGCGCAGCCTTTTATTTGTATTGGACAAGCGCACCAGGCCCTTCAGGTTTTGTCGTTCTTCCGGCGGATCGGAGAATTGCACGGAGATATAGTTTTCCCCGTTACTGATCACCCGGGTAGACAGTACGGAAAAATCATCGAGGGCGGGAACGGCAATATCCTTAAATTCCCGCTCATCCACGCCAATGGGCGTCCCGTCGATGGCGAGACGGACAAATGAAGGCCCTTCCCGGCGATTGATGTCCTTTACCGTAAACATATAGAGCGAATTGGGGGCATCCGCCTGCCACTCTATTCCCAGGGCGCGGCCGTCCTGTTCGGCCCGGATCATCTTCCTTACCTGCTCCGGCGGGGCAACATCCGCCGTTTGTATCTGTCCTTCCAGCGCAACGCGGTTCATTTTTTGCCCGGGAATATTCTTTATGCCCCGGATGGTAAGATCATAATTTTGCTTGAGGGTTTTAAAGCCGAACTCAAATATTTTCAGAGAGGGATCGATCCCCGGAAACAGTTTTTCCATATCCAGACGCGCGGTATATTCCGTGGCCGGGTCCAGGGGACCCTTGGCTTTAAAGATCAGGGTAGCGTCGTCTTCCCATATTATCTTTCCCTTTGCCGGAGGGCTCAGGTTTATCAAATCCGCATCGGCCTCTTTGCCCGCCTGCGCGCCGGCCACCGTTTTGGCCAACCGCACCCGTACCGCCGCGTGGGTGGAGATAACCCCGCCCGTATAGCCGCGGACATATTCGGCAAACTGTATTTTAGATACCTCCTTTTTCTTTTCCCCGCCGCAGGAGTTCCAGATAAAAGCAAAAGATAAAATGATAAAGAGGAGAGACCGCTTTTTCATAAGCACCGTCCGGTTAGTGATAAAATAAATCTTTATTAAGATAAAAATTGATATGAAACAGGCGGAAGCCTATTCTTCAATACCTAAAATAAGTAAAGGTACCGGGGGCGTATTCCGGCCCTGCCTCATTACATTGTAAACTTCGCCCTCAAAATAGGCTATGCCGCTGGACATCTGCGATTGCATCTTTTTGGTGGGTAAAACCTCTATACCCAGATTAATTACGCCGCCGGAATAAAACAACATATGTTTTACAAACAGATCATAGGCAACAAAGGCATATTTGCCGAATTGTACCTCCACGGCAATCTTATCCTTAACAAAATCTGTTTGATTATAGCTGTATATGGGATTGCTTTGTCCATGCTGTTCTAAAAACGCCTTTTGCTCCCCGGCAGTTAATCCGATACTTTTTTCCATAAGCTCGCGATCCAGGGTGATATAGTAATTGTAGCGGCTTTCATGCCAGTTTCTTGCCGTGAATAAGGACTTAAAAGCCTTATTCAGTTCAACGGGACTGTAAAGTTTTTTTCCTTCCATGCGCACTTCCCGGCTAATTTTACTTCGCAGGGAAGCGCCGTCTATGGATGCAATCACTTCTTTTATTTCATCGTAGATTTTGGGATGGTGAACCAGAAGATATTCTTCCCCATTCAGGTGAGAGTATTTTTGGGTAATCTTCATTACTCAAGACCGGTAAGTTTAAGTTGCCGCCATTCCTCCGGGGTTTTGGCCACTTTTTCCCTGCCGCTCGGTTTATGGATCGGTTTGCCAATGGGACGTATTTTCAATTGCCCTTCCCGCAGCTTTTCTATTCTCGATCTTGAAATAGCGCAGTACTCTTTTTCCTTGTCGATACCAACGGCGTTTCGCTTGTTCTTCAACGCGCCGATTATGGTGGAACCCACTCCGGCAAAGGGGTCCAAAACCCAGCTTCCCTCATCGGTCAGAGCCAGAACACAACGTTCCACCAGTTCAATGGGATATTGGCAGGGGTGCCCGGTCTTTTCCGGATGGTTGGACTTGACATTGGGGATGTCCCATAACCCCTCCTCCCAGTCCCTTACAACAACCTCCCAAATATCGGAAGGGTTTTTTCCCAGGGGGTTCCCCGAAAGCTTACCCTTGTTGGGCCCCTTAAAATGACGCTTTCCCGGATATTTTGAGGGTATCCGTACGCTGTCCAGATTAAAGATATAGTCATCCGACTTTGTAAACCATAAAATCGTTTCATACCGTCCTGAAAAACGCTTGCTGGCATGCAGGCCGTGTCCAAAGTGCCAGATTATCCGGTTGCGTAACTTTAAACCCAGGTTTTTAAAAATGGAATAATAATAGATATCGAGAGGAAAAACCTCTCCCTTGTTGACATAATTTCCCACCTGCCAGCAAATACTGCCCCTGTCCGACAAAACCCGGATAAGCTCGCCAATGATCTCTTGCTGGGTTTTAAGATAGGCCTCAATGGATGTTTTTACTTCATAGGATTTTCCAATATTATAGGGTGGCGAGGTAATAATAAGGTCAAATTTTGAACGCTCCATTTTTTTTAGCGCGTCCAGGGCGTCACCCTGAATAACATCCGCGATGAGTTCATCGGAAACAAAGGGAAATAAGGGTTCTTTTATGTTGTTTGGCATGGGCTTATAGTTTTTAGATTGATTGTGATATCTTACAAAAAAAGAGCGATCTATTCAAAAAGCCGGATTATGTTCCCCCGAAAGGATTTTCAAAGGCTAAATGTCCGGTGATTGTATCCAGCGTGGCGCGCGCGCCGATGGGCATGCTCACCTTGCGCATGCCGTGCCCATAGGGAAAATCGTAAATAACGGGAATGGTCAATTCCCGGATATATTCGTAAAGCACTTCATGTATGGTGGGTTCGGGACGCCGGGCATCCTCACAATCCAGAAACTGACCGATAATCAGCCCATTGATCCGTTCAAAAACCCCGGCCTGGCGCAGATGAGCCAGATAGCGATCCATTTTATAAGGCTCCTCGCCCACATCCTCGATAAAAAAGATGCTGCCGGTTACATCCGGCATATAGGGCGTGCCCAGCAGGTGGCTGATCAGGGAGAGACAGCCGCCGATCAACGGCCCCTCCGCGCGTCCCCCGCTTTCCGTTTTTACCTCCAGGGCGGCCAGGTCGAGCGTATAGTTTTCCTTGCGATTATTTATCTGCTCCCAGAAATGGCGGGCGGTAAAATCCTCGATGCCGTCGGCCATCTCCACGGCAACCATGGGGCCGGAGAAAGAGGGCAGGCCGGCCTTTGCCAGCAGGGCCAGTTGCAGGGTAGTAATGTCGGAATAGCCCGAAATCATTTTGGGACGGCGGGCGATCAGCTCAAAATCCAGCTTATCCAGAAGCCTCAGCGTGCCCCAGCCGCCCCGGGCGCAGATAATGCCGTCAACGGCCTCATCGGCGAAAAACGCATTGAGCTCACCGGCACGCAGCGTATCGTCGCCGCTCAGGTAGCCCTCCCTGGCGGTAAGGGTTTCGCCTCGCCGCACGCGGTAACCGAGGCCTTCCAGATAGCGGATGCCTTTGTCAATCTTCTCCGCATCGGCCGGAAAGGCCGGCGCCGTTACCGCCAGGGTCGCACCGGCCGGAAGACTTCTCAGGCGTATCAATGACTGTCCACCACGGCGATAACCACCCGGTTTATACCGTTTACTTCTTCCAGCTTAACATGCAGGTCGGATTGCAGGTGACCGTTCACATTAAACACGTTCAGGGCCTCTTTGGCGTCACCGTCACGGCCGGAAGACATATGGTTGATATTGATATTCACCTCGCCGAGTATGGAACCCACCTTACCGATAATACCGGGTACGTTGTCGTTTTCGATAAACAGCATCTGACCACCCAGCTCGGCGGAAAGCTTAAAGGGGCCGTATTCGATCAGGTGGAAAATATTCTGACCCACCACGCTGCCCGCCAGATGCACCGTGCTGTTGTCGGTGATAAAGTCACAGGCGATGGCGTTGGTGTGCACCGTTAAGGGGGTATCCTTTTTGGCAATTTCAATGCTCACCCCGCGCTCCCGGGCAATGGTCAGGGCATTGACCGGATTGACCAGTTCAACATCGGGGTTTTCCGTGGCCGATTTCAGCGCGCCCATCAATAGATAGGAGGTGATCGGTTCCACCGGCACATCCAGGGTGGTACCGTAATAGCGTACGGAGATTTCGCGCAGGCGGCCGTTTTTTATTTGATTGAACACCGTGCCCAGGCGCCGGGCCAGTTCAAAGAAGGGGGCAATAAGCCCCTGAATTTCCTCATCCACCGAAACAAAGTTAATGGCGTTGCGGGCCACGTTTTTGGTAAAGTAGTGGATCATCTGATCCAAAACCTGATCGGCCACTTTTACCTGGGCTTCCTCGGTGGAGGCGCCGAGATGCGGGGTGGCCAGCACCCGGGGATGTTTGGCCAGACTAAAGTCCGCGGGCGGTTCACTGCTCCACACGTCGATGGCCGCCAGGGAGACCTTGCCGCTTTCCAGAGCCGCCGCCAGATCGTCCTCATTGATGATGCCGCCGCGGGCGCAGTTGACGATAACCACGCCATCCTTGCATTTGGCCAGGGAGACGCTGTTGATCATATTCAGGGTCTCGGCCATCTTGGGCACATGCAGGGTGATGATATCCGACTGGGCGTACAGTTGATCCAAATCCACCAGCTTAATGCCCAAACGGGCGGCATGTTCACTGGTCAGGATGGGATCATAGCCCAAAACGGTGGCGCCAAAGGCGTTTAGCCTCTTGGCCACCTCGCGGCCTATTTTACCCAGACCAACCACGCCCACCGTTTTTTGATAGATTTCATGACCGAGAAAAGATTTACGATCC
Organism: Calditrichia bacterium; assembly: GCA_026991535.1. Classification (GTDB taxonomy): domain Bacteria; phylum Calditrichota; class Calditrichia; order Calditrichales; family J004; genus J004. The sequence continues at coordinate 2,083 of JALXBH010000222.1, read as the reverse complement.
CACTTTTCCTGACGCATGGAGGCGTTGGCGGGCGCTATGTTGCGCAGACCGGCCAGCATCATGGCCAGGGTGTGTTCGGCGGCGGCCATGGTGTTGCCTCCGGGGGTGTTCATAACGATGATCCCGCGCTTGGTGGCTTCGTCCGTGTCAATATTATCCACACCCGCGCCGGCGCGGCCAATCACTTTTAATTTTTTGGAAGCAGCCATGACATCGGCGGTAACCTTGGTACGGCTGCGTACCACCAGACCGTCGTAGTCACCGATTTCCGCAATCAAATCCTCCTTTGAAATGCCTGTTTTGTTGACTACGGAAATACCATTGGTTTTATCATATTTGTTAAGGATATCGTCAGGAAGACTGTCGGCGATTAATATTTTGAACATGGCGGGCTCCTGTGGTTGAATTTTTAGAACGGGACAGGTGAAAAACCGGTTTTTCACCGGCAAAAAAGTTAACCAATGCCTATACTGTTTGCAAAAGAATTAGGCCCGGAACAGCGCTTTCTCCCTACGGCCCGTTATAAGCTGTTGGCGGTTTGTATCTGTTTTGTCCGTTGATTAAATTTTAGGTTCGTGAAATTTTTATTCTTTCGATACGTTATTAAGCTCTTTAAAGCCGGGAAGATGAGCCATGGGCGTGGATATGTATGAACAACTGCGAGCGATTTCACATGAGGTCTTTCGTGATGAAAGTCTGAGCGCCTATACCACTTTTAAGGTGGGCGGCCCGGCGCGCTATCTGTTAATCGCCCGCAACCGGCAACAGATTATCGATACCCTGACCTTGTGTGCCGAAAGGGACATGCCCCGTTTTATCATCGGCGGCGGCAGCAATCTGCTTATATCGGACAAGGGGTTTCCCGGCGTGGTTATCGTAACCCGGAATGAGCATTTTGAAATTTTAAAGGAAAAGGCCCCGCCGCCGCCGCAACTCAATACCGCCAGCAGGCTGCAAACCCTTGAACCGCCGGAAAAGCTTCCCCGGCTGAACCGGGAAAGCTCGGAAAGGGCACTGGTACGGGTGCAGGCCGGCACGCGCCTGATCAAGCTGATAAAAGCCCTGCATGAACGGGGTGTTTACGGACTGGAATGGTTTTCCGGCATTCCGGCCACCGTGGGTGGCGCGCTGTATATGAATATGCACGGCGCGCACGAATATTTCGGCCAGTATGTGCATTCCGCCCTGCTGTTTAACGGACGGGATGTACGGCGGGAGCCGAATGCCTATTTTGAATTTGATTACGACTACAGCATCTTGCATAAAACGCGGGAAACGGTGCTGGAGGTTGATTTGCTGTTATACCGGGGAGCGGTGGAAACAGCCCGTCACCTGGGGCGGAAATGGGCACGCATTAAAGCCATACAGCCGCAAAGATCGGCGGGCTGCCTGTTTCGCAACCTGAGCGCGGAAGAGCAAAAGCGGCTCGGATTGCCCAGCCCCTCCGTCGGCTATCTGATAGAGCATGTGCTCGGCTTAAAGGGGCAGCGTATCGGTGACGCGCTGATATCGCCCTCTCATGCCGCCTTTATCGAAAACACCGGGCAGGCCACGGCCGCTGATATCCGCCGCCTGATTGAAAAAATACAAAGTACAGCCCTGGAGAAGCTGGATCTGAAACTGATACCTGAAGTAGAATTTGTCGGCGAGTTTTGAATGCAGCCTTTTCCCGTTCTTCACCCATAAAACCAGGAATATCAAAATGTCATCTTTTATCATCTCCGGCGGCCGGCAACTAAGCGGGGAAATCGATGTGGCCGGTAATAAAAACGCCGCCCTGCCCATCATCGCCGCCACCCTGCTCACCGATGAGAACTGCCAGTTGGAAAATGTCCCCGATATCAGCGATGTGCGCGCCATGCTGGATATCGCCGCCGCCCTGGGCAAAAAGATAAAATGGACGGCGGCCAATGCGCTCAGCATAAGCGGCGCAACGGAAGACCGCGATCCGCCCCCCTTTCTGATGCAGAAACTGCGCGCCTCGGTTCTGTATATGGGCGCCCTGGCGGGCCGGCACGGCACGGTGGCCATCGCCCCGCCCGGAGGCTGCGTTATCGGACGACGCAATCTGGACGCCCACTTC
>JALXBH010000221.1 GCA_026991535.1 Calditrichia bacterium | reverse complement strand
CTGAACATCTTTTTTACGCTGACCACGTTGTTGGTCAACCTCGGCTTTGCCTTTGTCATCATCAGCGCCGCCGACTATACCAGCCAGCACCAGTCCGGCCTGCTTTATCTGCTGCCCCTGCCCCTGTGGCTGCATGTGGTATTAGGGGTATTGCTGCTCGATTTTATCGGCGCCTGGCTGATACACTGGGTGGAACACCGCGTTCCCTTTATGTGGCGCTTTCATATTATTCACCACACGGATACCAAAGTGGATGTGACCACCGCCCTGCGTCATCATCCGGGTGAGAGTGTTTTCCGCGCCGCCTTCACCATCCTGGCCATCTTCGTGGCCGGCGTTCCCGTGGGCGTGGTGATGCTGTACCAGACCCTTTCCGCCCTGTTCGCCCAACTGACCCACGCCAATATGCGCATGCCCCGCCAGTTGGATAAACTGCTCAGCTATGTGCTGGTCTCCCCGCACATGCACAAGATTCACCATCACTATCAACTGCCGCTGACCGACACCAACTACGGCAATATTTTTTCCATCTGGGATCGTCTGTTCGGCACCTATGCCGAGGCGGAGCCGCAAAGCCTGGTTTACGGCCTGGATACCCACATGCGGGAAAAGGAGCACAGCCGGCTGGGCAGACTGCTGCTGATTCCCTTTAAAAGCCCGGAAAAAAACAAGGTCACCCCGGAAGGCTGAGGGCCTTCCGCCGCCGGACATTGGCGACCGGGAAAAACGTCCTTTAAAGGATTCCGGGCTTGCATATTTCCCCGAAAAACCCTTAATTGACGTATCGTCGTTTATTCCCGCTTTCGTCAGCACCCGCCCATGGGCAATATCCTTGCCTGTTTTATGAACAGAAGAGCCTATATTCAGGAGGTCTATCATGCAGATTACCGGCATGAAGTTCGGAGCGGAGCTGCTGCGGCTGGCCGATTTTCCCGTACCGGAAATTCTGTCTTCCGACGCTACCCTGGACGAGCTTAACCGCTTGATCCATAAGCGCGGCCGTTGTGTAGTCAAACCCGTTTTTTACGGCGGCGTGGGCAAAAAGGGCAAAGCCGGCCTGGTTAAAATTGTCTCCGGCGCGCTGGAGGCGGTGGAGGCAAAAAAGAAACTCTATTTTGCCAGCCATATCTTTCATGAGCGCGTTATCCACGCCAACGGCGTCACCTTTGAGGAGTTCATCCCCTCTTCCTATGAAATTTATTTCAACCTGTCCGTCTCCACGCTTACGCGCAAGGTCAACTTTACCCTGACCCATCACGGCGGGGTGGATATCGAGGAACTGCCGCCGGATAAGGTCGTCGAGTCCTCCTTTGATGCCATTACCGGACTGAAGGCCTACCATATCATTGACGCGCTGACCAACCTGAAAGCCCCGAGGGAGATCATCAGCCCCCTGGCCCGCTTTCTGCCCAAATTATGGGAACTGTACAATGACTACGGCTTTATCATGCTGGAGATCAACCCCATCCGCATGGAAAACCGCAACGGCCGGCTCATCCCCGTGGCCTGCGACTTTAAGGCGCAGTTTGATCAGGACAATCCGCACTGGAAACGGCTTAACCTGCCCGACGAGGTTTTTCAAACCGACCTGTCCCCCTTTGAGGAGGAAATCAACCAGCTGCGCACCTATCAGGGGCAAAGCGACGTGGTGATCATCAACCCCCAGGGCACGGTAACCTCCTTTATGTTCGGCGGCGGGGCCAACAGCGCCTCCACCGAAATCCTGGGGGACAAGGCCACCATCTCCACAGATTTCGGCGGCAATCCGCCCTATGAGAAAATGTATAAAATCGCCCGCATCGTTTTTCACCACTGGCTGGCCCAAAGCCATGTGCTGCTGATCATCGGCGGCAAGGCCAACAACACCGACATCTTTGTCACCTTTAAGGGTATGTTCGACGCCCTGCGCGACCACATCGCCCAAAGCGGCCGGCCGGATATTTACGTGGTGGTGGGACGGGGCGGCCCCAACCTGATTAAGGGCATGGCCTATGCCCGCGACATCCTTGACCGCCTGGAACTGCCCTACACCTTCTTCGGCTACGACACCTCCATCGTCGATGTGGTGCAATATGCCGTGGAGATGGATAACTGGCTGGCCACAAAAAAATCCGCTGTTTAAGGGGGCGTCATGAAAAACAAAACCGATATCCATCCTCTGGACTGCTGCTACGTGGGCGTCCGTTCCCTGGAAGAGATCGTCACCCGGGAAACCCGGGTCTGCATTATGAACATTCTGGGCAATGAGAGCCGCAAGGTCTCTCCGGTTTCCCACGCCTACAGCGGCGGCAATATCGTGGCCGGGGTGCAATACGGCCGTTCGGGCAAGCTAAAATCCCCGGTCGGAGATATTCCCGTTTACAGCCGCCTGGCCGATGTGATGGAAAACCACAGCTTCGATACGGGCGTGATCTATCTGCCGCCCGAGGCGGTGTACAACGGCGTAACCGAGCTGTGCCACTATAATAAAGAGCTGAAAAAGATTATCATCATCACCGAAAAGGTTTCGGTAAAGGATCAGCGGCTGATCCGCGCCATCTGTCAGGCCAACCGCATCGATCTGTTTGGGGCCAACTGTCTGGGCGTGGCCGATTCCTGGCACCATGTGCGCGTAGGCGGGGCCCTGGGGGGCGACAGTCCCGAAGAAACCCTGGTCAAAGGCAGCGTGGCCATCCACAGCAACTCGGGCAATTTCAGCACCACCATGGCCGAATACCTTAAAACCCGGGGCTTCGGTACCACCACCATCATCAGCTCGGGCAAGGATGTGATCATCCAGTTTGCCCTGACGGAATTTTTATTTGCCGCTCAAAACGATCCGCGCACAAAGGCGGTGGCCCTTTATGTGGAACCGGGCGGCTATTACGAAAAGCAGGCGCTGGATCTGATCGCCTCGGGCGCCTTGTCTTTTAACAAACCCATCGTGGTCTGCGTTACCGGCCGCTGGAAATCCAACCTGAGCCGGGCCTGCGGCCACGCCGGCGCCCTGGCCGGATCGGGCGACGACGCCATGACCAAGGAGGGCTGGTTTGATTCCTATTTCGGTTGTGAGGTGTTCGACCCCGACCATCCGCAAAAAGTTTCGGCCCGGGGGGTACGCGTGGCCTCCATCCAGCACATTCCCCTGGCCATGGAGGCGGTGTTTGCCAAAAACAACATGCCCGCCGATTTTGAACCGTCCGGCTCGCTGGGACTGAAGCCCTGGTTCGTCAACAATTTTCACCTGCATCTGCCGGTTCATCTGAAGCAGGAAAAACAGACGGCCCCGGAACCCTACCGCGGGCAGATCGAACAGGTCAACCGGCAACTGGGCGCCATGCCCATGCGCCGGAACATGCGCAACGCCTCCTCCGTCTCGCGCATCGATCCGGAAACCCGGGTGGCGGAATTGCACGGCCGGCCCATTGTGGAACTGATCGATTTCAGCTATGAGGAAAATATCATCTTTGCCCTTTGCGGCCGCCATCCCGAGGTAAGCCAGCTTAGTCTGTTGAACCGCTGCCTCAACCATCTTTCCCTGCCGCCGGATTTTGCCCTGGAGGTCATCGGGCGGGCGCGGGCCAACGGCGCCACCCCCAACCAGGCCCTGGCCGGCGCCCTGGCGGTGCTGGGCGACAACCCGGCCATGAAAACCGCCCGCAACCATGCCGTTTTACTACTGGATACCCTGGGGGCCGCCGCCGTGCGCGATCTTTACGATATGCGCCGGGCGGAAGCCCTGACGGAAACGCTGGCCGGAAAGCTGACCTTTTGCGCGGAAGCCCGCGGTCCCTTTGCCCAGGCCTTGCTGGAGGAAATGGCCGCCAGCCCCCGGCGGAGCGTTCTTTTTCAAATAGCCGCGGCTATTTGCGAGCGCGGGGTGGTGGAAGAGGAAGCGCTTTTTTTGATTACCCTGCTGGCCATACACTTTATCTATCCCTCCCTGGCCCTGAAACAGATGGCCCGGCAGACGGCAGAAGATGTCGTTGCCTACCTGATGGTCATTGCCCAAACGGTCTGGCTTACCGCCGCCCGTCCCGGGGAAAACACTCTGTTCCGGCAACTGCGCAAGGAAGAGGCGGGCATGACCCGTTCCTTTACCGAAGTGGCCTATCAGGCCCTGTTCAACCTTGCGCCCACCCCCGAACAGTTGCGGGAATTTCAGGCCCTGCTGGCCCTGACCCTGACCAACGGCCCGGGTACCATCAGCGCCAAGGGGGCCAAGGAAAGCGTCAGCGCCCGCAACC
>JALXBH010000220.1 GCA_026991535.1 Calditrichia bacterium | reverse complement strand
GTGCCGTTGACCACCTCGTCCGGCTTCAGCTTTTTGTCGCGGGCACGGGTGGCCACATCGTTAATGGCCCGCGCCAGACCGGTCAGGTTGCGTTCATCGGCATGGAAGATATTGGGCACGATCAGCCCCGCCTCCACGGCCACGGCAATACCCAGATTAACAAAATGTTTTACCAGAATCCTGTCTCCGTCGATGGAGGCGTTGAGCATGGGAAATTCCTTCAACGCCCGGGTAGTGGCCTCGGCGATAAAGGGCATATAGGTCAGACTGAATCCCTCACGGGCCTTAAAGGCCTTTTTGTTCCGCTCCCGAATCCGGCTGATGTTTTGCATATCGATTTCGGCATAAAGGCTGACATGGGCCGAGGTGTGCTTGGATTTAATCATATGCTCGGCGATGGACTTACGCATGCGATCCATCTCGATCACCTCGATGCCGTCCGCGCCGGTAAATCCGGCCGGGGCCGCCGGGGCGGCGGCCTGTACCCGCGGCGCCTTACCGCGTCCGGCGATATAGTTCATGATGTCTTTTTTAGTTACCCTGCCGTTCAGGCCGCTTCCGGGGATGGTTTCCAGCTCGGCAAAGGCAATACCGTTTTCATTGGCGATGTTCATAACCACCGGGCTGTAAAAACGGGCGCCTTGCGGCTTGCTTTTGGGCGCGGGAGCGGGGGCTGCCGCTACCACGGGCACGGTCTCTTCCTCAACGGTTTCCGCCTGCGGAGCAGGCGCGCTGCTTTCCACCGCCTGATCGGTTTCAAACAGGGCGATCACACTGCCCACATCCACCGTGTCGCCTTCGGCGGCCAAAAGCTGGCTGATGGTGCCGCTCACCGGCGCCGGGATTTCCGAATCCACCTTGTCGGTGCTGATCTCCAGAATAATTTCATCTTTCTCCACCGTGTCTCCGGGCTGTTTCAGCCACTTAAGAATGGTGCCGTCCATGATTGATTCGCCCATCTTGGGCATAACCATTTCAAATTTCATAGTGTCCTCGTTCTTTTTTATATCGATATTTTCAGTTCAGCGTACTAATAAGCGGCCAGATCGCGCAGAGCTTTAACGATGCCGGCGGTTTGCGGCAGGGCCACCTCCTCCAGCACGGCACTAAAGGGCATGGGCGTGTCGCTGCCGCCGATGCGGCGCACGGGCGCGTCCAGATGCTCAAAGGCCAGCTCGGCAATCTGCGCGCTGATTTCGGCGGCAAAGCCGTGGAACCGTGTATCCTCCTGCGCCACCAGCACCTTGCCCGTTTTGCGCACGGAGGCTAAAATCGCTTCCGTATCCAAAGGATTGATGGTGCGGATATCGATGATCTCCACGCTGACGCCCTCTTTAGCCAATTCACGGGCCGCCTCCAGCGATTTTTGCACCAGCGCCCCCCAGGTGATCACGGTCAGATCGTCGCCTTCCTGCACCGTTTTAGCCTTGCCAAAGGGCAACAGGTAGTCGGCATCCGGCTCGGGACGCGAGGCGTAGCTCTGACGGTACAGTCCCTTGTGTTCCATAAAGATAACCGGGTCGTCCCCGCGGATGGCCGCCTTAAGCAGACCCTTGGCGTCGGCCGCATTGCTGGGGTAGGCGATTTTTATGCCCGGCAGATGGGCGAAGAACCCTTCGATATTTTGCGAATGGCACAGACCACCGTGAATATAGCCGCCCACCGGCACGCGTATCACCAGCGGCGCCTTCCAGTGGCCGTTGGAGCGCCAGCGCATGGTGGCCATCTCGTTGCGGATTTGCATCATGGCCGTCCAGATATAGTCGCCAAACTGAATTTCCACCACCGGCTTTAAACCGCGTGTGGCCATACCCAGGCCCACGCCCACAATGGAAGACTCGGCCAGCGGGCCGTTAAAGCAGCGTTCCTTGCCAAACTGTTTGGTGATGCCCTGCGTGGCGGTAAACACGCCGCCCTTGCCGCCGCCCACATCCTGCCCGAAGATGTACATATCCTCGTTGCGCTCCATCTCTTCCTTCAGGGCGTGATTGATGGCGTCCACCAGAACGATCTTTTCACCGGCGGGTTCGCTTTTTTCATATTCCAGATCGTCCCTGTCCGAAAAAAGATGCTGGTAAAGGCTGTCGGGATCGGGATGCGGATGAGCCTCGGCCTCATCGGAAGCATCATCGACGATTTTTTTGTATTCCTTCTTCAGTGCTTCCAGTTCCTCTTCGCTGACCATTTTAAGCTTGATCAGTTCCTTTTCCAGGCGGGTGATCGGGTCTCTTTTCTTATCCGCTTCCAGCTCTTCGGGGCTGCGGTATTTTTTGTCGGAATCGGAGGAGGAGTGGGGCAGCAGACGCACGGTGTCGGCCTCCACCAAAACGGCGCCCTTGCCGGAGCGGGCCTGGCTGACCGCCTTTTTCATCACCTCATGACAGGCCAGCAAATCGGTACCATCCACCTTGTAACGGTTCAGTCCTTCATAGCCGGCGCCGATTTTATAGATGGATTCCCCGGCCAGCTCCTCGGAAACATGCACGGAGATGGCATATTTATTGTTTTGTATGACAAAGATAACCGGCAGCTTTTCGCGGGAAGCCCAGTTGACTGCCTCATGAAAGTCGCCCTGGGCCGTGGTACCCTCGCCGGAGGAGACATAGACCACCTCGTCGGTACCCTTTTTACGGGAGGCCATGGCGCAGCCGACGGCCTGTAAAAACTGCGTTCCGGTGGGGCTGGACTGCGAAACCACATGCAACGGCGCGTGTCCGTAGTGGTTGGCCATTTGTCGTCCGCCACTGCTGGGGTCGTCGGCCCGGGAATGGAACAGCAGCATAATTTCCAGCGGGGTGGCCCCGTATTGCAGCATATAGGCCAGGTCACGGTAATAAGGGTAGGCATAGTCATGGCCGGGACGCATGGCATGTGCCGCCGCGGTCTGGATGGCTTCGTGGCCGGCGGCGCCGATGTGGAAAAAGCCCTTGCCCTGTTTTAAAAGCGTCAGCATCTTGAAGTCCAGCATGCGGGACAAAACCATGTTTTTATGAAAGTCAAGTAGCGCCTTCTTATCGAAACCGCCCAGTTTTTTCCTTACAGGCATTTTAAATCTCCTTATCGTCAGAATATCCGTATCTATATCAACCGTTTCGGCTTTATCAGCAATGTCTAAAATACGAAATGTGGTAACTGCTTTTCAACTTAAAAAGAATAACTGATCATATTAAGGAAAAGCGCCGGACACGGTCTATTCCACGCGGCGGATATGCGCGCCGACGGCCCGCAGGCGTTGAACGATATTTTCATACCCGCGGTCGATCAGTTCCGCGTGATCGATGCGACTCTCACCCCGGGCGGTCAGGGCGGCAATCACCAGGGCAATACCGGCGCGGATATCGGGAGAGCTGAGTACCTGGCCCCTGAGCCCGGCGGGTCCGCTTACCAGAGCGCGGTGCGGATCGCACAGGGTGATGCGCGCGCCCATGGCAATCAGCTTATCCACAAAAAACATGCGCGATTCAAACATCCAGTCATGAAAGAGGATGGCGCCGTCGGTCTGCGTGGCCAAAACGATCAGCGGACTCATCAGGTCGGTGGGGAATCCGGGCCATAACCCGACCTTGACCTGCTCCGTCCCGGCCTTTAGCGTCGAATTGCCGATATGCATCTGCTGCCTGGCGCCGTCCGTTTCCAGATGTACCCCCATTTTTTTCAGGACATGGGTAATGGGACGCATGTCATCCACGGGGACGTTACGGATGGTCAGGGAACTGCGCGTGGCCGCGGCCAGTATGGCAAAGGTGCCGCTTTCAATACTGTCGGCGATAATGCGGTGCTCCGCGCCGGAGAGCTTTTTGCGGCCCCTTATTTCGATGCGGTTGCTGCCGACGCCCCGGATATCGGCGCCCATTTTTATCAGAAAACGGCACAAATCCGCCACGTGCGGTTCGCAGGCGGCGTTTTCTATGATCACCGTGTTGTTTTCCGCGGCCGCCGCCAAAAGGATATTTTCCGTGGCCGTCACCGAGGCTTCGCTTAAAAAGATCAGCGTATCCTTGCGTTGCCGGCGCGCGGCCCGGTAGCCGTGTTCCGTTTCCTCAATGGCGATGCCCATCTCGCGGAAAGCTTCGAAGTGGGCGTCCAGATTGCGTCGTCCGATAACGCAGCCTCCGGGCGGGGCGATGGCCACCGTGCCGTGCCGGCCCGCCAGGGCGCCCATATACAGAACCGAGGCGCGCAGTTTCTGCATCAGAAAAGGGGGCGGATCGCGGTCTTCCGTTGCGCCGCTTATGCTGAGCGCATTGGCC
>JALXBH010000219.1 GCA_026991535.1 Calditrichia bacterium | reverse complement strand
TTTATGGAACCGCTCTCCTTTTTCCCGTCATCCTTCGGTTTCCCAAGGCTGACTTCATCGTTTTGGGGGGCAAAGGGGGAAGCCGTTTTCCCCGACAGGGTAATCAGATAAACCCGGGACATATCGGTATAGGCATGGTTCCATTCGGTCTGGCTGTAAACCGGGTTAAAGTCACGATTGGAGGTAAAGAAAAGGTACTTCCCGTCGGCGCTGAAATGCGGATTGCCGGAGCTGTACCAACCGTCGGTGACGGGAATACTTTTTTTACTTTTCAGAGAGTAGATATATATACGGTTCATTACCTCCGCCTCGGGCAGGGCATAGGTGATATACCTGCTATCCGGCGACCAGGCATATTGGCGGATTTCCCAGGCTTTGGCCTGACGGACTTCCGTTATCTTCTTCGTATGAATGTCCACATAGCGCAAACGCTGCCGGCGGTCGCCCCAGAGTAGTTTTTTACTGTCCGGCGACCAGTATAGATTGTATTTGTAGGTATCGCCATTTTTGGTAATCCTTACCGGCGGGCTTAAGCCATCCTGAGCTTGAATATAGATTTCATCCTCGCCACTTTTATCAGAAATATAGGCCACCCATTTGCCATCGGGCGACCACTTGGAAGCACGCTCATGCACGGCGGGAGACTGGGTAAGGTTTCGGGTAATCCCCTCTTTGGCCGGCACGGTAAAAACATCGCCGCGGGCTCCAAACAGAGCGCGCTTTCCATCCGGGCTTATTTCATAGTTGGCAATGGTTTTGCTTACATTTTTCAGTTCCGGCCGGGCGCTGAGAAAATCCTCGGCGATACGGATGGTTACCTTTTCCGCCTTTTCGCTTTGTGTATCAAATTTATAAATATATCCGCCGTTTTCATAGACTATAAAGCGTTTATCATTGGACGGAAACTTAATATCAAACTCTGTATAATGGGTCAGTTGACGCGTCTTTTTTTCATTTAGATTATAGACATAGAGATTCATCCGCTTATCCCGGTCGGAGAGAAAATAGATATTATCTCCGATCCACATGGGAATGATATCCTGGGCGGGGTTTTCGGTCACATTACGTAGCTTGTGGGTATTAAAATCAAATATCCATATATCATCAGCCATGCCGCCGCGATACCGTTTCCAGGTACGGAATTCACGAAAGACCCGGTTATAGGCCATTTTTGAATCATCGGGAGAAAAGGAAAGAAAGCCGCCCCGGACAACCGGAATCTGTTCCGGCAACTCTCCCTTGAGATTTACCAGATAAAGGGAACCGTTAAAGGAGTTAAAGGAACGCATACGCGAACGAAAAGCAATTTGGGAGCCGTCATTTTTCCAACCCATAACAATGTTATTGGGACCCATGCGATCGGCAACGTCATCACGGCCCAAAGTGGCTGTAAAGGTCAGTCGGGTCGGGACACCCCCCTGAGCGGGCATGGTGTACACTTCGGTATTTCCGTCATACTGAGCCGTAAAGGCCAGTGTTTTTCCATCGGGTGAAAAACGGGCAAACATCTCAAAACCGTCGTGGTTGGTAAGCTTGCGCGCAGTGCCGCCATTGGCGTTTACCGTATACAAATCTCCGGCAAAGGTAAAAACGATTTGCTGGCCGTGAATGGCGGGGAAGCGTAACAAGCGCATTTCATCGCCGGCAAACAGAAATGAGACCGCCATTAAAAGGGTTAGGATCAAACGCATGAAGTATCCTCCATAAGAAATGTGTGAGTGGAAAGTCATTGTCCTGAAGCTTCTCCGGGTACGTTGAAGGAGAGAAGATGTTGCAAATATAATAACTGAAGGTCTAAAATAAAATGCGGCCGTCGATTCTTTTTTACGCAACCGGGTGTTTCCGGGTAGGCCACAACATGGCCGTCCACCGGCGGCTACAACAGATCGCAGGCTTCGGGAGGCATCCAATGTTTGTCCCGGCCCTCCCACTTAACATTACAGCCGATGGGGTTGGTTACGGGAATCGAAACCCGGCCGTCGGAAAGATACTCATCCAGCGCTTTATCCAGATCATGTTTTGTTATCTTTTCCGGCTCGCGCGGGCTGTCCACCGCCCGGCCGGTATAAATAAGTCGACGCTGTTCATTAAAAACAAAAAAATGGGGTGTGCGCAGAGCCCCATAGGCCCGGGCCACCTGCTGCGGTTCGTCATACAAATAGAGCCAGGGAAAACGTTTCTCCTTCATACGGGCCACCATATGGTCAAAATCATCATCGGCGTTGGTGTTTTTGCTGTTGGAGTTAATGCCCACAAAGCGCACCCCCCGGGAGGCAAAACGGTTCGCGGTTTGGCGGGTAAGCTCATCGGAGTTAATGACATAGGGACAATGGTTGCAGGTAAAGAAGATCACCAAAAGCGGGTATTCCGAAAAATCCGCCAGGGCATAATGATGGCCGTCGGTGGCCGGTAGTGAGAAATCCGGAGCCTTTTCTCCCGGTTGCAAGGTAAAAGCCATATCCCCTCCTTTAAATGTAAAGATTTTCCTGTTACACAGCATCGCCGGTAAACGACATTTAAAATAGGGCAAGAGAGCCATACTTTCAAAAAACAAAGAGTCAGGAGAAAGAAGTTTATTGATTTTAAAGCCGGGTATGTCTATTTTTATCTTTGCACTGTGAATATCGGAGGGCTCAATGCGGAGTTATCATAAAAAATATAATCAGAAGTCTTTTTCCGGCGTTACCTTTTCGCGGAAAAATTTTCTAAATTTTTTCAAGTCCAAGAAAAAAACAAACGTGCGTCCGGGCGCCCTGGAACCTGAAGCATTAAAGGAACGGGTAAAGGAAATCGGTCGCGGAAAAAAGGTGAACATTACCCGCGTGGAGTATGACGGCACACCCGAGGATAAACCCATAACGGTTCAGATCGTGGATATCCGGGAGGACTATTTTACCGGGCGGGTTGTCAATCTGGAACGCAATATAAAGGAAGACCTGGATGAAAAGCTGGTCTTTGTAAAAGGCGGCGGCGGCACCATCGATTTTTTCTTTAACGATGGTGACATCAAAAGCGTGGAAGAAGATGTGGACGAGATGATCCTGGAACCCAAGGATCAGGGAGAGCTGCTTGAAATTCTCGATGCCCTGGATCTCAATGAATCCATTCTGATCAGTTATTACGACCGAAACAAAGGCGGCGTTATCAATGGTTCCGGAAAATTAATTGAGAAAAATCTGGAAACCAAAACCTTTAAAGTGCATCTAAACCTGATCAATGATATCGAACTGGATATTCCCAAGGAAATTGAATTGAATTTGGATCGTGACAATATCCTCGACCTGGAAGTGGTTATCTGATCCCTATTCGTCTAAAAAACATTCAATGCTTGGCGGGAATACCCGTCAGGCATTTTTTTTTATTATAAAGGAGTCTGTTATGCCTACTCAGCAAGAAGTTTCGGAAAAGCTAAAGCAAATAAACTACCCAGGATTCAGCCGGGATATTGTTTCCTTCGGTATTGTCAATGACATCATGGTCACCGATACTAAAATTACCGTGGTTCTGGTTTTAAAGACGCAGGATACCAAGGTGGTTGACGCCTTGACGCGGGACGTTCAAAAAGTCCTGGGCGAGGCTTACCCCGGATTGACCATCGAGCCCAGGATCAATATCCAGGAAGCCCGGCAGGCCCAACAGGCGCCGCAACAGATGAGTTATCTGAACAATGTTAAATATAAAATTGCCGTGGCCAGCGGCAAGGGCGGCGTGGGGAAATCCACCGTGGCCGTTAATCTGGCCGTGGCCCTGGCCAAACAGGGCATGAAAGTGGGTTTGCTGGACGCGGATATCTATGGCCCCAGCATTCCGTTGATGTTGGGCGTGGATGAACAGCCCGCCTTTGACGGCAAACGCCTTATCCCCATAGAAAAATACGGTGTAAAGCTGATGTCCCTTGGTTTTCTGGTGGACTCAAACGATCCGGTTATTTGGCGCGGCGCGCTGGTTACGCGGGCCCTGCAACAGCTTATGACCGATGTGGACTGGGACGGACTGGACGTTATCCTTTTTGACATGCCTCCGGGTACGGGCGACGCCCAACTAACCCTCTCGCAAAGCGTCTCCCTTGATGGAGCGGTTATCGTCTCCACGCCGCAGGATGTGGCTTTGCTGGATGCCGTAAAAGGCGTTCAAATGTTCCGCAAGGTTAATGTGCCCATTATGGGTATCATCGAAAATATGAGCTACTTTGTTTGCCCTCATTGTGGAGGACGCACAGATATCTTTGCCCATGGCGGCGTTGATCGCGAATGTAAGCGTATCGGAACCGACCTGCTGGGTGAAATCCCCCTGGATGCCGAAATCCGAATCGGCGGCGACAAGGGCGAGCCTGTAGTGGCCGCTAACGAAAAAGCGCCTCAAAGCCAGGCGTTTATGGATATTGCCGCCAAAATTAAAAACAGCCTGACCGATCAGTGATCGAAAACTGATCACCCGGTTCCATCTAAAAAACCCTTGTGGCCATTGATTCCACAAGGGTTTTTATATTCAAAAAAAATTCTTTATTCAGATTCACGGACTTTTTATTAAAAGGGGCCCGCGTCCCTCCGATAGTTATAATAAACCATCAAATCACGGGAGGAAATGATGGAATCTCAAAATCTATATACCTTGAATGAAGCTGCGGATCAATTGGCGGTCAGCCAGGATCTGGTTGCCAAGTTTATCAGCCGGGGATGGATCGTTCCGGTTGAAGACGGAAAACGGCAGAAGCTTACACCGTACGCTTTCCGCCGTTTAAATCGTATTATTGATCTTTATGAAAGATCCTATTCACTGGAGCGTATAGAAACGCTGCTCAACCATTAGGCCGGCGCCGGGCTTTTACAGCCGGGCCAGCTTGCGCTTTGCCGCCCCCACGTAATTGCTTTTCGGATACTCTTCTATCAGCCGGTTGAACTCATCGCGGGCCTTGGTTTTATCGCCCTTAAGCATATAGCACAGGCCTAATTTATACTGAGCATCGGCATTTTTATTGGAATTGCTGAAAGTAAAAACCTTTTCAAAGGAAAGAATGGCCGCGTCATACTGGCGTAGCATAAACTGGCTTTCGCCAATCCAGTATTGCGCGTTGTCGGCCAGGGGGTGTGTGCTACTGGCCGCGAGCAAAGACTCAAACAACTGGATAGCCTGTTGATAGTTTCGGCTCTCAAAGGCCTGGCGGGCCTCGTCATAGCGTTGCTGATATTCCTCAAGGGACACATCGCCAACAGCGCCCATGGATGAAGAGGTAAAACTACTGCTCTTTTTGCTAAGCTGGTCTTCCTTAACGCTCAATTCCGCGCTCAGGTTGGAGATGGTTTTATCCTTTTGCTTAAGCTGTTTTTTCAGCTTCTGAATCTCTTTTTCAAGTTTCTTCTTCTCGCTGCTGCTCATGGCGGCCATGCCTTGATCGGCGGGGATAGACTCATTGGTATCCAGCAGATCCAGCTTTTCGGTGTCATCCGCCGGGGCCGTATTTTGGGCAACGGGCTCTTCCGCGGTCTGTTGCTCTTCCGTGCTTTCCTGCTCCGAGGGAGAAATGCCCAACAGGGCCTCTATATCATCAAGCTCTTTTTGCTGTTGCTCTTCGTCCGTGTAGGCGCTATCGTCATCAATCTGATCAGCAGAGCCCGCGCACTGAATCATAAAAAACGCCAAAACAAGCATCATTAAAAGTTTGGAAATCAATTTCATTTTTACTTTTGCCTCCTATAGCATGTGCTATTGAAAATTATAAGACACAATACATAAATCAATACAATAATTCAAATATAATTAAGCAGTTACATCTGATAACGGTTATGTGACAAATTCTGTACAATCCCCAGCATAAGCATGGTGGAAAGCATAAATGAACCGCCATAGCTGATCAGGGGAAGAGGCAGGCCGGTTACGGGCGCAACGCCCACGGTCATGCCGATATTGACAAATATATGAAAGAACAGGATTGCCGCAACCCCAATCAGGGTTATGCTGGCATACCGCGCCTTAACAACAGAGGCCAGACTGATCAGATAAATCAACAAGGCCAAAAAAAGCAGCAACACCACGGTGACGCCCACCAGGCCCCATTCTTCGGCAATAACCGAAAAAATAAAATCGGTATGCTGGGCCGGCAGAAATTTTAAATGAGTTTGCGTTCCGTTCAAAAATCCTTTTCCCCAAACGCCGCCCGAACCGATGGCCACCTGACTCTGGATGATCTGGTATCCCGCCCCCCTCGGATCATGCTCCGGGTTAAGGAATGTTTCTATGCGATTCTTTTGATAGTCATGTAATTGATCCCACATATAGGGTGTGGCAAAACCTATCCCGATATGCACGGATACAATGGCCAGGAGAATCAACCATTTTTTTCGGCTGAAATATAAAAATCCTGAGATTAATATCAGCCAAACCACCAAAGCCCATATATTAAAGGAAAGCAACACGGTTATCAGTGGGGAAATAATCAAAAAGAGAGCAAAGCCGTTGAGTCCGGCCCAAAAGAGAAGGGGCAGATACAGGGCTAAAAAAACCAGTGATGTTCCCAGGTCGGGTTGTTTTATTATCAGTAAAAACGGGGTGAGAATCAGCAGCGTTACGATAAGAAAACCTTTAAGCCGGTTTACATTCACATCCCGGTCCGAGAGGTAGCGGGCCACAGCCATGACCGTGGTGATTTTTGCAAACTCCGAAGGCTGTATTTTTATGGGCCCAACCGCCAGCCAGCGCTCCGCCCCAAAGCCTTTTACGCCGATAAAGGCAACCAGGATGAGCAATAAAACAGAGAAGGCGTAAAGCACATAGGAGATACGTTCCAAAAAACGGTAAGAAAGATAGGGCATGGAAACCATAATCAAAAACCCGGTAACCGAATAGATCAGTTGGCGCTGAAAATAGGCATTCTCTCCCGAGCCCGAACTGGTAGCGCTGTATACGGCCACCAGGCCGATGGCAAGAAGCGCGCTCACCAAAATGGTAATATTGTAATCTATCTTTAAGCGCATGGCTTACAAACTATCCTCCAGGCTGGGAATCATGAGCATGGGCCCCGGTATATGCAGGGGTAAAATCAGACTGTCTATGGGAGCAAGCTCTTCTTCAATTTTCTTTTTAGGCGCCGCGGGCGGTATCAGCCGGTTATAGAAATATTTTTCCAGAAATTTACGCGCAACCGGCGCGGCATTGGCCCCGCCCCCTCCGCCGTTTTCAATTATAACCGCCACGGCCACCTCCGGCAAATCAAAAGGGGCAAAGGTGATAAACCAGGCATGGGACTCGCCATGCGGGTTTTGCGCCGTCCCTGTCTTTCCGGCCATCTCAACGCCGGGAACCTTTCCGCGCCAGCCGGTTCCGCCATTCATTACACGGCGCATGCCTTCCAGAACCACATCATAGTTTTCGTTAGATATACCCCGGACATAATGTGGTTCTACCGGATAAAAGGAGTTCTCTTTCTCGGCAAAATTATAGGTATGATCCAGCAGATGGGGGCGGTAATAGGTTCCCCTGTTGGCCAGAATCATGGCAAACTGAGCCATCTGCAAAGGTGTTACCAACAGCTCGCCCTGGCCGATGGCCAGGTTGGCCAGATTGCCCTTTGTCCAGCCGTTCTTTCCGTAACGGCGGTTAAAGTATTGTGTGCTGGGCACCAACCCCGCGGACTCATTGGGCAAATCAATGCCGGTTTTTATGCCAAAGGCAAAAAGTTTACTATATTTTTCCCATATATCCAGCCCGATTTTAAGTCCCAGCTTATAAAAATAGACATTGCAGGAACCCTTTATGGCGCCGTAAAGGTCCACATCTCCATGGCCGCCCGCATTCCAGCAGCGTATGGTGCGACGACCCAGCTTAAAATATCCCGGGCAATAGACCTGCCATTCCGGGGTTATAATTTTTTCCTGCAGGGCCGCCAGGGCGGTAACGATCTTATAGGTGGAACCGGGGGGATAAACACTTTGAATAGCCCGGCTGTACAGGGGATGGCCCTCATCGTTTAACAGTTTGTTCCAGGTGGCCGCGTCTATTTTTCCGGCCAACAATCTCGGATCATAGTCCGGTTTGCTCACCATAGCCAAAACACCGCCGGTACGCACATCCAAAGCTACCAGGGCGCCGCGCTTATCGGTCATCAACGACTCGGCAAAGGCCTGCATGTTATAGTCCATGGTCAAAAAAATATCACTGCCGTGTTGCGGCGCCACATTGAATTCATTATCAAAACGGCCCAGTTCGCGTCCCGAGGCGTCCACCATTTTATAAACCACACCTGCGGCGCCCCGCAGCTCCGCGTCATATTCCTTTTCCAGGGCCGACTTACCGATAAGTTCCCCATTTTCATAGGATGGATTGCGTTTTTGGTCTTCCACGCTTACTTCACCGATGGCACCGAACAGATGAGGAGAGTAGACGGAATCCCGGTAAAATCTCTTGGGTTCCAACAGGGTGATCACACCCGGAAAATGCAGGCGGTTTTCTTCCAGATATATAAGTTTTTTTCGGTCTACATCGCGGGCAATGGTTACGGGCCGAAAGCCGCTGTTCCGTTTTATCTTTTTTAGTACCCGTTTTTTATCCAGATTTAAAAAAGAGGTTACAGAGTCCAATACCGCTGTTTTGACGACCTTCGGTATTACGGCAACGGCATAGGCGGCGGTGTTATCCACCAAAATACGTCCCGTGCGGTCGCGTATCAGCCCCCGGACAGGCAACAACGTCTCCTTGCGGACGCTGTTATTCAGTGATTTTTGCAAATAGGTATCCTGCTTAACAATCTGCAGGTTGAAAAAGCCCAGCCACAGGATGGAAAAGAAAAAAATTACCAGAACAACAAGTATGTTTTTTTTTATCATAAAATTGCCAAAAAATTCACGCATCCCTGGCCAAAGACCTGGCGGTAAAAAAGTGCACTATCCACAACATAACGGAAGTGTAAATGGTGTTGGGGAACACACGCGAATAAACCAAAAAGGGAAAACCGGCGTCCAGTTTAAAGTGCATCAGCCAGTAGTAGATAAATTCATGAACAAATATAAACAGTATATACCACAGATAGGCAAATGGTCCTTCAAATTTAAACAGACTCATTTTTCCGGCGCCATATCCGGCAATGGCCTTGGGCAGGGCGGACATGCCAATGGGCATGGCTGTAACGGCATCCTGAATTATTCCCAGTACAAAACCGATGGTACTGCCCGAAGCGCTGCCGAAACGTCGTGCCAGCAGTAGGACCATCACCAAAACCAGATCGGGCCTGCTTACGGATATCTCAATAAAGGGTACCAGCAGGCTTTGCAGAATGATGGCCCCCATGCCATACAACGTCGCCATTATCAGGGCATAACGGAGTTCCTGGTTCACCTGGCGCTCTCCCGATAGATAAGGACCTCATCCAGGGCGTCAAAGTTAACGCTGGGAATAACGCGGATATTCTGAAAAAGCACATTCTCCTGCTTTTTCACTTCACTGACCACCCCGATTTTGATATTCGTCGGATAGATGCGGCTCATGCCGGAAGTATATACCACATCGCCCACCTCGATATTTACCGTGTTGGCCACCTGATCCAAAAGCAAGCCCTTTGCGCCGTCCCATTTGATCAGCCCCAGTTCCCGGTTACGTTGCACGCGCGCGCTGACCCGTATGTTGGGATCGAAAAGAATTTGAGCGATGGCATAACGACCGCTGATTTTTACAACCTTGCCCACCAGGCCGTCTGCCGTCATCACGGCACTGTTTTTTTTAATGGACTGTATTTGATCCGAAGACAATAATAAACCCGTTACCTGGGTTTGCGGACTAAATCCCACAACCTTGGCCGGTAACAGATCATAATCCACGCTATAGGAAAACTGTAAAATTTTCCGCAAACGCACATTTTCCAACAAGGCATCCTGGAGCTGAAAGTTTTCATAGGCCAGGCGGGTATTTTCCTTGCGCAGGCGACGGTTTGTTTCTTCCAGGTTGAAATAGTTGCCAACGGAGGAGCTTACTTCATCCAGGGCACCGACCAGGGCCAGTCCCGTGGAGCGCAGACCCTCGGCCACCATGCTTTCGCTGGAGAGCAACAGCAAAAAGGAAAGCACGATATAGAGCCAAAGTAAAAGAGCCTGCCTGAAGTGCGAAACAAACTGAAGAAAGGGATTCATTTAACCAACATTGTTATATGGGCCGGCGGTTCTTAACCAGCACCTTATGATATTTATCCGGGTTTTCCAAAACATTACCACAGCCGCGGGCTACGCAGGTCAGCGGATCATCGGCAATCAAAATAGCCATGGAGGTCTCCTGACGCAGACGCACGTCCAGATTACGCAGCAACGCTCCGCCGCCGGTTAAAATGATACCCCGGTCCAGAATATCCGAGGCCAGCTCGGGCGGGGTGCGTTCCAGGGACATCTTGATGGCCTCCACAATCTGCATAATCGGATCATTGAGGGCCTTGCGGATTTCCTTGGAGTTGATAACGATGGTTTTGGGTATACCGTCCACCAAATCCCGGCCTTTCACTTCCTGATCCATCTCCTCTTCCAGCGGCGCGGCGGAACCGATGTTGTACTTTATCATCTCCGCCGTCTTTTCTCCGATCAGCAGGTTATGGTTGCGCTTAAAATGCTGTATGATGGCCTGATTCATTTCATCACCGCCCACGCGGATGGAGTTATGATGAACGATACCGTTCAGAGAGATAACGGCGATTTCCGATGTCCCCCCGCCAATATCCACAATCATATTGCCCATCGGTTCGCTGATTTCCAGCCCCACGCCTATAGCGGCGGCCATAGCCTCGGCCACCAGGTCCACCTCGCGCCCGCCGGCCCGCTCGGCCGAATCGCGCACGGCGCGTTTTTCCACTTCGGTTATTCCCGAAGGCACGCAAATAACCACCCGGCGGATCATCATATGGTTGACGTTGGCTTTTTTTATAAACTCGCGAATCATGATTTCCGTGGCTTCAAAGTCGGCAATCACCCCATCCTTTAAGGGGCGGATGGTGACGATATCCTGATGAGTGCGTCCCAGCATCTGACGGGCTTCCGCGCCAACGGCCACTACCTTGTCCGTGTTTTCTTCCAGGGCAATGATGGAGGGTTCGTTTATGGTAATACCCTTGCCTTTTATATAGAGCAGCGTATTCGCCGTTCCCAGATCGATACCGATATCCGATGATAAAAAATTCAAAAATGAAAATGCCATAAGGCCGCTCCTGTACGCTTAATGTTTAAAATGTCGTGATCCGCTAAAAACCATGGTGATTCCCGCCTTGTCCGCCGCTTCAATCACCTCTTCATCCCGTATGGAACCTCCGGGCTGTATCACCGCCGTGGCCCCCGCCGCGATCAGGGCTTCCACGCCATCCTTAAAAGGAAAGAAAGCATCGGATGCGACGGCGGAATTCTTTAAGCTTAAAGCGGCGTTTTGTGCTTTTTTTATGGCTATCTCCGTGGAATCCACCCGCGACATCTGCCCCGCGCCGATACCCAGGGTTTGCCGGGCGTTGGTAAAGACTATGGCGTTGGACTTTACGTGCCGTACCGTTTTCCAGGCGAAATCCAGCGCCTGCCATTCTTCTTCCGTCGGTGTCCTCTTGGTGACCACCCGCGCCCGGCGCACATCGTCCCGGCGCCTGTCCGTCTCCTGCACCAGAAATCCGCCGCTTAAGACCTTAACATCCCACTCCGGCATGGAAAAGCGATCGGGATTAAAGGTTAACAGCCGCAGGTTCTTTTTTTTGCGCAAACGCTGCAAGGCCCCGTCTTCAAAACCGGGCGCGACAATGCACTCGGTGAAAAAGGAGGCCAGCTCTTCAGCCAGGGCCGCATCCACCACGCGGTTAAAGGAGATGATGCTCCCGAAGGATGACACCGGGTCGGTGGAGCGGGCCAGTTTGTGTGCTTCCGAAAGATTTTCCGCCGTGCCGATACCGCAGGGATTGTTGTGCTTAATTATCACGCAGGCCGCCGATTCAAACTCGGCGACGATGTTCAAAGCCGCCTGAATATCCAGCAAATTGTTAAAGCTGAGTTCCCGGCCATGAAGCTGTCTGATATCGCCCAGGGAGGATTTGTTTACCGCCTTATACCAGGCGGCCCGCTGGTGGGGGTTTTCCCCATAGCGCAGGGCCTGTTCTTTTATTCCGCTCATCACATAGGTTTGCGGCAATTCTTTTTCCTCATTCAGATAATCCGCGATCGAGGCGTTATAGCGGGCCAGGGTTTGAAATACCCGTACGGCGCATTGTTTACGGAAAGCCTCGTCCGTGTCGCCCCCGTTAGCCTGCAACTGTTCCATAAAGGCCGGGTACTGATCCGGGTCGCTCAACACAGTCACCCAATGAAAGTTTTTTGCCGCCGCCCGCAACAGGGTTGGTCCGCCGATATCAATCTGTTCCACCGCTTCCGGCAGACTTATATCTTCCCGGGCCGTGGCTTTTTCAAAGGGATATAGGTTAACGATAACCGTTGAAATGAGTTCAATTTTATGTTGGGCCAGTTGCCGCATATGCGCCGCTTCCCGCCGGGCCAGAATGCCGCCGTGAATATGCGGGTGCAGGGTTTTCACCCGTCCGTCCAACATTTCCGGAAATCCGGTCACCTCTTCAATGGGGGTAACCGGAATGCCGCGGTCCTGAAGAAAACGAAAGGTGCCGCCGGAAGAGATGATTTCATAATCGAACCGTATCAGGGCCCGGGCAACTTCTTCGATGTTTTGTTTATCGCTTAAACTGATCAAGGCGCGTTTACGGGACATCTATGCTCCTGATTTAAAACAGACACGGTTGTTTTTTACCGTGTACGGGGTACTTAAAATACGTTCCAAGGCTTTGGGAAAAAGCTCATGCTCCACGCGTAACACTTTCCGGGCGATATCATCCGCTTTGTCTTCGGGGCTTATCGCCACGCATTGCTGCATGATAATAGCCCCATGATCATACTGCTCATCAACAAAATGCACGGTGGCGCCGGAAACCAGCATGCCGCTTTCCCACACGGCGCGGTGGACATGCATGCCATACATGCCCTTACCGCCAAAAAAGGGCAACAGGGCCGGGTGAATATTCACGATCCGGTTGGGGTATTTTTCTATCAGTTCCGCGGCTATTTTTCGCAGCCAGCCGGCCAGGGCGATCCAATGGATATCAAACCGGGATAAAAGCGCTTCCAGCTCTGAATTGTACTGTTCCTTTGAGGGGAAGTGTTTGGGGTCGAGCACATAACGCGGGATATTGAACTCCTCCGCTATCTCCAATGCGCCGATATTTTCCCTTCCGGCGATAAGCAAGGCTATTTTTCCGGGAAATTGTTTCTGCAGCCCGGCCCGGCACAGGCTTTTAAAATTGGTACCACGCCCGGTAGCCAATACGGCGATATTCTTCATTACAGCCTTGGTTTTGCGAAAGCGCAAATATAGCAAAACCCTTGAATTTTCGCAATGAATTGCGGGAATAGATGGATTTAGTTTTAGACAGCTTTTCCTTTTCCTTTTTTTATCCGGTTTT
Source organism: Calditrichia bacterium (assembly GCA_026991535.1). Taxonomy (GTDB): domain Bacteria; phylum Calditrichota; class Calditrichia; order Calditrichales; family J004; genus J004. The sequence goes on along the minus strand of JALXBH010000219.1, from coordinate 446 downwards.
TGAAAACCGAAAATTTATAAAATTTAGCCCAACCCGAACATTAAATAAATCAAAATTACTCTGAGGACGATATTCAACAACACTGCTTCCTGTATGGCAAAACAGTTCCCGGAGAGCGGGAATACAACCCTGAGTTAATCTACCAAAGCCTGATGTTCAGCATCCTGTATTAAACAGGCATTGCCAAAGCATCCCGTTTAAGGTATGAACGGACGGGCGCCTAAAACATGAAAACGTGTCATCCTATTCATTAATCACCTCAAAGGCGATGCGCAGTTCATGGCCGCTGTCGTCAATCAATGTCAGCCGGTGAGGCCCTTTTTCCGCCGAGAGGGCCATTTTATGCGGACGACGGGTATAGCCGAGGTACTCCTCATCCAGGTGCCAATAGATCACAGCCTCGCCCTGCCGATGGGCCGCTTCAAAAACGGCCCGCCCCGGACGGC
>JALXBH010000218.1 GCA_026991535.1 Calditrichia bacterium | reverse complement strand
ACTCCGTAAAAAAGGATGATCAGGGCGATAACCGGCACCGCCACCGAGGTATTCAAAAAGGAATAGCGTGCCTTAACGGCGCCCGCCTTTTCCAGGGCGCTCAGTTCCTCCAGACGTGATTGCTCCCGGGCCTCCAGGGTTCTTTCACTTTGACTTTGCCGCAGTTGCGTCAATTCCTCATATTGCTCAACGCTTTGCCTTTCCTCAACGGTAAGTTCCTGTACCGGCTTTACGGTCACGATCTCCACCGTTTTACCAATGGCGGTCATGGCCACGGCAATGGCGAACATCAGGTACAGGAAGCTAAAACCGACATACAAGCCGGTCAGGGCCTTGCTGTTAAAACGCAGTTGGAAGTAATCGCCACCGGTAATCACCCGCAGTCTTCGGTACCAGGGGGCCACGATCCAGTAAAAAGGAGTAATAAACAACCATAACAACTGGATCCATATGCCGGCCATGCCGGCACGGTAGGTCTCCCGCGAGGCGGAAATGGCCGTATCGGAACTGGTGCCCGTGCCAAAGGCCAGAAAAACGGAAATAAGCTTGCCGAACTTGCGGCCGCCCATAAAATAATCTTCTTCGTTTTTTATGCGCCGGTTGGCCATCATGCCAATGAACACCACGACGCCGAAATAAAGCAAAATGGCCAAAATATCAAGCAGGTGTAATCCGAACATAATTTCTCACTTATTGATGATCCATTAGCAGCGGGCGGTTTTAAGGCCCCTGCACAAACCGACGGGTCGCGCTATCGTAACGCAGTCCCCCGCCTCTTTTTAAAAACGTCTCCACATCCAGCCCCAGCATCTTCAGGGGATTAAGCAGACCCACGCGCCACAGTCCCTCTTCATCCAGGATGGAAAGAGCCGCCAGGTGGTTCATGCATTTCAAAAGATTGTAACTGGAACCGGCCAGAACATTGGCATCCCCGGCCGTATGCAGCCAGCCGTTTTCTTCCAGCACCACCCGCGTACCGTCGATATTTTCATACTCACCGGGGGGCAGTCCGGCCTGGGTCATGGCATCGCTGACCGCGATCAGCTTTTCCACGGGACGGCTGTTGACCAGCATGCGGATAAAAGCCTCGGGCAGATGAAAGCCGTCCGGAATAAAGGAGAGGCTCAGCTCCGCGCTGGCCAGAATATGTACCAGGGGATTATTATGGCGATCCACCGTTTGAACGCAACCGTTACCGACATGGGTGGCCATGCGCAAACCGGCCCGCACCGCCTTTTGTAATTGCGGATAAGCGGCATTGGAATGTCCGGCGGCAAAAATGATTTCCGGACTGAATGCGGCGATCAACGCGGCGCTCTGTTCATATTCCGGAGCCAGGGTGACCATTTTCAGATGTCCGCCGGCCAGCTTACGGACTTTTTCCAGCCAGGAGGCGTCGGGAGGAGATACCGCCCGCGGGGGATGCATACCCACGAAACCATATTCCGGGGAAATAAACGGTCCCTCGAGATGGATGCCGAGAATATTGCCCGCGGCTCCCTGTCGCTCAATGGCCTGGCGCAATGTGTCCACGCAGCGTTCCATGCTCTCACGGGGGGATGTGGTGATGGTGGCCAGAAAACCGGCCGTTCCCGCCCGGGCCAGCGCTTCCGCGCAGATCAGCACATCGGCAACGGTGGTCGATGGGTCATGGAAATCCACCCCGGCATAGCCGTTGACCTGAAGATCGACAAATCCAGGAGCTCTCATATTACCTTATAACGCGACGGGTTGAGCAGAAAAGCGGAAGCCTTATCCAGATATACCGATGCGTTTTTATGTTTTTTTAGTATCGACGACGGGAAATCCGGCGAGATTATATCTGAGTTAAAGCAATTTTTTACCGCCTCGGCCTTGCGTTCGCCCGGAACACAACAGATAATATGAGCGGCGCGGAGAATCTCCTTAACAGACATGGACACAGCCCGTCCCGGAACCTGATCCAGTGTATCAAACCAACCTTCGTTTACCTGTTGGCGGCGGCATCTCTCATCCAGTTCAAGGATAAGGAAAGGGGTTTCCGTTTCAAAATCCGCCGGGGGATCATTAAAGGCCAGATGCCCGTTTTCTCCCACGCCCACAAAGGCCACATCCACTTCCTCCCGGGAAATGAGCGCATTCAGCCTTTCCGCTTCCTTACCGGGAGAGGCGGCGTCTCCATTAATCAAATAAACCGTTCCCGGGTTTGTTTTGGCAATAAAGCGTTCCTTTAGATATTTCCGGAAGCTGGCCTTATGAGTTTCCGGCAACCCCACATATTCATCCAGGTGAAACATGGTCGTTTTACTCCAGTCCACCTTTTGCTCCGTGGTCAGGAACTCCAGGAACTCAAATTGGGAGGCCCCGGTGGCAGCAATAAAGACGGCACGACCCTTTTTTTCGATGGCCGCGTTTATCAACTCCGCCGCCTGTTGCGCCGCGTGGCGGGCCAGCAGCCTGCTGTTTTCAAATACATTGATAACCATTTTAAATCCTTTTAGCGTTTCATTTTCAGGGTATGGCCGGTGTTTCCCTTTTCTGGAACAGGCTGTCCACATGGACATTGTCCAGCCGTTCCATATTATGATTCCAGGTATAGACCCGGCCGGGAACGCCGCCGTAAACAAAACCGCGGGGGTGGTAATTATTGTGATTGCCGTGTATGGATACCCAGCTTTTCCCCCCGTCCGCGCTGCGCATGATGCCCTGCCCGCCATCACGGGTGGACATGAGCATCACATTGGGGAAATTGGGTTCGATATAAAGGGCAAAACCGTCAAAGGCCCCCAGCAAATCCCAATGGTTGCCGCCATCGCCTGTTTTGTACAAACGCCCCTTGCCCTTATCTTCATAGACCCTGTTGCGCTCATACCTGGGCTTTACCCGGGCGCTGGCCCAGGCGTGGTTAAAGGAGCCGACATTGACATAAACAATATCGTCATTTTTAGGATGTACGGCAAAATCATTTACCGGCCCGCCGTTAATCATCTCAAAGGAGCGCCCGTTATCCGTACTTCTGTATAGCCCCCGGGAGTCCCAGGTACAAATAAAGACCGTTCCCCTGTCGGTAACCTCCAGTTGCCAGGGTCTGACCAGTTCCAGAACTCTGCGAAAATTTCTTCCGCCATCCTCGGAAAGGTAAAGCCCGTCCGAGGCCCGGTGGGTGGCATATATCCTTTGTGAATTTGTGGGATCAACCGCCAGCCAGCCGCACCAACCCGTATAGAATGACGGATCGTCTTCCGAACGACCGTTAAATCCGGGCATGGGTATGCGGCCCGCGTACTCCCAACTTACGCCGCTATCCACGGACTTATATATCTTACCCGCCTCGCGGGGACGCCGGCCGTACATTTTATACCAGATATCCGGGTTGTTGGGGTCCTGGGCCAGGCCGTCCACATTTACCATTTTTGTTTCGGTGGTTTTCCAGTTTTTTCCGCCGTCGGTGGAGTAAAAATGTCCGTTATCCCCGGCGGCCACATGAATGACGTCGGCATTGCGTTTGTCTATTACCGGCGGACTGTAGAGGCAAAGAATGTCTATCCCCCTGTATCGTCCCGTCCACTTCCGGCCGTCTGAGTTAATTTCCTTTAACAGATGGCCATCCACGGAAAACCACTTCCCACCGGGGGAGGCGACCAACTTGTTGGACTTAAACAAGCCCTCCTTGCCCTGACGGGCGGTAAAAATATACCCCGCCGGATCCCATTCGGGTTCTTTCTCCCCATATATATCAAATCGTTGCCCGCCATCCCGGCTCAGGGCCATTTCCCACCGCCCAATGGCCATCACATGGTTTTCATTGTTAATGGCGATGCTTCCGTAAAAGGGAGGCCATTTTCCCCAGGCATAGTAGGAATTGGCAATCTCTTTCACCTTTATAAAACTCTCACCCCCATCGGTAGAGCGAAAGATGGAGCCATCCTGTTCCAGGGCCATAACCAAACCCGGTTCCACGGGTGAAACGGCAACATCCATTATTTCACGGCCCTGTAAGGCCTGACGCCAATGGCCGCCCTTATCGTCGGAAAAATAGATGCCCGTGCCTTTATAACGGTCGCCGATGATGAGACGGTTGCCTGCCGTAGCATAGATAAATATACGGTTACGGCGACGCCAGTCATAGGCGTCGGCAAAATAGGTGGGGACATCCGGCATTTGCCGCCATGTATGCCCCTTGTCTTCAGAAACCCACATTCTTTTATGCTTTACGCCATAAATCACCCCTTTGGAATCGACGACGATGGCCGCGGGCGCCAGGTCGGGCGACCCCGGTATTTTAAACCAGCTCTCCCCCCCATCAAGTGATTTATATAAACCGGGAGTTGTATAAATGCCTCCGTCCATGGCCCAATACATAATATCGGGGTCGGTCGGATCATAAACCAGTTCATGATCCATGCCGCGCATCCATTCAAACAAAAGCTCTTGCCTTTCCACCGGCCCGGACATGCGCCGGAAGTTTTTGCCACCGTCCGTTGATTTAAAAATACCCGTCAGATCAGTTTCCACCCATACAATATCGGGATCGGTGGGGTGCACCAGCACATCGGTGATAACGCCGCCGCCACCCTGCCCCACAACCCTCCACTCCGGCCGGCCGCCGGTAACGGGGGAACCTCCGCCGGCATGTAGCCCCAGGGGGAATATGAGCATCAACAATCCAAAAATTTTCATGCGCAGACCGCCGCGATATGAACCTAAGTCAAACGTAATCATTTTATGCATTCTCATTGGGTAAGGGCTGTTTTGGGACGACCTCTCTCCGGCTCAGGATAAAAAAGGTTATGGCCAGCAAAAGGGTGATCAGGGAGTAAAGAACAACGGTCATCATTTCACCGTCTTCGTTAAACGGTATAAATAACAGACTCAGCACGGCGATCAGGGCCGTCACCCTGGCCAGAAAGGAAAAAACAAGGTGCTCGATATGAGCGAAATCACCAACCTCTTTTTCCACGTCGACCGGCCTGTCCAGTTTTTCGAAAAAGAGCGCGCGCCTTTTAACATATATATTTTTTTCCTTAAAAAAACCTGTTAAATATTTACTGCCAAACATGATGACAATACTAAGCGGGGTTACGTAAAGAACGTTCTCCGGAATATTCCAGCCCCAGTAAAACCAGCCGATGCTGCCCAGGATCAGGGCGATGATAAAATAGAACAGTCCCGACCAGTGCGGCGTTTTGCGCGAAAGAAAACCGATCAGGGCCGGCGGGCCGTAAGCAATGCTGATGATTGAATTGAAGGAATTCATCAGGTTAAAGGCGCTGTGCCCGCTGCCGGCCATAAAAAGGGCCAGGGCGGGCACCAACATCCCCACAATCATGGTTGTTATCTGCCCGATGAACAGTTTTTGTTTGTCATCCAGCTCTTTTTTATAAAAGCGGGGTACGATGTCCGTTGTGATAATAGCCGAGAACAGGTTGTAATAACTGGAGATATTGGACATACTGGCGCTGAATATCGCCGCAAGCATAACCCCGATCAAACCATGAGGCAGCAGGGTCAGACTGATGACGGCATAGGCGCCCTCCTGCGGATTGGAGGCATTGGGCCACATGGCGCCGATTTCCGGATACAGGATGCGCGTGGCCATGGGCGGGATAAACCAGATAAACGCACCCAAAACGAACAGCACAAAATTCAGCAGGGATATCTTTTTGGCCGACTTTTCCGTATCCACGCTGTAATAACGTTGGGCGTGGGCGCGGGTGTTATAGCCAAAAATGACCATCATGGTCCAGGAGACCAGAAATATCCAGTTGGAATATTCCGAATGGCCCACGGTCAGCATCTCCGCCGGCAGGGCGGTAATAAACTCCGTTATGCCGCCAATTTTATAAACAGCCGCAAAGGCGAGAATAATGGTAAAGGGTAAAAGTATTACCCCCTGTAAAAAATCGGTAACCACCACGGCCCACAGCCCGCCCACCAGGCAGTAGGCCAGGATGATGCCTCCGGCGCCGAGAATCACCCAAGTCACCGGAATTTGCGTGGCCACGGCCACATACTTGCCCAGGGCAAACAACCATACGGATACCATGAACAGATCGAAAAAGACCGTCGACCAGGAAAAGGTCTGACGGGTGGGTTGATCAAAACGTTCCGAAAGATACTCCATGGGCGATGAGATACGCGCCCGGCGCCAGCGGGCGGCAAAAAGCCAGTATCCAAAAAGAAAGGTAAGGGCATTCCCCAGATAAAGCAGGATGATGATGATGCCATGATCGTAAGCAATGCCCGAGGCGGCGGTAAAGGTCCAGGCGCTGAAGCCGGTCATAAAGGCACTTAGGCCGGAAACCAGCCAGGGGATTTGATTACCGCCCTTAAAAAAATCGGCGGCGCCTTTGTTGAATTTTTTAAAATATACCCCGACCCCCAGGGTAATTAACATGTAGGCCAGAATAACAACATAGTCCAGCATTTGTACAGGCTTCATGCCGCAGATCCTTCATGGAAGAGAGAATGATTTTTTTGGGAACTCTGAAATAACGCCATCCGCCGGTTTTACAGTAACCGCGGTTTCTGCCCGGATCGTATCTTTCCGGTGAGGCACGGTCTGATTTTTCAGAGATTATTAATAACAGTTTCCGGTATTCCGGCCTAAAAGAAAGAATTATGACTTAATGATAAAAGGTTTAAGTACTGAGCGGCAAAATAATACAATAAGTGGCGGACGACGGTACTGTTCCGGGATTCTTGTTTCTGAAGGCCCCATCCCGCTGTTTACGCCGCTCCATAGCGGAAGGAGCTCTATTCCAAACCGAACCTCTTTTTACAAACATCCAGTATGCGCATAACTTCCAGGGACTCCCCGGGGGGGATGAATGCGGGTTGGTTCAGGGCAAAATGTTCATAACATTTGTCGTAAAAGTCGATGGAACTGAATGCCGAGAGCGGATAGTTTTTTTCTTTCCAGGGAAGCTGCTGGTCATCCATGTAGGATCTGTTTTCCGCGGCAAGCCCCTCTTGCAGCCTGATGGCGTCCGCGCCGCCTTTATCATAATACCGGGCGCGCCAAAGGCCATGTTCTTCATCCAACACCATGGTGCCCCGCTCCCCAAACACCTGCATGGCCGGCGGGGCAATGGCCGTGGCAAAATTAACCTCCACGTCCAGAATCATGCCATTTTCCGTTTCCATGATTATTTTAGCAAAATCTTCGGCGTCCCCCCTGCTGAGAACCCTGCGGCGCAGGCAATGAATTTTTTTTACGGGCGAGGCGGAAAGATACAGCAACTGGTCAACAAAATGGGCGCCGGAATTATTGAGCTCTCCCCCGCCGTAGCGGGCAAAGGCCTGCCAGTCCACACGCACGCGATAGCGCGACCAACGACGCTTGATCATAAAAACGGGGCCCAGTAAATCCTCCCGTAACAAAGCACGTAGGGCCACCGTTTCCACATGGGCCCGGTGCGGCTGAAAAATCATCATTTTACGTGAACGCGCATGCATGGCCTCAACCATTTCCCGTGCTTCATCCAGAGTAACCGCCATGGGTTTGTCGCACAAAACATCGGCTCCGTGCCTAAAGGCCAGCAGACTCTGTTCCTTGTGAAAATGCGTGGGAGAAACAATCACCACCACATCGGGATTTTGCTGTTCAAACAACTTTTCCAGGCTTTCAAAAGCCGCCACGCCCAAATGGAGCCGGGCCTCTTTTCTTCTTTCGTCCAAAGGGTCCACAACCCCGCTCAGCTTAAAGCCCTTATGGGCCATAATCCGGGGAATATGTATTTGCCAACCGGCGCGTCCCAGGCCAACAACAGCCACATTTAATATCTTTTCCACGTATACCTTTTTATTTATAAAATAGTATCAGACGTCCCTTAACAGATCACGCACAAAGTCCACATCGCGCTTCATGGCCGCCAAAACCGTGTCGCGTTTCTTGCTTAATTTAAAGGCCCCCGTTTCCGCCCCGCCCAGATCATACTCAAAATGAAGCGTAAGAGGAACGTTCATCTTATCCCGCATCCACTTTTGCCGTAGCGCTTCAAAGTCTACCCAACCCCGGCCCGTCGGTCTGTAATCAATTTGCCAGCGTCCCTCTTTTTTTTGCCAGACGGCATCCTTCAGGGCCAGACTATGAACACGGGGAGCAATATAGTCAAAAGCCAGGGGCCAGGAACTGCCGCCCTCAATGGTGGCATTGAGAATATCATACTGCGCGCCCAGCCAGGGGGAGTCGACTTCGTTCAGCACCATGGCCAGATCCCAAACCGGAGCGCCAAACCACTGGCCGTCATGATTCTGGTAAGCGCCCTTAATGCCATAATACTCATTCATGGAAGCCAGCTCCTTCATCCGCCTGCTTATCTCCCGCAAGTTACCGGCAATGTCCCTTGTGTCATATTCCAGCCAACCCATGCGATAGTATTTTATTCCCAGGGCCGAGGCTGTTTTTAATATTTCCCCGGCATGGGCCTCATTGGCATCGCGGATGGCCGTGCATATCATAACCACCTCACACCCGCGGGCACGGCAGGCCTCCACCAGGGCGGGGAGTTCTTCGCTTACCCTTTGCGGGTCAACATGGCCGTCCGGCCGCACGGTAACATCCAGGCCATCGGCCCCGATGGCATTTAAGGCCTCCGGTAATTCATCCGGCGGGCACCAATGAAGATGTTTGGAAAAAACGGTAAGTTGCGCAGCCATGCTCAAATCTATTCCCCGGGGGTAGCCGGCGTGGCCCGCAGCAGCAGATAGGAGGCAAAATCCACCTTTATCCGCGAGGGACCGCGTACCGTGGCGATAAGCCTGTCGTTCACATAATCATAGACCCGGTACTCCTGGTCGGCCAGTCCGCGCAGTTCCACTTCCCCCGACCAGTCATCGGCATAGAAAGCGTAATAGATGCTGCCTTCCTTCTCAATGGCATGGGCCTCCGGCTTATCCCAGCCGAGATCATAAAGATTTAAATAGCGCCCCTTGCTGAGATAGGTTTTGTTATAGAGGGCAAACCACCTTTTAAACAGGGTATCACGCTCCGGGGAAACATAACCCGGATATTTGGCCCGCAGAACGGCGTAGTTGTCTTCGGCCCGGTTAACCGCCATGGTTCCCGGAATACCGCCCACCCCCAACACCGAGGCAAAATAGTCCGGCGTGTAGTGGCGCTCCACATGATCGCCATAATAGGCGGCGCGTGGTCCCATCAGGGCTTTTATAACCTTGCCCCGATGACGGATTTGCCATTGCGAGTTAAAGTCCGATGAGAGCGGCTGATTATAGTAGGGCATCTTATAAAACGAAGGGAACATACCGCAGGGGCACACTTCAAGGATAGCGTCCGGCTTTATTTTAAAGCTCTCCACGGCCATGACTTTGTAAAGAGCCGGAAGTTCCTCAAACGAAGCCTGGGGCGCGGGATGATTGTGGCGCGGATTATAACAGTTACCAATAGAGTTAATGATCTCCTGATCGGCCTTAAACCCGTCAAAGCCCCAGTCACCAATAATTTTACGGGTAAGCTTCCTGTAATAGTCCCGTACATCATCCACGGCCGGGCATAAAAAGGCAAAGGGCTTGTCAAACTTTACCATTTTATAAGGCCGGCCATCGCGTTTTTCCATCAACCATTCCGGGTGTTCGGCCATCAATCCGGGGCCGGCAATGGCCGGGGTAATCCAAAGTTTTATTTTAAAGCCGGCGTCATGAAAGGTTTTTACAAAAGCACGGATATCCTCCCGGCCCCTGGGAAAGATGTCCTGACGCAGGCTGTCAAAATCTCCATTGGCGGTAAACCAGCCAAAATCGACGGTAACCACCTTTATGCCCCACTCCTTTAGCCGCGGTATCATCTCAATCATCTGAGCGGGCGTAAAATCCGGGCCAAAGCCCCAGCCGCACCAGATGGCGTCATAGGCCGGGTCATTCTCCGACGGCGTGATCATCTTCAGTCCCCGCGCGGCCATTATGCCCGCGTAGCTCCTTAGCCCGTTGTAAAAATCGCCCCGATGTACCCCTATCACCGTGGATATGGAGCGGTATTCATCGTTAAAGGGCAGGCTGTCGCGGGCGTATTCCATGGAAATATGCAACAGACTGTCCTCCGCCACGCGGGCCGGCAACGCAATCAGTGTCGGCCGGGGTTCGATACTGCCTATCATCAGGCCCATATCCCTGGACCAGACGTCCAGCACCGGCAGCCCTCCGCCTGCCTCATTATTTTCGTAATCCGGCCCCTGATAGTTTAAGTGATCAAAATCCGCGGTGACCGGTAAAATCCAATCAGGACGGGTTTTATAGGAGCCCCCCTGCAAAATCCAAAAATCATAGCTTTTGCGCGCGGTATCTTCCAGCCGGGCATCCAGGGTAAAACGGCCGTTTATCTCCTTATCGATTCGCAAACCGGGAGTGTGATGCTTGTTTTTATAGATCACCTTTATCAGGGCCATACCCGGAAACGCGTCATAGAGATCGATATATATGGTTTTAATGATTTCAGCTCCGAGGGGCCCGGTTACGGTTCCGCTAACCCTCAGCCGCTGCCCCGTGCCCCAAAGGCTGTCCAGGGGGCTTAGTCTCACTGGAGAGGCATTTAGAATAAAATTTTTCAACTCTTTGCCATTAACACCCAGGGTATATGGATTGGCGCCTGCCCGCACCAGCGTATGCGCCTGTCCGTTTGCATAGTGATAAACGCGCATACCCATGGCCGGATCGATTTCCAGACGCAGCACCCCGTTATCCAGCGTCAGCCCCCCGGAAGAGTGGTGAAGCGACGGGGAATGTTTTCCCGGATCAACGGCATACACAATGGTGATAAAGGCCGCCGCCAGAAGCAATGTGAGATTTTTTAACATAAATACCCTTAAATAAAAACGGAAGCGACTCCGGTGCACAATAACGAAAAGCTTTGGCTGCCCGCAATAACTTTAAAAAGTAAGACGGACGGCAAACATCTGAATATCTTTTAACACACCGTAATCCCTGTAGGCATAATCTATATTTACCGAGGTAACCTCAAAGGAATACTTTAACCCGAGCCCAAAGGATAAACCGCTCTGGTCATCCGTGTCCCGTTGTCCAAAACCATACCAGGTATTATATCCCCCGCGCAGGCTGAACATATTTTTAAACACATATTCCACACCCGCGTTCAGGCTTTGATAATTGTTGTTGGGTACCAGTGCGTCCACCGCCAAAAGCAGGTTACTGTCATTCCGGCCCTTCAGCGCGTCCCAACTCAGACCGAAACGAAAGATCAGGGGCAGATCATAGGCATCCGTGGCCAGGTTGGCATTGATGTTGGGGTTATTACCTTCCTGATCATAGCGATCGTGCTGAATCAACAGGTCTCCTCCGCTCAGTTGCATTTTTGTTCCGTAATTTGAGATGCTCATACCGATCTGCAGACCATCAAACTCGGTGGTATACAGCGTTCCGATATCCATGGCCAGGGCCGTTGCCGAGCTTTGGGAGATATATTCATAAATAAGCTTGCCGGTAAAACCCATGGAGAACCTGTCTGTCAGCCGGAAGCCGTAGCTTACGCCCACGGCATAGTTCCCGGCCGAAAAGTATCCGTTTTCCACCCCTTCGGGGAAAAATTCCGTGGTGATCTGCATATCGTCCATATTCAAGAACTGTGCGCTGATACCCAAAGAGCCGCTGTTCCCGACCGGTAAAACGGCGCCGACGAAGTTATAACTAAGATCCAGCAGCCAGTCCGACCGGCTGAAGGATGTGGAGAACTTATCGGCACGGGCTATTCCCGAAGGATTCCAGTACATGGCCACCGGACCTTCGGCCACGGCCACAAAGGCGCCGCCCATGCCCACGGCCCTGGCGCCGGATTCTATCAACAGGAAATTAGCCACGGTTGTCCCCACCTTGGTCACCTGCGCCCGGGAGAAGCCGATGATCAAAAAAAGCATTAAGCCTATTATTTTAAATCTTTTCATTTTTTCCTTCCCAGTCTTTATTCGCTAAGCATTCCGTTTATTTGATTACGGCAAATTTACCGGCCACCGTACCGACACCGGGAGCCTCTATGTAATAGATATAGACGCCAAAGCCGATCTCCAGTCCGTCCTTGGTGCGCATATCCCAAATCTGAACACCATCCACCACATTGGTGACGTCTCTTTCGATGACATCCACCAACTGACCGGCCACATCAAAAATACGGATAGTGCATTGCGGCGGCAAATGGGTAAAATGGAGCTCCCGGGGACCGCGACCGGTGCTAAAGGGGTTGTTGCGTTCCCAACTGTTGCTTACCACGTAGGGGTTGGGTACTACCTTGATCCTGTTCAGTTCGGCGGCGGCCTTCTTCTTATCCACGGATTCGCCAATGGTGGTAAACTCAAAAGCATCCCTGGATAAAGCCGGTTTTACGGTGTTAAGCCGCAGCACATCTCCCGGACCGGGATTGGTGGTATCCGCCGGATTAGTGCTTTCACCCATCTTTACCAGCCAGGTCGTGCGCAAATTCCCTTTCTCATCCTCTTCCAGAAAATAGATTTCATCGGAGAAGGCAAAACGGCCGGATTTAAAGGTAAACTTACCCGCCTCATCCGCGGGTACGGAGGGAAAGGGATCCTTCTCATTAAAGGCAAAGTCAATTTTTTTACCGGTCATCAGGTTTGTTATGGTAAAATTGACCGGCTTCGCGGGCAGAGTTTTGCTGGACGGTTTGAATTGCGTGGACGTATCTATCCCCACCTCGCCAAACTCGATCAGATAGTCATCCGCGGTGATGGTGCCTTCCGTACCCTTGTAAAAAGTGGAAAAATCCGGTTTATAGACACCGGAACGTTCGAAGCCGGAGGTTGTATCCACCTTGACCACGGGTGGATTATTTAAGTGAAGTTTGAACCCTTCGGTTACCGGGAACTCCGTCCCGTTCAGCCCGCTGGTTGTTTTGTCCAGCAATACGGTGCCCGTGGTCAGGTTTTCCAGGGTTACGGAACTGGTAACCAATTGCTTTTTTTGATAGCCGGGCACGGATATGACCGTATCCTCAAAGGTGACCCGGTAGCGATTATCATCCTTTATGGCCGGGGAATCAAAAACCTCGAAATAGATAACCGCGTCGGAATAGCCCTCGGCCAGCTCAATGCCTATATCATCCGGCGCGCGCTGATAACCGGCGGAGGAAGCGTTGGGCGTAACGACCACCACATTAGAACTCTTTTTAACCACATCGCCCGTTGTCGGGTCGATCAAAATGGTTTTATTGCTTTCGGTCGGCGCCACCAGCGAGGCGGGATCGCCATGATCATAGGATGAGATGTAATAAAAATAGCGTTGTCCGTTAACCACCGTGGTATCCACCCACTCGTGCCTCAGGCCGGTATCATCTCCCAAATAGAATTGAACGCCCTCGATCACCCCGGGCGAGAGCCCCTTTATGCCATTGATCAGGTCAAATTGGGCTATAGGCGCCATCAGCTTGTCATCGCCAAAGGCATTGGTGATTTGCGTCATGTCCTTAAAATCGATACCGGTACTACGGTATATGCGGTAACCTTCAAAATCCTTTCCCAACAGGGGGTCCACCGATTTCTCGGCCAGATCATCCCAGTAAAGGGTTACCTTGCCGTCGCCCGGCACAGCGTTCAGGGTGGGGCGTTCCGGAGCGCGGTAGAACTGGTAGTTACCATCGTAAGCGCGCTGAGCATTGTTTTTGGTACGTCTCAGCCCGTCCAGCTTGTTATTATACATTAAGGCTCCGGAGAACCGTTCAATCTGTCCGGCGGGCAGGGGAAAATAGCCGGACCCCATAAAGGAAACTTCCACAGTATGGGCAATACCCTCTATTCTACCGGGAATGGTTACATTCCAGAGTTTTTCATCTTCCCACAACAGATACGCCTGCCAGTCCTGCGTGCTGAAATAGGAGGTCATACCGATCATGTCGCTTTCGGTGATATCCGTGGCGTCGATATTGGGTTCCCCCGGTCCGTCATGCACAATCAGACTGTCGCCCAGCCACTGATATTTACTTGTGGGCAGGCC
>JALXBH010000217.1 GCA_026991535.1 Calditrichia bacterium | reverse complement strand
GTACATCGCCGGGTACTTTACGGCATGCGGGAATTGGGTGTTGTTCATAACCGGGCCCATAAAAAGAGCGCCCGTATTGTTGGTGAGGTGCTGGGTAAATATCACCCGCATGGGGATTCCGCGGTTTACGATACCATGGTGCGCATGGTTCAGGATTTTTCTCTGCGCTACCCTCTGATAGACGGTCAGGGAAACTTTGGATCCGTGGATGGAGACTCTCCCGCGGCCATGCGTTATACGGAAGTGCGTATGAAACAGATTGCCGAAGAGCTGTTGGCGGATCTGGATAAAAATACCGTTAAAATGACCCGCAACTTTGACGATTCGCTGGATGAACCGACGGTATTGCCGGCTAAAATCCCCAACCTGCTGGTAAACGGTTCCTCCGGAATAGCCGTGGGTATGGCCACAAACATACCCCCCCACAATCTGAGGGAAGTGGCCAACGCCATAAAGGCCCTTATCGAAAACCCGGATATGGATATTCTTTCCCTGATGGAATATGTAAAAGCGCCGGACTTTCCCACGGGTGGTATTTTATATGGGATGGAAGAGGTAAAAAAAGCCTATCACACCGGTAGGGGTAAAGCCATCGTACGGGCAAAGGTTGAAATTGAAGAGCTAAAAAACGGTAAATCACGAATCATAGTTAAAGAGATTCCTTACCAGGTTAATAAACTCAATCTCATTAACAAGATTGTTGAACTGGTTAAGGACAAACGTATTGAAGGCATTGCCGACTTACGTGATGAGTCGGACCGGGATGGCATGCGCATGGTTATTGAAATAAAAAGGGATTTTGATCCCGAGGCTGTTCTGAACCTTCTCTACAAATATACGCAAATGCAGGTAACCTTTGGTATAATCCTGCTGGCCCTTGTAAACGGCCGGCCCCAGGTATTAAATCTAAAACAGATAATAACGCACTTTATAGATCACCGTATCGATGTTATTGTCCGCCGAACAAAATATGATCTGGAAAACGCCGAAAAACGGGCCCACATTCTGGAAGGTTTACGCATAGCTATAGATAATATCGATGAAATAATTGAACTTATAAAAAGTTCAAAAAGTCCCGATCACGCGCGGGAAAGATTGATCGAACGTTTCGGTTTAAGCGAAGCCCAGGCAAAAGCAATTTTAGATATGAGGCTGCAACGTCTTACCGGTCTGGAAAGAGATAAAATAGAAAAGGAATACCAGGAGCTTCTTGTCCTGATAAAAGACCTCAGGGAAATTTTAGCCAGCAAGGAACGTCAACTTTCCATCGTTGTTACGGAACTGGACGAGGTTGTTGATAAATATGCGGACGAACGGCGTACGGAAATCGTTTTGAATTATGAAGAAATTTCCATGGAAGACCTTATCACCGAAGAAGAAACGGTGGTAACTATTTCTCACGGCGGTTTTATCAAGCGTTTTTCCGCCAGCGCCTATAAAACGCAAAATCGTGGGGGGCGGGGTGTTTCCGGGGCGAAAACCAAGGATGATGATTTTATTGAACACCTGTTTACCGCCAGTACACATGATTATATTCTCTTTTTTACGGATAGGGGCAGATGCTATTGGTTAAAGGTCTACGCCATTCCGCAATCGGGTAAAAACTCCCGGGGCCGGCCGGTCATTAATCTGATCGAAATTGAAAAAGGGGAAAAAATTCAAACCTTTATTACCATTAAGAACTTTGACCGGGACGGCTATATTGCCATGGCCACCCAGCAGGGAATTATCAAAAAAACCGAGTTGCGCGCCTTTAGCCGGCCTCGGCGAAATGGAATTATCGCCGTCAATATCAGAGAAAATGATAAGCTTATAAATGCTGAAGTAACAACGGGCAAGGATCATATCGTTGTGATAACCCGGAACGGAAAGTCGATACGGTTTGATGAAAATGATGTGCGTTCCATGGGTAGAAACTCGACGGGGGTTAAAGCCATTACCCTAAAAGGGGATGACCGTGTCATCGCCATGACACTGGCGGATGATGAAAAAACCCTGCTGACCGTTGCCGAAAACGGCTATGGAAAAAGAACGCCCCTACCGGAATATCGCTTGCAACACAGAGGTGGAAGCGGCATTATTGCCATGAAAGTATCCGAAAAAACTGGAAAACTGGTGTCGGCCATAAGCGTGGACGAAAACCAGGATTTGATGATAATTACAACGAAAGGCGTCGTTATCCGTCAACGGGTGAAGCAGGTCAGCGTAATAGGCCGCAGCACTCAGGGCGTAAAGGTTATTCGTTTAGATAAAAATGATACCGTTAGTGATATCGCCCTGCTGGAAGCCTTTGACGAAGAAAACGGAGAAGAGGAAAGCAGCGAAAGTCCGCAAGAATGAAAAAAATATCGGGATCAACCGTAACCCGTTTATCTCAATACTATAGAATCCTGAATGATCTGATTGAAAATAACGTGGAAACGGTTTCGTCAAGTGAAATTGCTCAAATAAACAGTATTACCGCCGCGCAGGTTCGTAAGGACTTATCCTTTTTCGGATCCTTTGGTAAGCGGGGGTTGGGTTATAATACCCGCGAGCTGAGAAATACAATCGCCGGAATATTAGGACTGCATAAAAAATGGAATGTGGCATTGGTGGGCTTTGGCAATATTGGCCGGGCTCTGCTTTTATATGATGAATTTCGCAAGCAGGGTTTCCTCTTTCAGGCTATTTTTGAAGTGGATGAGAATAAAATAGGCCGACGAGTACATGGGGTGGATATCGTACACGTCAAGGAGGCGCCGCAAATTTTATTCTCAAAGGAGATAGAAATTGTAATAATTGCCGTTCCCGCAAAAAATGCCCAGGGAATAATTGATTTTTTTGTCGGATTGGGCATCAAAGCTTTTTTGAACTTTGCCACAACCAGCATACATGTGCCTAAGGATGTGATTGTAAAAAATGAAAACATGTCCATAGAGCTGGAAGCACTGACCTATTTTCTGACCAACAAAAAGTGACAGACAACAGAATATAATATTTTCAGAAGTCTTACAACGTAGATTTAAAGAAAAAAATCGATTTAAATAAAAAAAAGGCGATTCGGAAAGAATCGCCTTTTTGATTTTCATGAAAACTTAGTTACCGAGTTTCTCGGCCTTGGCAAAAGCATCTTCCGCTTTTTTCTTTTGATTGGTGTGGGCATAAGCCACGCCAAGGTTATACCACATATTGGCGTCATCCGGAAAATACTCAACCCCTTCGGATAAAGTATCGCGGGCGTCTTCATATTTTTCCAGTAAAAGTTCGCTTTGCCCTTTTAACTGATAGGCTTCCTTAAACTCCGGGTCAATTTCCAGCACGCGGGTAAACATTTCTATGGACTCATTAAGAAGTGCCTTTTTATCTTCCGGGCTGGTATCCTTGGCATTCGCGGTGTTTACCAGCAGCAGGCCCAGGTTAAACGGCAGGGCCTTCTCTTCGGGATTAAGTTGAATGGCCTTACGATAGGCTTTTATGGCGTTTTTGGTATCCTTTTTAAAATCATAGGTTTGTGCCAGCAGGGTATAGGCATTGGCGTTGGCGGAATCCAACTCCAACGATTTGTTTAAGCTTTCAATGGCTTTATCATATTTCTGGGTAAAGAAATAGAGAGAACCAAGGTCGGAGTAGGCTTCCGCGCTGTCGGGATATGCTTGCGTAAGCTTTGAGTAAGCTTCGATGGCTTTTTCTTTGTCATTAAGAACCTGATAGCAGATTCCCACCATGCGCGCGGCCTGATAGGTGGGGTTAATTTCATTGGCAACGCGAAAATTGTTTATGGCGCTTTTCATGGTCTCTTTAGCTTTTTCGGGATCGGACTCAAGAAGTTTCGCGTAGTTTTGATAGTCCTTTACGCCGTCATTATAACTTTGGGCAAAAAAGCGCTGGCGGTCATTGGTAATTTGCAATATGTACTGATTACCCAGGGATTCGGACTTTTTGAAAGCCTCAATCATTTTGTCATAGTTTTTTAGTTGACCGTTTAACTGGCCATAAAGGTACCAGGCCTCCGGGTTTTCGGGATAAAGCTTAATCGCCTTTTCCAATTGAACCAGGGCGTCGTCAAAGCGCCGATTTTTTAAATGTACCTTGGCGCCTTCTATTTCCGGCGGACTGCAAGAACTTATCAAAAAAATAAGCGCCATAAGCAGCGCGCCTGTTATACTGGATCGTAACATCTTTTTTCTCCTTATATAAAATGTTCCAAACGATAAAATGAGTTTAATGATTTGCTTGTTTTTGGTTTTTTATTGGAATAGTTTTTAAGCTAAAAAAATGCTAATTTACTTGCAATAAATTTTATTAACCGGGGAAATCATGCGAATCCTTAAGTTTTTACTTATTTTAACTTTCTTTGTTCAGGCGCAAACCTCTAACTTCGATGAGAAAAAGTTTTTTGAAACCATACAATCTTCCTACTACAATTTAAAAAATACGGAACTGAAAAATTTTCTGGTATTGGTTCAAAATCAATCCACGCAAAACATTGCCCGGCAATATTGGCAAAATCCGGATGTATTCCCCTTACAGCTTATCTGGTTAAACCCCGATCATGTATTTTTGTCCGAACAGGGGGTACCTGCCCTGCCCGATACCGTTTCCAGCCAATATGGTGCATTGGTTTCAGACCTTAAGAGACAGGTTAGCGGCTTATTGTTTGATTTAAAACGTTTTTATCTGACGGGAATTTTTGAAACGATTTCCAATAACTACCGCATTGACGTTTTGGATAAGCTGGTGCGGGTGGCTTATAATGAAGTAAATGGTCCGGATACCACCCTGAATGTCTACTACTTCGGTTTTAACGGCCTGCTGCTGAAAAGCGACAGCTTTTCCCCCGACGGACGACGTAAGGTTACGACCAGGCCAAAGTTTAAAATTGTTAAAACCAAGTGGCTTTGTGTAGGCTGGGAAGCACAAATGTGGCTGGACGACAAAGTTGAAAGCGGCTTTATTATCGGTTTGGATATGCAGGAATATCAAAACATTTGGATTCCCTATAACATAGATATTGTGGTACAGCAGGCTCGTTTTAAGGGAGCAACTTTTACGGACAGACTCTTTTTCCGGAATTATATTTATAATCAGTCTTTGCAGATGATAAAGGGACAATAGCTATTTTTTTAAGCGCGTACTCTCGTCAATATAGCCTCTGTTTTTAGCATAACCCCATAATTGTCTCTGTAGCAATTTACGGCCCCGGTAAAGGCGGGACATAACCGTTCCCAAGGGGCAACCGATGATCTGGGCGATTTCATTATAACTAAACCCTTCCACATCACACAAAAGTATAACCAGCCGAAAAGGCTGAGGCAATCGGTTCAGGGCCAGCAGTATATCGTCGTCAAAATCCATGTGACCGTTCTGCATTCTCTCTTCCATATTGGGAAGGGCTTCTTCAAGAACATGTTTGTAAAGAATATGCTCTTCAAGGTCATCATAGCTTATTTTTTGCGGTTGTCTGGATTTTTTTCGGTAAGAGGTTATATAGGTGTTTACAAGGATGCGAAAAATCCAGGCGCGAAAATTAGTGTTTTTTTGAAATTGATCCAACGAACGGTAAGCTTTAAAAAAGGATTCCTGCAACAGGTCTTCGGCATCGGCGCTACGCCGCGCAAGACGCATGGCAGTGCTTTTTAATGCCGGCAGATGAGGCTGGAGCAGGGACGAAAAGAATTCTTGTTTAGGACTCATATGGTTTTTAGAAGCTATATATTTTTTTTCAAGTATATGCAATAAAGCGTATACAATCAAATTCTCATCTTGGTAAAAAAATACGAAAGGTGCTTCCTTCACCGGGCCGGCTGGCCGCCAGAAACAATTTTCCCTTGTGATACTCTTCAATTATCCGTTTGGAAAGACTTAAGCCGAGGCCCCATCCTCTTTTTTTTGTACTAAAGCCCGGTTTAAAAATTATTGTTTTGTGTTTTGGCGGCACTCCTTTTCCGGTATCGCAAATATCTATTGTGATGTATTTTTCGCGTTGCCCGACCTTTACCTCGATTTTACCTACCTCGTCCACTATGGAATCTATAGCGTTTTTTATGATATTCTCCATAACCCATTCAAAAAGATCTGCATTAAAAGCGACGGTCACATTTTCAGGAATATCCGCTGTTAAAGTAATTCGCCGGTTAAGGTGGGGCAGGCGGTTTTGAAAATAGGAGATCGTTCCGTTCAACACTTCGGAAAGGTTTCCGGGCTTAAGGCGCGGAACGGAGCCAATTTTTGAAAAACGATTGGCGATTTTATTCAACCGGCTCAGGTCATTCCCCATCTCCCGGATAATTTCATCGGCATTGTCCGGTTGCGTGGCGAGCAGCTCTATCCAGCCGGAAAGAGAACTGAGCGGTGTTCCCAACTGATGGGCGGTTTCCTTGGAAAGACCAACCCAAATGGATCGCTGTTCGCTGCGTTTTATGTAAGTGAATCCGAAATACCCCAGCAAAATAAAAACAATACCGGCACCGATGATAAAAAAAGGCAAGGTGCGCAACTTATATATTTCCGGGGGATAGCCATAATAATAGTAGCCCAATACAGAGTTTTGGTACTTTATGGGGATCGGCTTATTCTCTCCGGCGATCTGCTTAAGGGTGTTTACAAGTAACAGGGAGTCCTGCCGGTTCAATATAGTCAGACTGTCAATGCGCGTGTCTATATTTTTCCAGCTTTGAGGTCGCCCGGAACTGTCGGTATAAATAATGGGATAATCCGCTTTTTGAATGACCTCATTAAAAAAAAAGTTAACATCAACGTCACTGGTGGGGTTGTTTATGTTTTGTTCAAAGATTTTTATGCGAAACTGTACAAATTCAGTGGATTTGACTTTTAAGGTATTTACGAGTTGCTGGGTATACCATAAAACAGAAATGGTTGTAAGGATGCCTAATAAAAAGAGCAGCCCCTTAAACCGGGCGCTGCTCCTGGGTCTGAGTTTTATCATGTCTGTTTTTACAGGTCGTTTAACAACTCGCGGGCTTTTTCCTTGTGTTCCTTATCCTTGGCGGAACTGATGGGTAAAGAGAGACAGGTCTCAAATTCCTGGCGGGCCAGGTCGTCCTTGTCCATCATTTCATAGGTAATACCGAGTTCGAGATGGTGGTTGATATAATTGGGACTAATTTCTATTGCCTTTTTAAAGTTTTCAACGGCGGCTTCGTTGGAAGCATCCTTGGGCACGCCGCCTAAAAACATATCGGCAAAGCCTTTTTCTATCCAACTCAGGTTGGAAATTTTTCTGTGCCATCTGCCAAGAACATGATAGGCGAGGTCATTTTCGGGGTTAAGCTTTATGGCCAATTCTGCTTCCCTGCGGATTTCCTTGGACATTTTAATCCGTTGCTTGGCACTGGCATCCAGGGCAACCCGGCCCAGGGCGATGGCCAGGTAAAGATGGCCGTTGCTACCGTCGTTCTTAATCTCCACGGCCTTACGGGCATATTTTTCCGCCTTTTTATAGTAATCCTCGCGGGCCTCGCCTTCCAGGGTTTCGCCAACGTCAACATAGGCGCGGGAAAGCTTCCAGGCGGCTTCATAACTGCCGGGCTCATTATCAAAAGCTTTTTGATACAGTTCGAGGGCTTGTTTATTGTTAAAACTCTTATAGGCATCATCGCCTTTTTGCATAAAAGAGACTTCCTGCGCATTTACTGAAAAGGCAATCAGAATGGATAAAAAAAATGTTTTGCTAAACATAAAATACACCTCTATTTAATGGAAAGTTGAATACTTGTAATAGTATCACCCGGTAAGATCGCGTCCACAACAGTCATACCACCGGTTACCCGACCAAAGGCCGTATAGTTACCGCGTAAATGCGGCTGCCGGGAGTGGCAAATGAAAATCTGGCTTCCTCCCGTGTCGAAGCCGGAAGTGGCAATGCCAAGCGTGCCTCTTTCAAAGGGTAGCCCGTCCTCGGAGGGAATGGTATATCCGGGACCGCCGTAGCCGTCACCTTCAGGATCGCCTCCTTGTATAACAAAATCCGCCACAACCCGGTGAAAGCTTAAGTTATTATAAAATCCGGTTGATGCAAGCTTTAAAAAGTTTATTACCGTGAGGGGAGTTTTCCCTGTAAAGAACACCACTGTAATCTCTCCCCGGTTGGTTTTGATACGCGCGGTAATATTTTTCCCGAGGATACTAAGAGCGGAGTCAGCACTGATATAGGCCGGATGAACGGTGGCTATCCTTGCACCGGAATAGGCGGGTTGCAGTTTTTCCCGGTAGCTGCGGGCCACGCGTTCCGAAGAGAGGGCCTCTTCCAATGTGTTGAGCTGAGCGTTGTTCAACCAAGGCTTCTTTTGCGCAAGAAGTTCAATGATAAGTTCCTGAGATTCAAAATGATCCGCTTTGCGAAAGCGTTGAAAGGCATCGATAAGCATGGAGGACGCCACACTTTTCCCGTTTCTTTTTTGCCAGGCCAGCACTTCGTTCAACACCCCGTAAAACGGCGTGGACATCAGCGCTTCAACATCGCGGAAGCGTAACCATCTTTTTTTATCCAGCAGGGAAAAAGCTTTGTGTACCAGTAAGGGATCGCGGGTGTTTAAAAAATTGCGCAGGGTTTGCCGAACCATCCGGTTGTTGATATGGGCCAGCGCCTCCAGCAAACCTGCCTTAAAGGTACTGTTTCCTTTATCCAGATATTGATTTACCAGCTGGTAGCCTAAAGTCTGCTTGGTTTTACTGATCAAATTAATCAAAAGGGCCTTTTCCGCCAGAGACTTTGTTTTTTTAAGGTGTGCAAGCAGAAGGGAGAGGGATTTTTTTCCAGCAATACTTTGAAAAGCCTTAAGCGCTTCAAAACGAACGTGGGGCACCATGTGATTCATACTTTGCCTGACCAGGGGCATGGCACTGGAGTCTGCCAAAATGTTTACAATATGCAGGGCATGGTACAGTTCATTCCACGAGGGCTTATATTTTAAGGAGAGATTTGCGTTGATCTGTGCACCCAACACGGATTTTAGGGAGTCATTAAGAATGTTTCCCTGGCTTAGGATTCGTGAAAGAGCTTTAAGATAATATTTTCGAGCTTCGCCGGGATGTACACTCAAAAGGTTTTTCAGGTATTCAATATCCTTCTTGGCGGCGGCATAATATAAAAAATAGGCGTGGGGAAAGCTGCCACGATGCTGCCAGCTTGAGTCCGTGACCGTTTGGTATATGCTCTGGGTATCTATCTTTTTCCTGGCCAGAATACCCGCGGTAATTAAGGCGGGCCGGTACAGGGTGGCGTGAGACAACAGTTTCTTCAAAAGGGGCACCGAAGCTGCGCCGCCACATTGTCGGAGAGCAAGGAGCGTTTCCTTTTTGAGGCTGTCTCCAAACGAAGGAAAGCGCTTCAACAACCGGCTTTCCGCTTCGGTTTCCGCAGATTGACCGAGAGCAAAGACAATAGCGCGTTTTTCATGCAGGGAAAAGGGTTGATCCAAAAGAGAGTCTAAAAAAGGCACAAGAGCGGCCTGTTTAATATGACCAAGAGACCGCAGTGCTTCCTGCCGGATATACGGGCTTTGTTCTGTATCGACAAAAGAGCGCCAGGCGGAAGGATCGGCTTCCCGGTGATATTCCATTTTCATAATGGTCTTTATAGCCTCTTCGGAGGGGCTTTGTTGCGTACACTGCAAGAACAGAGCTGAAAAAAACAGAAAGATAAAAAGGGTCTTCAAGAGAGCTTTCCTTCCCGTGACGGCGATGATTGGCGCTGACAAGTTAAGGTTTGACATTAATTTAGCTTTTACTTAATTTTTAACTTGTTTTCTTTTCGCACACTCACTTTATAAAATTTCAATGTTTGGAGGCGTAATGGCTAAAGTTTCTGAAAAAGGCTCACCACTATTTGTACTGCTGATTATTTTGCTTTCAGTAGCGCTGGTGATCGTAATAACCGTTCCCCAGAAAATCTGGGATACGGAGAAATTAGAAAAGACACAAGCCGAATACAATATGAACAGTATTTATCAGGCAGAAAAATTTTATCATCGCCTGACTAAAAAATACACCACAGATACGGATGTTCTTTTAAATACCCTGGCGCAGGACTCCACGCTTAAGATGGCAGAGAAACTGGTTCATTACACCAATGAGCTCAGAAAGCTTCTGAATGACTACCTTACACTGCCCTATGTTAAAAACCTTTTAACGATAAGCCAGAATATAAACAGAATTTCCGAAGACCTTACGACCAACAAGCGCTACTTTAAAATGGTGGAAGAAATTTTAAGCGAGTCGGAACAGCTTAACCTCAGCCTGCAGGTCTTTCACAACGATATAAAACTTCCAAACTATGTGGCAACGGTGGCCACCCTGGACAGCATCTATCAACTTCGGCGTGACCTTTCCGACTATAACCTGCAAACCGCGGCTATGCAGTTAAGCCAGATGACTTCAAAGGCAAACAGCCATTTATCGGATGTTGAAATTAATGACTTTGAAACCCAATGGAAAGAACTGACAGTTCGTATTTCCGCTTTTGTAAAAAAGGTCAACAACTCTAAAATTGTAAACTTCACAAGTACAAGCGATCGTATTAAAGATTTTAACAATGCCGTTAACAACGCCCTGAATAACATTTCTCTGTTGAATAAGGAAAACAATGTAGCTCAGGCCAAAGAGATCCAGGGAAAAATCGACGAAGCGTATCAAACATTTTTAAAAGACTTTATCGTTACTAACCGTACCGCTCAATATCGCCTGGCCGAGCAGGATTCGCAGGTGTTATATATCACCAAAGACAACTTCTTCAGCCCCATAAACGGCGATCCCTATGTGATAATGATAGACAAGGATTCTTCCGATGTAAAAGTTGAAAGCCCTGTTCTTTTAAAGGAACTTCAGGAAAAGGTTCAACCCATCGCCCAGCAAGCCTCCGGCTTTAGCTTCCTGTCCCCCTTTGGGGCCTATGCCGATACACTGGCTAAAATTCACAAGAAAGCCCTGGATATAAAAAAGAAAATTCGCCGTAATATTGCCATTACCATTAAGAACAAGGAAATTAACGAAAGTTTTGGCAAGTATCGTGAAAGCATAGAATACGACGCCTATAAAAATCTTATGCTCTTTATTGATGTAGCCAACAACTCTCAAAGCTTCAGCGATATTGTCGATGCCAGCGAAGGCGGCCGCAACGCCGTAAGTATTTTTAAACAGCTTTATGGTGAAAGCCTGTTTAATAATCTGGATTCCATTCATGCCAAAATAAAAGCGGATCTGGAAGAATATAACGATATCCTGGCCAAGGTGCGCCGCCTGCCCCGGGGGGTGGAAAATTTTGAAAAAGATATTGCGGATCTGGATTCGATAAATGCTGCCATTAAGGCCGCCGGGTCAGCAACGGATGCGAAAATGCTGGAAGATATACAGAAGCAGCTTGAAGAGGCGATCTCCTTTGCCAAGAACGGTATAACGATACCGGTGTACTATATTTTCGAAAAAAGTATCAAGAACTTTGGATACGTCTACAAAAATACACGCAGCTGGGAAGAGAAAAAAGAAAAGTAATCGTATAAAAATCTAAAAGATTAAAGGTTTCATTCGAATAGGAACTATCTATTCGAATGAACCTTTTTTAATATTATGCAGCATATCGGTATCTCGTTTTCGCAAAAATCTTTTCAAATTGTCATGCCCGCCGAAGGCGCGCCACGTGAAGTGCTGTATTCTAAAAACATTTCATTTTCACAACCCGTGAACGATTTCCGTCTATTTTCCGATTCCGTTCTTTCCGACTTGAAAGATGGTATTGCCGGGTTTTTAGCCGAGTACAACGTCTCATCTGCTTATTTGAATGTTGCCATTCCCTTCAACCAGGCCTATACCTGTTGGGTTTATATACCCGCCGGCGCAAATAAGGCGGTTAAGAAAAAACAGGTGGAGTGGACCTTAAGCCGGCAACTTTCCCCGGACTTGAGCGCCTACAAAATTTCCCTGTTAAAGGAACAACCTCATACACAGACATCGGCAAAGCTTTTGGTGGTCGCTCTTCAAAAAAAACTTATTCGCCGTTTTATGTCCGTTGCCTCGGATTTAAATATTGAACTGAACTCCCTGTTGCTGGATAGTCTGGCTCTGGAAAGCTTTATTCAGACGGAAGAGAATAAAAACCTCTCTTTGCAATTGGTTAAGGTGGCCTTTCCTCTTATTGAAAACCACTTTTTTGAAAATGGAGAATACTCCCTTACCTATCTGGACAATCTCGCCCTGGATACGCGATCCCTTGGGGAACAGGTTGCGGAAATTGTGAACGGAAAAAACAAGGAATTTCTGCAAGGCAGGGAAAAAAGTTCCGACAAGCCCCTAAAAACCATTATTTATGGCGATGAAGACTTGTTACGCTGCCTGCCGGAAGTTGAAAAAAAGATCAACAGCCCTTTCGGGCAGCCCGCTTTGACCGCAAGCGATTCAAACACGACACATTCCCTGGCTATGGAAGCTTTGGGGTCTATTATTTAATCTCAGTGTATACTGGAGAAAACTATGGCAAAGTATAATCTTCTTGATGATGATGATATTTTTGATGATAATGATGATCTGTTAAAAGATGACAGCGACGATGATGTATCTGATTTGTTGGAAGAACAGCCGGAGGAAGCTGCTCCGCCCGAGGAAACAGTAGGCGAAAAAGAGCCAGAAGTCCCGGACGAAAAAGAGGGTGACGATCCGTTTGATATCGATATTGACGAAGACCTGCTCAACTATGAACCAGCCGAGGATATAGATGAGTCTACCTTTTCCCAGGATGTTGATCTCGATATTTCCAGCGAGGAAGAGCCCCTTGAGCCGGAAATTTCCATCGATCCCGATGTGAAAGCGGAAGAAAAAGAAACGCCCGCCGAAGCGGAGGAAAAACCGGCGCCCAAAGCCATTCCCGATCTGGATATAGAAGATGATAAGCAGGAAGGAATAAGCTATAAGCCCATCGTTATGGGAATTTCCGCCGTTATCCTGATAATTTTATTGTATGTGGGAGTGGACTATTTTTTCCTTTCCGGTGACAATGCAACTGCTGACGCGGGGCAAACAACGGAAACCACCGGCGAGGCGGAGGCGGAAGTAAACAAGAAACCTGCCAAAAGCCCGGCTGACTTGGAGCGGGAACGTAAGGAACAGGAAAAACAATCCTATTTAAAAACCATTGGCGCTGAAAACCGGGCACGGATTGCCTCCGTGGATCAGATCGTTTCGGCCACAGGCAGGTCAGCGCGTCTTTCCAGCGTTTTGCTCTATGACCAAAGCCTGACCTTCGAGGTTTTTTCAAAAAACCGCGAAGAGCTGGCCCGGTACAATATTGAACTAAAACGTAAAGGCTCCCCATTTAAGATAGTCTCTTCTTCCAGCCGTCCCGGAAAAAACGGCGGCATACTGGGTGTCTTTAAGGCGGAAAAATCATCTTCGGCCGACGGCGGACAGGCGGCTGCCGGAGGCAAAACCTTTTCTTCCGTCAACGAACTGCAGGAGTGGTTAAGCGGACAGGCCAAAAACGCCGGATTGCGTGTGATAAAACTGAAAAATCGCACCGATAGCGGTAACAGCAACGCTCTTTTTAAAGCCTACCGGGTTGAGGCGGAGATGTCCGGCTCGCTGGCCGCAGCACAAAAAATGCTGTCTGCCTTGCGAGGCGCGTCGCAAATTAAAATTTATAAGCTGGTTGAAACAGCCAAAGACCAGCAAAACTTTTCCGGAAACCGTTATCGTATCCAATTGATTCTTCAAGCCTTTATATAAACATGCGAATAGTAGCCGGTCGTTATAAGGGCCGTAAGTTACAGGCCGGAAAGGATCTCTCCATCCGGCCGACCACAGACCGGGTAAAAGAATACATTTTTCAAATATTAGATGAATACATTGCCGGCAAGGATGTGGTTGATATCTTTGCCGGCAGCGGTAGCCTGGGTATAGAAGCCCTTAGCCGGGGGGCCCGGCACATTACCTTTGTGGAAAAAAGCCGCAAATCCATTGCCGTTCTGGAAAAAAACCTGGCCGCCCTG
>JALXBH010000216.1 GCA_026991535.1 Calditrichia bacterium | reverse complement strand
TGCCCAGTCCGTCCAGTACCGATTTGCCAATGCTGTTCTTGGAGGCAAACGCTTCCGCCCGGCCCAGGATGATGCAGTTAACCACGATCAGTGAAATAAATGCCCCCAGGGCCTTGTGTACCTCCAGACTGGCCGCCTTGATGGCGTAGTCGGCCACGGTTACAAAGGTGGCGATGATTAAAATATAGGTGGCGATACGCACCTGGGCGGGAATCAGCTTGCGCAGGGAGGAAATAAGCAGATTGGACAAGGTGAGCACCGCCAGGGTGGCCACGCCCATCACCACGGCGTTGATGACCGAGTTGGTCACGGCCAGGGTGGGGCACATGCCCAGCAGCATGACAAAAACCGGGTTATCCCTCCACAGTCCTTTCAGAAAAATTTCCATTTTTTCGGATTGAATTCGTTCGTCACTCATTTCCGGCTTCCTCAAGTACTTTTATATTTTTTTTGATCAGGGGGATATTGATGGCCGTGCTCCGGGCGATCATCCGCGTTACGGCGCGGGAAGAGATGGTCGCTCCGGTAATGGCACTGATCTGATGGTCATTCTCCCTCGGCCCTTTTATCAGTGTGATGGGGGCCTTTAAACGTTCGCCGCTTTCGTCCAGGCTGACATCCAGATGGACGAAGTTGCTCAGGAATTTGGCGTCGCTCATGATCTTGTCGCCCAGACCGGGAGTTTCCGTGCTTTGCAACACCTTCATGCCGATAACGGCCTGTTTTTGCGGATCATAGCCGTAGATAAGGCGGATGACATCCTGAAAACCCTGACCGCTGGCCTCCACCACCACACCGGTTAGCTTGTGCTCCTTATCGTAACAGGCGAAAATCTTATAGGGCTCCTCACTGTCTTCGGCGATGGGCGTGAGTACGCCGTTTTTATCCGGCGTGAAAACTTTTTTATAAGCCGTGTTGGGGACCACCTCAAAAATGGATTGATCCAGATAGGCTTTCTCGTTGGCCTTGATGATGGGCAGGGTAAACTGAAAGGTAAATACGATCAGGATACCGGCAATAAAACCCACGCTGCCCATGGCCATCAACAGCCGGGAGCTGTTTATCTGCGGGGTTTCTACGGGTGCTTGCGTTGTTTCACTCAATTTTCAGCCTCTGCGATCTTCATGTTTACTAAATGGAACTTTCCCGCCCGTTTTACGAAAAACAGGCGCGTATTTTATGGTTTGCTTTTTGCCTTGTGCCTGTCATCCACGGCGCCGTAGATGCGCGGCTGGGTCACCCGGTTCAACAGCGGACTTACGCTGTTCATCAATAAAATGGCGTACATAACTCCCTCCGGCAGGCCGCCAAAGGTACGGATCAGCACCACCAGAAAACCGATGCCGATGCCGAATATCCAGCATCCCTTGTGGGTAATGGGCGAGGAGACCGGATCGGTGGCCATAAACAGGGCGCCCAGCATCAGTCCGCCCGAAAACAGATGAAAGTAAAAAGGAGCGAACTTTTCCGGATTCAGGAGGTGCAGGCCGCCGGCAAAAACCATTACCGCGGCAAAGATGGCCACGGGAATACGCCAGTTGATATAGTTACGGATGACCATGTAAAGGCCGCCCAGCAAAAGCAGCAGGGCGCTGGTTTCTCCCAGGGAGCCCGCGGAATGTCCTAAAAACAACTGATTCAACGGCGTGAGATGTCCCTCGAATTTCATCATGGAAAGCGGCGTGGCGGTGGTGAGCACATCGACCTTTTCCTGGATAAAGGGGATGGTAAAGGCCGGTCCGCGCCAGTCGCCAAAGTTCCGCAGGCTGCCCGCGGCCACCCAGGTGGTCAGGCTGACGGGAAAAGAGGCCTGCAGAAAGGCCCGGCCCACCAGCGCGGGGTTGAAAATATTGGAGCCCAGACCGCCAAAGATCAGCTTGCCCAGGGCGATGGCCACAAAGGAACCGAGGGCCGCCATCCACAGGGGGATGCCCGGCGGCAGGGTCATGGCCAGTAACAGGCCGGTCAGCAGGGCGCTGCCGTCATGCAGGGTTTGTTTTTTATGGTTAAGCCGGTTATAAACCCCTTCCGTTAACAGGGCAAAGCTTACCGCCGTAAGCATGACCATCAGGGCGCTGATACCGAAATACCACAGCGCGGCCAGCGCGGCCGGCAGCAGGCTGTAAATCACCTGGCGCATTACGGCGGGAGTATCCTCCTGTTGTTTCAGAAAAGGAGAGGAGGAGAGCAGCAATTCAATCTTTTTTTCCATAAGTCCTTTAACTCGCTTTGTTTCGGGCCTGTTGTTCCCGCAGCAGGCCTTTGGCCACGCGGAAACGTTGTACCAGGGGGATGTTGGAAGGGCACACATAGGAGCAGGAGCCGCATTCCACGCAATCCATCACGTGGAAGTCCAGCATCTGTTCATAATCGCGCGACTTGGCCAGAGAACCCAGGCGGCTGGGGTTCAGCGACACGGGGCAAACGTCCACGCAACGCAGACAGCGGATGCAGGGATATTCCTCCCGGACAACCACTTCGTTTTCGGTCAGGCATAATATGCCCGAGGTGCCTTTCATAATCGGCACATCCAGGTGGGACTGGGGCGTGCCCATCATCGGGCCGCCGAAAAGAAGCTGGCGGGTGTTATCCTTTAAACCGCCGCAGTAGTCCAGCACATCGCTCAGGCGCGTGCCGATGGGTACCAGCAGATTGGCCGGACGATTGATGCCGGGCCCGGTTACCGTAACCACCCGTTCGATCAGGGGCTGACCGAAACGGAACATCTGCCCGATACCGGTGATGGTGCCGCTGTTATTGACCACCACTTCCACATCGATCGGCAGCCGGCCGCTGGGTACCTCGCGGTGCAGCACGGCCTCGATCAGCATCTTTTCCGCTCCCTGGGGGTATTTGGTTTCCAGAGCGATCACCTCGCAGGCCATATCCCCGGGCACGTTTTTTCTTAATACCTCGATGGCGTCTTCCTTATTGTTTTCCACGCCGATGTAAACCTGTTTCACCTTTAGAATGTGTTGCAGGATGCGGATGCCGAGAAACAGGTCTTCATAGTTTTCCAGCATCACCCGGTGATCGGCGGTCAGGTAGGGTTCGCACTCCACGCCGTTTACAATAAGAAATTGGGCGTGCTTTCCTTCCGGGACGCTCAGCTTAACATGGGTAGGGAAGGCCGCGCCGCCCAAACCCACAAAGCCGCCGTGCTGTATCAGGGAAATCAACTCTCTGGCCGACAGGCTTTCCCATTCCATGCTGTGTTCGTTGTAAAAGGTTTGCGGCGAAAAGGGGTCGGTTTTGATGATGATGGCCTCCACCATTTTGCCGCCGGGATGATGGCGGGGCTCGATGGCGGTAACCGTGCCCGTGACCGGGGCGTGCAGGCCGATGGAAACAAATCCGCCGGGTTCGGCGATCAGCTGTCCCCGCTGCACCTTATCCCCCACCTTGACCCTTGCCCGGGAGGGCGCGCCGAGATGTTGGCTGAGCGGCAGGACGAGTTCATCCGTAAAAGGCATGCGCTCAATGGGCAAATGGCGGGTCAGATCCTTGAAATCCCCGGGATGAATGCCGTGACTGAAGGTGGGCAAACGCTTGCCGAAAAGATTGATCATTGTCCGGCATCCTTTCCGTTTTCCATGCTTTCGGCCCGGCGCTGCCGGTACAGCTGAAGCAGTTTGTTCTTTAAGCGATCATGGTAAACGGCAAAATGATGTTCATCCAGTTCCCGCAGGCGCCCTTCATATTCGGCGCGTAATTGCCTTTCCTGCCCCTCCAGGGCGGATTGTACCGCCTGTTCCAGCTTCTCTTGCTGGTATTGGGGTTCATAGCGGATGATGCCGCTCAGTTGTTGCAGCAGACGCCACTGATGTTTTTTCACCCGGCAAAGATGTATAACTCGTTCCGAGGCGGCCAGTCTGTGGCGCCGGCCCTCGTCGTCTACATAGATTACATAGGGACGGGTTTTCGCTTGTTCCTCTTCGTCCAGGTCAAGATAGTCGGCCACGGTACGCCACTGGTCGCCCCATTCGGAGGGGGCAATCTCGCTAAAGTCATGTTGGTAGCGGGCTTCGTACATGGCCCAGTCGGCGGGGGTTAAACGGTATTTGATCTGGGTGACCGGCGTGGTGGCCGTCACTTCGAGGATCGCTTCCACCCAGTCCGCTTCATGATCGGGGTTGGCGCTCAGGTCGAAGCGCTCACCATAGAAGGCGCTGCGTTGCGGAGCATAGTCCAGCAGGGGAAAAACCCGCGTGGCCACGGCCCGTTGATGTTGCTGCCAGGCGCGGTCTTCGGCGATGCCCTGGCGATAAGGTTCGTTGGCATCGCTAAAGATAAAAGCGGGTTGCCGCGAGG
>JALXBH010000215.1 GCA_026991535.1 Calditrichia bacterium | reverse complement strand
AAGAATCATGCCCTGGTGGGCCGCGTGCCCAACGGCGGTACATTGACCGCCCTGCCCGAGAAACAAAATTACGACTTTAGCAAACCGATGCGCCTCTTTTTACTGGAACCCGACTTTACCACCGCCAATCGCATTGCGGCGGCCATCAATCAGGCCGGCGCCAACGGGGAAACTCAATATGCCAAAGCCCTTGGGCCGGGTATGGTGGAGCTGACCCTACCCGATTCGCTAAAAAGTTATCAGGGCGCGGTAAGCTATATCTCTTCCATAGAAACACTGCCCGTGCAGGTAGATGTGGAGGCCCGCGTGGTGATAAATGAACGCACCGGCACCGTTGTGGCCGGCGGGGCGGTGACCATAGGCGAGGTGATGATCTCGCACGGCAACCTGACTATCCATACCCGCACCACGCCTGTGATATCCCAGCCCAATGCCTTCAGCAGCGGCGGCAACACCGTGGTGGCCGAGGTCAGCAATACGGTGGTGGATGAGGAAGAGGCGCGTAACGCCGTAATTCGCGAAACAACCACCGTAACCGATCTGGCGTTGGCCCTTAACACCCTGGGACTTAAGCCGCGCGATATCATCGCCGTATTCCAGGCCATTAAACAGGCCGGCGCCCTGCGGGCCCAGCTCATCATCAATTAGGGGGCGGACATGAGTGATATGAAGATAGAAACGGCTTTCATCAATCTGAAAAAAACGACGGAAAATTTAAAGCAGGGTGCGCCCGCCGACCCTGATAATAAGAAAGAGGCCCGTCTGCGGGAAGTGAGTAAAAAGATGGAAGCGCAGTTTTTAAACACCCTGGTGAAAACCATGGAAAAAACCATACCCCGGGAAAACGAAAAACAAAATATGGTCAGCATGATGTTCAGCGGCGTGATGAGCAAGGCCATGGCCGACCAGGGCGGTATCGGCATGGCGGATTTTATCTATTCCGCTCTTAAGGAGAGTGACAATCCGGATATAAACCTGTTGAACACAATGCCGGCCGTGGAAACACCTTTTATAAACCCTTTAACGGATGAAGACAATGAATAATGCCAAAATGAACGAACTGTTTTCCAGCTTGCTGGAAGAGACATCCACCTATGAGAACCTGGCCGAGCTGGCCCGGGGCAAGCAAAAGGCGCTGGTGGATGGCGATACGGTTGAAATAAACCGCTATAGCGCCATGGAAAACGCCCTGCTTAAGCGCGCCGAAAAGCTGACCGCATTAAGAACCCGCTTGTTGGAACATCTGATGCCGGAGGAGGGCGAAGAGAAGCTGAATACCCTGAATGACTTTCTTCTGCATCATGGCCTGATGCGCCAGCCGGAGTGGCTTTCGATGAAGGAACGCCTGGAAACCGCCGTGAACATGCTTAAGAGGCTAAGCTATGAAAACAGTATGCTGATCCATACATCACTTAGTCTGATGCAGGATTTGGTGGCCTATTGTTATCCGGAAAGTGCGCAGGACTATACTCTTTACACCCGCGAAGGCGTTACCAATGCGCCGGGGAGAACAGTGGTGAACTATGGCGCCTGATTTGAATCCCGTTAGCCGCGAGGCTTATGACCATCTTCTGGATTTGATAATCCAGGAAATATCCGCCTACGGATGGGTGTATAAAATTTTAAACAGGCCCCTTTCCCTGCGCAAGGGAGAGGCCGAGACCGAAAGGGTTCTTAAACGGGCGGCGGAGCTGACCCGTAAAAGAAAAGCGGCCACGGCCCTGTTGTACGCCGCTCTTATTCCCGGACGGGGCGAGGCGACCTTACGGGAATTGATAGCCCTGTTGCCGCGAAAAGAGCAGCAGGTCTGGAACCGTTTCCGCGAAAGGCTGCGCCTGACCTATGATAAGGCCATGGAAAGCTACAAACAGTCGGCCGCCGATGAGGATGTCTGGCGTCAATTTGCAATCCGTCCGCGTACAACGCGCGCCCGGGCGGCAGTAACAGAGGGATAAGGATTATGTCAATATCATCCATGTTTGAAATAGGCCGGCGCTCCCTGAGCGCCTATAAGTCTGCCATTGACGTCACTTCGGGGAATATTGCCAATGCCAACAACCCCGGGTATACGCGGCGACGTGTGGATCTGCGCAACCTGACGCAAACCAACGGCGTTCTGGGGCGGCTGGGCTCGGGCGTGACGCCGGGAGACCTGACGCGCACGCGTCAGCGTTTTGCCGAAACCGCCTTGTGGCGGGAGAATGCCGGGCTGGCTAAATATGAGCAGTCGGAAACCATGCTGCAACAGGTGGAAAGCATCTTTGGCGACGCCAGCAGTGGCGGGCTGAGCAATGTTCTGAGCGAATTCTGGAACTCCTGGAACGATCTGGCCAATGACCCCGAAAGTGATTCCCTGCGCAGCCTCGTAAAAAACAAGGGTCAGCTTTTGGCCGACAGCATGAACAATACCTATAACCGTACGCTGCAATTTCAGCAGCAGATTAAACCTCAGATATCGGGCACCGTCAATGATATTAATCGCATTGGCCGGCAACTTGTAAGCCTGAACAGGGAACTGCGGGTTAGCGATAATCCCGACCTGCTGGACAGCAGGGATCAGTTGATCAGCGATTTGTCCAAAATGATCAATATCAAGGTTAAGGAAAAGGATACCGGCGAAGTAAGCATCTTTTCCGGCGGATATCTTCTGGTTTCCGATACCAAACAGAATGAATTGTCGGTAAGCTATAACAGTGACAGCGCCGTTCAGTCGGCCGCGGTGGTATTTAAGGACAGCAACTTTGAACCGGAGATTGAAGGGGGCACGCTGGCCGGAATGATGGACACCTTTAACAATAAGATTCCCTCCTATCTGGACAGTCTGGATACCCTGGCCGTGAATGTGGCCGAAAAGGTAAATGAATTGCATGCCGCCGGTTATAATGTTGCCGGCACCACCGGTGTAAACTTTTTTGCCGAAGGTATATCTGGCGCTTCCGGTTTCAAAATGAATGCCGCCATTGTGGAAGACCCCACCCTGATCGCCACCCGCGCGGCCACGGAAGGGGTGGGCAGCAACAGCGTGGCGGAGTCTATTTTTAATTTGCAGTTCGATACCATTGTGGAGAATCAGGCGCCGTCGGATTTTTTTACCAATCTGCTCTCCGTCATCGGTTCCGATATCGACAATGCTTCGTTCCTTCGCGAAAGCCAGGAACTGATTACTCAAAATCTGCAAAATCAAAAAGACCAGGTGGCCGGCGTCTCCCTGGATGAGGAGATGACCAAGCTTGTTCAGTATGAGCAGGCCTATCAGGCGGCGGCGAAAATCATCAATACCGTCGATCAAATGTTAGAGACAGTGTTAAGTTTACGCTAAACAGGGAAGTAGAGGTATAAACGATGCGTGTCACTCAAACCATGTTAAGCAGAAATGCCCTTTACCGGCTGGGCCAGCGCCGGGAGGCCATGGATGATATCCAAAACCGTATCTCCAGCGGCCGCAGGGTGCAAAAGGCGTCCGACGATCCCACCGCTTTTTCAAGGGCGGAACGGATGACCACCCGCATTACCCAGAATGAACAGTATTTGCGTAATATCGACGCCTCCGAGGCCTGGATCAATAATACCGTTTCCCTGATGCAATCCCTGAGCGAAGTGGTTATTCAGGCCAAAGACCTGGCTAATCAGGGCGCGGACGGCCAATCGGACGCGGAAATACGCAATACCCTGGCCGACCAGGCCGACGCCCTGTTGCAGGAAGCGCTTTCCATCGTGAATTCCCAATATCTGAATAAAAGTGTTTTTGCCGGTACCGACACGCAAACGGTACCGCCCTTTGTGGAAAATGCCGGCGTGGTTTCCTATCTGGGTAACGATCAGACCATGTCGCGGGAGTACTCGGAAAATGTCAGCATTGATATCAATGTGGACGGACAGTCGATTATGGACACGGGGATTTTTGACGCCATGAGCGATCTGATATCCTCCCTGCGGGCCAATGATGAGGATGCGATCCGCGCAACCATCGATGATCTGAAAACGGCGGGCGATCGCATGCTGGGACTTACGGCGGAGGTGGGCACGCGCTCATCCAATCTGCGGCTGATACGCAACCGGCTGGAGCAGACCAATATCGACCTGGAAAGTTTCCGCTCCGAGGCGCGGGACGCCAGGTTGGACAAGGAGATCGTCAGCTTTCAGACGGAACAGATCACCTATCAGGCGGCCTTGCAGGTAACGGCGAAAACCATCAATCTTAATATTCTGCAATATCTGGGCTAAATCATGGGGGCCCAATCCGCGCTGAAAAAAAAAATTATACGGGAAGGGTATCGCTCCGAGGAATATGCCTCCTCCTGCCGGCATATCGGCGAGGTGCTGCCCCTGCCGCTTTCCGGCGGCTTTCTGCTGCAAAGGCCCGTTAAGGGCACGCCCTTTTTTGATCTTATCGCTCCTTATCCGCTGTTTGACGTCCGTGAGTGGTGCCTGCTGCAAGAGGACTTTTCCCGTTTGGACAGTGAAAAATATATCAGCATCACAACCGTGGCGGACCCCTTTGCCGACGTCGCCTTTTATGATCTGTTCCGGCTCTTTCCCGATCGTCACGTCAGGCTAAAGTCCCACTACATTGCCGATCTCTCCCGGGAAATCGGGGCCTTTGTCTCTTCGGGGCACCGCTATAAGTGCCGGCGCGCTCTGAAAAACACAGAGGTTCGTCATGAAGCGGACAAGATGAATTTTCTGGCCCCGTGGCTAACGCTGTATGCGGGACTAAGGCGCAGGCACGGTTTTACGGGCCCGGCCGATTTCCCCCCGGAATCCTTTGAGCGGCAATTCGGGATGGAGGAGATGCATCTTTTTACCGCCCGCGCCGGAGAAGAGGTGGTGGCCATGCATTTGTGGCTGGAGCAGGGCAACCGGGTCTATTATCATTTGGGGGCTTCCTCGGAGCGCGGATACGCTTTGCGCGCCAGTTATGCCATTGTTTGGCGGGCGCTGCACTATTTTAAGCAACGGGGATATGCCTTTGCCGATTTGGGTGGCGTTGCCGGCGGTGATGATGATCCCGAAAACGGTCTGGCCCGGTTTAAACGAGGATTTTCAACAGGTAATTTACCGTCCATGTTGTGCGGAAAAGTAATGAACCCACGGGTATATGACCGATTAAGCAGGGAAAGGGCTCCGGAAAACAGTGTCTGGTTCCCCAAGTATCGTCATAATGAGTTCAGGAGCACATAATGGAAATTTCCGCCGGGTTTAAGCCAAACGCCAAGCTGGAGCGCTATCTGGATGAGCTGAACAGCCTGTTGGCCGCCACGGAAATTGAAGCCATAGCCCGTAAGGGAACGGCGCCTAAATATCCCGTAATCTTTATTGTCGGCGCGCCGGGCAGCGGAGGCACCCTGTTGATGCAGTGGCTGGCTTCCACCGGCTTGTTCAGCTATCCCAGCAATCTTATTGCCCGTTTTTATAAGGCGCCCTATCTGGGAGCCAAAATACAAAGAATGCTTACCGATCCGGAGCTGGCCTTCCGCGAGGAGGTGATGCTGCCCGGCGCCGATAACGAGGAGTTCTTTTCCTCGGATCTGGGACAGACCCGAGGCCTTTTTGCCCCCAATGAATTTAAAGCCTTCTGGAAGTACGTTTTTGGCGTGGATGAGGATAACTGCCATAAAACTGATGCCAAAGCCATCGTGGATAAACCCTATGTTTTAAGCGAACTGGCCGCCTTTGAGTCGGTCTTAAACCGTCCGCTTGTATTTAAGGCCGGAGCTCTGAATCCGCATATATCCTTTTTGAATGCACTGCTGCCCAATGCCATTTTTCTTTTTTTAAAACGGCATCCCTATTTCACGGCCCAATCGATATACCAGGCCCGGGAACGGATGTTTGGCGACGCCTCCCGCTGGTCCTTTTACAAAATTCCGCAATATGCCCGGCTGGCTACGCAAACAGCTTTTAAGCAAGTGGCGGGACAGGTCTACTATACTAATAAGCTGATAGAAGAACAATTGCAACAACTACCCGCGGCGCGCCGGCTTGATATTGACTATGATGATTTTTGTATCGCGCCCAAAAGGGTATGGCAAGGGGTTAATAAAAAATTCAATCATCTGGGCTTTACCCTGCATAGTAATTATTACGGGCCGGATTCCTTTGAGAGCCGGAACGCCGTTCGCCTGCCGGAAACGGAAAAGCAGCGCATCATAGCCGCCTATTATTCGCTTTCCGGGGAAAAAATAAAACTGTAACAACCGGGCTTTCCTCTGTGCGGCCTTTATAAAGGGCAATTTATTCCCGCCACTCAGAAAATCTTTCCATCCGTTAAGGCGCGGACACGCCCTTATATGGGAATGGTATATTTATAAGTTATATATTTTCAGTAGTTTAGCATGTGTCGTTTTCCATGGCACGGATATTGATAGATAAGTTTTCATATCGTCCGTTTTGGGCAAAGGCCCGAAGGATAAACATTATATGGAACGCACAGATGGACACGATGAGCAAAGATGACCTGTTAAATACCTTTGAAACGGCGCACAGCTCCGGCGACGCCTTGATGGTTACGCGGCCCGATCTGCCGCCACTGGAGGAGTTTACCGCCTATCTGGAAAAAATCTGGGACAGAAAATGGCTGACCAACAACGGTCTTTTTCACCGGCAGCTGGAAGAACGCCTGGCGGACTATCTGGGGGTCGGCCATGTCAGCCTCTTTTCCAACGGGACGCTGGCCCTGCTTTCGGCCCTGCAGGTGTTGCGCATCAAAGGGGAGGTGATCACCACGCCCTATAGCTTTGTGGCTACCAGCCATGCCCTGAACTGGAACGGCATCACGCCCGTTTTCTGCGACATCGATCCCCTGACCCTCAATCTCGATCCGGCGCGTATTGAAGCGCTGATCACGCCAAATACCACGGCCATCCTGCCGGTGCATGTTTACGGCAATCCCGCCGATGTGCGCGAAATCGAGCGCATCGCCGACGTTTACGGATTGAAGGTGATCTATGACGCCTGCCATGCTTTTGGCGTAAGAGAGGGACGGGAAAGTATTTTGAACTATGGCGATCTTTCGGTGCTGAGTTTTCATGCCACCAAGATTTTTACCACCATGGAAGGGGGCGCCATAGTAACCAATGACGCCAAGCTGAAGCAGCGCATTGATTATATAAAAAATTTCGGCTTTGCCGATGAAACCACGGTGATGGCGCCGGGCATCAACGGTAAAATGAATGAGATGCAGGCCGCCCTGGGCTTATTGCAGTTGAAATATGTGGATGAGCGCATCCGCGCCCGGGAAAGACTGAGCCGTCTGTACCGGGAATTGCTGGCCGGTCTGCCGGGGTTGACCCTGTTGCACCGCGCTCCGGAAGTGGAACATAACTGGGCCTATTTTCCGGTATTTGTGGAGGAGGGGGGCCGGGACGCTCTGTACGGGGCCCTGCGGGAGCGTAATATTTATGCCCGTCGCTACTTTTATCCGCTGATCAGCCATTTCCCCATGTATCGCGGATTGCCGTCGGCCGTGCCGGAAAATCTGCCCGTGGCCGAAGCCGCCGCACAAAAGGTGATCTGCCTGCCGCTCTATCCCGCCATGGAAGAGGCCGATGTGGAAAGGGTATGCGGGGTTGTCGCCTCGGTAATTAAGAGTTATAGCTATTCTGAACCGGAAAGTGTTATATGAATATAGAAGGAAAAAAGATAAAACTACGTGCCATTGAGGAGTCCGATCAGGAGTTATTGCATAAATGGGCTAACGATCCCCGTATCTGGCCCTTGTTGGCTTCCTGGCATTTTCCCACGTCGTATCGCGATCAGATGGAATGGTTCCGCTCCCTCTCACCGCATTCCCCCGATCAGCGCTTTGCCATCGAGGCGCCGGACATGGGCTTAATAGGCACCGCCAATCTGGTTAACATAAACTGGAAAGACCGCAATGCCTTTCATGGTATGTTGCTTGGCGATAAGGATATCCGGGGCAAGGGGTACGGCACCGATACGATTATGACAGTAATGCGCTATGCTTTTGAAGAACTGGGCCTGCAACGTCTTGACGGTTCCATGATCGAGTATAATAAAGCCTCCCTGGCCGTTTATATAAAAAAATGCGGTTGGAAGGAAGAGGGCCGTCAGAGAAAGTATTACTTTCGTCAAAACAGATTTTGGGACAGGATTATCGTCGGGGTTACCCGCGAGGATTACTTCGACCTGTTAAAGGAAAACCATTACTGGGACGCTAAAGATGGCTGAACACGGACGTATACTCATCACCGGCGGGGCCGGATATATCGGCAGCGTACTAACGGCTTTTTTACTGGAACGAGGCTATAGTCTTTCCCTGTTGGATCAAAACCCCCTGGCGGAATCGGTTAAGCGAAAGGCCTGGAAACCGGGTCAGTTACGTACTTTTTACGGGGATATTAGCGATATGTCTCTGGTTCGCTCATCCATGGAGAATGTGGAGACCGTCATTTATCTCGCAGGGGTCTCGGATGGGCGTCAGGGAAGAAAACAACCGCGACACACCCTAAAGGTTAATGTGGAGGCCTTTGAAGCCTTTACCGATATTTGTGTGGAGAATAAGTGCTCCCGTTTCTTTTTTGCCTCTACCTTCGGTGTTTATGGAAACGGCTATGATATCCCCCTGCATGAGTCACTCACGCCCCGGCCGGCGGAACCCTACTCCCGGTCTAAGCTGATGGCCGAGAATATCCTGCGCGTGCGGCAGTCTCATTTTAAGGATGTTGTTGTTTTGCGCCTGGCCATGGTTTATGGCGATTCGCCCCGGCTTAAGGAAGAATTTATTGTAAACCGCCTGATACTTGACGCGGCCCGTAAGGGATACATCCGCATTATCGGAGGGGCGCAACGCCGGCCGCAAATACATGTGCGGGATGTGGCCCGCGTATTTGAGGAGCTGCTTCACACGCAAACCGGGGAAACCGGCTATCAACTGTTTAACGTGGGACAATGCAATCCTTCCCTGGAAGAAATTGCCCGCGAAATATTGGACGCGGGCCGGGGCGCGCTGACGGTTTTTCATCAGCCCCCCGCGGCGGAAACGGATTCCTTTATTCTCGATTCGGGCAGCTGGCGTGAATTTTCCGGT
The DNA here is from genome assembly GCA_026991535.1 of Calditrichia bacterium. Classification (GTDB taxonomy): domain Bacteria; phylum Calditrichota; class Calditrichia; order Calditrichales; family J004; genus J004. Next base: position 5,100 of record JALXBH010000215.1, on the reverse strand, counting down.
TTGAATTTTAAGTATGACATCGGTTACGCCATAGATGAATTTTTTACCAAAAAAATAGACGATGCGGAAGTCCCGGTCTCTTTTACGGAAGCGAGCTATGTATGAAGTGGGAAAAAAAGGGTCTGATCTTTCAGGTGGACGGTAGCCTGCCCTGGGCCCGCAGCCATGCCCAGGTTCCCCTTGTGGAGCGGATAGATGATGAACGGCTGCGCATTTATTATGGAACGCGGGATGACAAAAATCGCACACGCACATCCTTCATAGAGGTGCGGGCGGACAACCCCCGGGAGATAATCTATCAACACCCCCAACCCATTCTGGAACTGGGAGAGCCCGGTACCTTTGATGACGCGGGTGTTATGCCGTCGGAAATAGTGCGCTACAAGGGACGCAGCTATTTTTTTTATGTCGGTTGGAATACGGGGCATACGGCACGATACCGCACGGCCCTGGGACTGGCGGTAAGCGAGGACAACCGTTCCTTTAAAAAAGTGGCCACCGGCCCGGTGATGGACAGGGGGATTCACGATCCGGTTGCGGTTTCCTGCCAGGCCATTGTGATAGAAGATGATCTTTGGCGTACCTGGTATATGTCCTATACCGCCTGGCGCGAGGTTGAGGGGCTGATGGAGCCTTCCTATGAAATAAAGTATGCCGAATCCAGGGATGGAATCGAATGGAAAAGGGAAGGCATTACCTCCGTGGCGCTGGAAGGTGAGGAAGGGGGGCTGGCCTGTCCCACCGTCATCCATGAAGAGGGCAGGTATAGAATGTGGTATTCTGTCCGGGGACAGAAAAATTATCGCCTGGATAAGTCCGCCTCCTATCGCATAGGCTACGCGGAATCCGCTGACGGTATTCATTTTGAAAGGAAGGACCATTTGGCGGGTCTGGATGTTTCCGCGGAAGGTTGGGACTCGGCGATGGTGGCCTACCCCAATGTTATCCGCCAGGGCAAAAAATTACTCATGTTTTACAACGGAAACGGATTCGGAGCCTCCGGCCTGGGGTGGGCGGAGTGTATGTCATGAAACGCTTTATCATAACGTCACACGGATGGAGCGCCAGCAACTGGCTGGCCTTTGCCCTGAACAGCCATGAGGATATTGTTTGTACCCACAGCGCCCGCAACATTCTGGCCAACAGGCAGGATATGAATAGTGACCACAGTTTGCGGGAAAACCTTTTGCAACTGCATCAGGGGTATGTTTCGCGCCAGCTTGAATCGCTGGAAGAAAAATATGCTAAGATAGAAAGTCTTGGCCGGGGAAGCGTTTACGGTTCGGTACATGTTTTGCGTCTCAGGGATTTACCTTATCTGTGGGAAAGGTTCGGCGCGCCGAACCAGGGCTATGAGGTCATGAACCTCGTCAGGCATCCGGTATCCCTGGTCTGGAGTGGTTACGGGCAGTTCCGCACTCTGTTCCGTTATGATATTAATGAACTGCACTGGACCCTGGGCAAGGTTTTGCGGGAAGATAAGGAGTATGTTCTGGAAACGGCGCTCAAATATGACTTTTACCCGGGAGACCTGGAAAATCTGGCTTTTATTGGCGCCTCGGTTGTTTTGGGAAGCTTGCGCAAGGATCTGGATGCCGAAGAGGAAGTTCCCGCTTTGCAGGGTGTGAATTACAAAAAAGTTGTCCGCATGGAGCGGGTAACGACGGATCCCGGGGAGTTGGACAGGGTTGTGCGGGAAATAAGCGACAGCCAATGCCGGGCCAGCCGTTCATACCTGGAAAATGTATATAAGGCGGGTATCGTGAATGAACACAAAAAGGACAGGAATAAAACCGATGCGGCCAGGAGGTATATGATGTTTAGCCCCTGGCAAAAAGAGGTATTTAACCATTTTTTCGAAAAATATAATCTGCGCCGGGCCTATGAGGCGTACGGTTATGATTTTTCATTTTTATAAAAAAGGACGAGCTATGTCAAAAAAAACAGGCAAGAGAAAAAAAAGCGCCGGATCGCAACCCCGGATCAGCGTGGTGGTTTTTAGCTATAATTTTGAGAAATACTTAGCGGAGTCTCTCGATAGCATTGTAGGGCAGACTTTGCAGCCGTATGAAATTATCGTATGCGATGACTGTTCCACCGACGCGTCCTGGGAAATTATCTCCGGGTATAAGCAACGTTATCCGTCCCTGTTCAGGATATTCCGGCACAAAAAAAATATCGGCCATGTGGCTAACGGAAAATTTGGCAAGGATCAGGCCCGGGGCGATTGGGTAAGCATCATTGACGGAGATGATTACTGGCATCCGCAAAAACTGGAATGGGAATGGGAAACATTGCGTAACAATCCCGGTGCAAAGGTGGCCTACTCCAATGTTTCCATTGTGGATAAGGATGGAAAGCTGATGGAGAAATGGCACAAGGATGGCCGGCCTTCGCCTCCCTCGGGTGATGTTTTTGTTGCGACCTTTGCCAAAAGATTTTTTGAGGGGCGCCGCAGTCTTTTTCGCAGCCAGTTGATGGAAACACAGGCGATGAGAGAAGTGGGCTATGGCGACAGGGATATAGATATTCATGTAGACTGGGATTTAAAAATAAATCTGAGCGCCCGTTATCCGGTGGTTTATTCCGGCCGGGATGCTGTTTTTTACAGGGATCATCCCCAGGGTATTCATCATCAGATGAACAGCAAACTCTATAAGTCGGCATTGTCTGTAATAAAGAAAAATCTGCATCTGTTGGTCGATTTTGATATCGATATACAACGGTATGTTATTAATGAACTCAATGAGCTTCTTATATCATTAAGCCGTCTTTCAAAAACGACCCCCATAACGCTTTCATTAAAAGATATAACAGTAAAGTCGGAAACCGCCGGAGAATTAAAGAAATATTTATCTGGTAAAAGTAAGGGTAACGGCATGGTTGATTTTTCCCCGGATATAGGAAACTATCGTGGTGAAAACCTGATATTTCTCATTTCGCAGCCCCGGGCGGGCTCCACATTGCTGCAGCGCATACTGGCCGGACATCCCCGGGTGCATACCCTGGCCGAGCCCTGGATTATGCTCCATCCCCTTTACGCGCTTAAGGAGAAGGGTCTTGAAACGGAATACAGCGCGGTGGACGCCCGTATCGGCCTAAAGGATTTTACGGATAACCTGCCCCGCGGACGTGAAGATTATCTGGACGGTCTGCGGGCCATGGCCGGCGTATGGTACGGCCGGGCTTTGGCGGACAGCGGCAGGGATATCTTTTTGGATAAAACCCCGCGTTACTACCATGTTTTACCGGAACTGACCGAGCTGTTGCCCGGCGCCCGGCGCGTAATCCTGTTGCGCAACCCGCTGGCCGTGCTGGCTTCCATTTTAAAAACATGGGTGAACGGGGACTGGAACCGCCTCTCCCTGCACCGTCACGACCTGATGACCGCGCCCTTTAAGCTGGCCGCCTATATGCGGGAATACCCGGATCGCTATATCCCCGTGCGCTATGAGCAACTGGTGGCCGACGGAGACGGGAGCCTGAAACAGTTATGCGCCGCTTTGGGGGTGAGCTATGAACCGGATATGCTCAACTATGGCCGTCGCCCGGCGCCCCGGGGCAGCATGGGCGACCCGTTGGGTGTGGCCCGGCACAAAGCCCCCTCGGCCGAAAGTGTGGACAAATGGCGTGAGACATTGAATCAACCCCTGTACAAGCTGTTGGCCGGGGCCTATCTGGATGCCCTGGGTTCCGGCATTCTCGGCGCTCTCGGTTACGATTACGACCATCTGCGCCGTCAGGTGGATAGCCTGAGCGCGCCGTCCGCCGAAGTTTCCGGCAGCGAAGCCCGGGCCATGTTGGGCGCCCTGGGACTGGAGCCCGCTTCCGTCGCCGCGCAACAGCGCGCCGTACCGGCGGCCTCGCGGGAGGATTATCTGGTCTCGGCCATCGTTTCTACCTATAATTCCGAAAAATTTATCGCCGGCTGCCTGCAGGGACTGGTGGAGCAAAGCCTCTATAAGCAGGGGCGGCTGGAAATCATCGTTGTCGACGCCAACAGTCCCCAAAATGAGGCGGCTATTATGCAGTCGTTCCTCGGGAAATATGATCATATCCGCTATGTACGCACGGAAACGCGGGAGACGGTTTACCAGGCCTGGAACCGGGGTATAAAAATGGCCCGCGGTAAATATATCTCCAACGCCAATACCGACGACCGCCTGCGCGCCGACGCCCTGGAAAAGCTGGCCGCTTTGCTGGAGGAAAACCCCGATAAGGTTCTGGCCTATGGCAACTCCCTGGTCACCACCGTGGCCAATGAGACCTTTGAAAATAACAGCTCCGATGGCCGTCAGGATTTGGTATGGCCCGATTTCGACCGGCGCACCATGCACTCCTGGTGTTATATCGGCCCTCATCCGCTGTGGCGCAAAAGCCTGCACGACAGTCTGGGCTACTTTGATACCACGTTGAAATCGGCGGCGGATTGGGAGTTTTGGCTGCGCGCCGCTCTGAAATATGACTTTATCCATCTGAATGAGTTTGTCGGCCTTTACTATTTAAGCGATGAAACCGTTTCCCGCCGGGGAGATACGCCGATTATCGAGGCACAACAGGTAAGGCAACGCTATAAGGAGGCCTACGCCGAGGTTTGCGGAGAATATATCCTGCCCCGGGAGAAAACCCTTGCCCGCCCCGGGGATAATGCCATCCTCTATATCGTGCATAATTTTCCGCCCTTTTGGTACGGGGGAACGGAAAATTACGTTTTATCCCTGGTAAAATCCCTGCAGGAAAAGGGAGAGAACATCCATGTGCTTTTCCCGCACGCGGATAATCATCAGGCCGCGCCCGAGCTGCGCTTCCGGGAGCATCAGGGTATAAAAACCATTCAGATGTGGTATGATCCGAAACTCTATAACTACCTGCTGGATTCCGGCGGCCAACCACTGTACAACATGTTGCGGGAATTTCTGGAAGCCAACCATTACAGCTACGCGCATATCCATCACGCGCAGGGCGTGCCTTTTGCCGCGGCCGCCCTGTTACGGCAATTAAATATCCCCTATGCGGTAACCCTGCATGACTTTACTTTTATGTGTCTGCGCAACCATCTTTTTCACTATGGGGAGAAAAAAATATGCGACGGTCCCGCAA
>JALXBH010000214.1 GCA_026991535.1 Calditrichia bacterium | reverse complement strand
ACCCCACCCAGGGCGACAGATACACGCGCAGCGAGGCCGCGGCCTGGTTTGCCGGTTCCTTTCACTTTATGCTCAACAACATGCCCCGGCTTTCACGATTCAATAAAACCATCACCGATAACGGCGATCTTTATGATAAATGGAAGTATAACGGCCTGGTGACCACCGATAATATTCCCAAGGCCAAGTTCAATGTTTTCCGCATGTATGCCATGATGCCCGAACGGGGGGTGCGGGTAACGGCAGACTCTTCCCTGGGGGCCATGGCCTCCCGCAATGACAGCGGTCTCTATCTGATGGTCTGGAATAAAGATTCGCAGGGGCAAACGGCGGATATTACCCTGAACAATCTGCCCTTTAAGTCGGACAGCGTGGATATTTACACCATCGATCCGGATCATGCCTCCTATTTTGACAATGATGCCACCGCCGAACTGGAGCTGACCGAAACCCTGGCCCTGCCCGATAGCGGCGTCCCCCTGAGCCGGGCCCTGCGCGAGTACAGCGTTAACCTGTTTGTGTTCAGGAACAGCGGTGTGATCAGTTCCCTGGCCGAAACCCGGCCGATACCGCGAAGTTTGCGCCTGTTGTCGGCTTACCCCAACCCTTTTAATCCGCGTACCACACTGCGCCTGCAACTGGAGCGACGGGAACGGTTGCGTATATCGGTGTGGAATGTCCGTGGCGAGCTGCTGTTTAAGCATCCGCCGGCCTGGTTCGATGCCGGTGAGAGCCGTGTGGCGCTGGATATGAATGGTTATTCCGGCGGGGTTTATTTTGTGGAGGTACGCGCGGATGCCGGTTGGCGGCAAACGGTAAAGGTGATGCTGCTCAGGTAAATCCCTTTTTCCTGCGACCGGCCAAAAAGGCGGGAGGTTTATTGCCCGCCGGAAAAAACGGTTTCTTTTTTATAGTACCAGTCATCCGGGTCTATCATGGGGTAGCCGATGCTTTCCATTAAAAGACCGCCGGGGGGGATAATTTCCTTCCGCGCGCCCGAGGAACCCTCCACCTGTAAAGGCAGGGGAAAGTGAATGCCGGGAAGGGAGATACGGTAACGGTTGGCGGCGACGGAATCCACATGTACCTCGATCCTGCGCGTGCTTTTCAGAAAAAAATGAAAAAGGCTGTCTTGCGGCGCGGAGGCGTAACGGTTTACATGATGTAGAAAATCGGCCGTGACCACGGTTTTACCGCCACGGGTGGTGGAATCGGTGGCCCAATGATAAAGCATATTTTTAAAGAGGCTGTCTCCGAGAACAAAGCGCAGGGAGTGCAAAAAGGCGGCGCCCTTGTTATAAACATCGCCGTTATAAGCCTCGGTGGTGCTTAAATTTTTTCCCGCGATCACCGGTTTTCTGTTGCGGATGGCGCGCATTTTTCTTCTCATATAATCAAAATAGGCTGTTGTGCCGGCAATCCTCTCCACATACAGGGCCTCGGAATAGGTGGCAAAGCCCTCGTGCAGCCAAAAATCGGCCCAGTCAGCCGTGGAGATAAAATTACCCCACCATTCATGGGCCAGCTCGTGTAACAATAAAACATCGACGGTGTGGCCGTCAATTTCCTCATAGCGGTGGCGGTTACCATAGGCGTTCAGGGTTTGGTGTTCCATGCCCAGATAGGGAGTTTGCATGGCGGCCAGTTTGTCATCGGGCCAGGGGTAGGGCCCAAACAGGGATTCAAAAACATGTACCTGTTGTTTCAAATGTTGGAGTAAAAAAACATTTTCGGCCGAATCCTCCTTCAGGCTGTAAAAAAAAGCCGGAACGGTTTGCGGGCCTCTGCTGTTCAGCGTATCACTTAAGGGAATATAACGGCCCACGCCAAAATTAATGCCATAGCTGCTGACGGGGTAGCGTGACGTCCAGTGATAGCGCAGACTGTCGCCCAGGGTATCGACAGCCCGCAGGCGTCCGGTGGCCGGAACATAGTAGGGCGCGGCCACGGTGATACTCATGGTAAGGCTGTCCGGCTTGTCCGTTTGTGTATCCATAGTGGGAAACCATATCTTGCCGCCTTCGCCCTGACAGGCCAGGGTAACCCAATGGTAACCCTCGCTGTCTTTATCCCAAACAAATCCACCCTGCCAGGGAGGCCGGGGGGCTTCGGGCGGGATGCCGCTGTAGCGAATGGTAACACGGGTATCGCGCCGGGGGGCTTTTTCGGTGCGGGGCAGCCATCCCAGCCGGTTGTTGGTATAAAAATAATTTTTTACTTCCCGGCCGTCGAAAACGAGTGATTCAATGCTATACCCGTCGATAAAATCAAAAAGCATGGTGTCGGGCGGCGTTTGCGGCAGGCGCAGGTCGATAGCGAGGGTGATAAATAGTTTTTTTTCTTCGGGTTTTACATGAATATCAAAATGATAGGCGCGGATATCCATGGCCCGTTGCGACGGTGTAAGCCTGCCGCCGGAAGGGTAATCCGTTCCAAAGGAGGCCTTGAAATAGTAGCGCCAGGTTAAAAAAAGAAGCCAGGCCAGCAACAGAATGCCGAGGGTTTTAGCAAATGTTTTGATACCTTTGACTTGCATGGGATAAATTCCGGGTAAATGTATGGGCAGAGGACGCCTGCCGTCCGCTTAGTCTCTGGCGTTGTGTAGTGTAAGGCTTTCCAGCGTTTGTATCAAATGATCCTTTTTTACGGGTTTATTAAGTATGTGGATGTGTGCCCTGTTTTTGATATCATCGCCCAGCTCGTTACGGTCAAAGGTGGTAATAAGGATAATGGGTGTGGCCGGAAAACGGGTCATCAGGCCGCGTACTTTTTCCAGGTTTTCGGAAGTGGGTTTCTCAAACCCGAACAGGATCAGCGCGGGTTGCCTTTTTTTGCCGTACTCGCCGGTTTCTTCAAAGGCCGCGGTCTGAAAAACGTCAAACCCGCGACGCCTGAGTAACCGGGAGAGGGAGTTGCGGAATTCTGTATCCTGTTCCAGTATCAGGATTCGTATATTTTGCTTTTGATCTGTCACATGAACTCCATACAATTTGCAACCGGTAATACAAGAATAGTGCCAATGGATGGAATCCGCTTGTTTCAGCAATTTTGCGTTTTTTTGTCCGGCTCAGGGGTAAAAACCTTCTCATAATTGAGAATGTCCGCGGGGATGTTTCCAAATTTAAGAAATATATTGCAGAGCCGGGTTCTTCAAATCGGTTGTGGTAACGGGCAAAACATTTGTTTATGTTTATAAACCTTTTGCATTCAAGGGCTTATGTCCTGTAAAAGAAATTTGTTTTTTCTTTGATCTTGCTTATTTTTCCCTCCAAAATAAAAGTTATTATTGTCTTAATTCCGGCGTTATTCTAAAATTGTTTTTCCAACATGTGAGAATCGGGCCGGTAACCGTAGCAAGGTTATACCGCTCTTTTCTGGCTTGTGGCCGGACAACGGCGGCATTTGGACAAAGGGATGAATTTCTGGCACGCTTTTGGTAGTGTTTGCCGCAAATTAAACCAAGATGTTGAATGATTTATGCAATATACGCTGACGGATAAGGATATTAAGTGCTATCATTGCGGCGAACCGTGCCGTGACGAGCAAATTGTTCTTGAGGATAAGGTGTTTTGCTGTAACGGCTGTAAGCTGGTTTATGAAATGCTGAACGAGAACAACTTGTGCACCTATTATGATCTGGATGAAAATCCGGGCGCCAGCATGAAAACACCACTGTTCAGGGAAAAATTCAACTATCTTGACGATGCCTCGGTAATCCGTCAGTTGGTGGACTTTTCCGATGCGGGAAGGTCGCGCGTCACTTTTTACATCCCATCCATGCATTGCTCCTCCTGCATCTGGTTGCTGGAAAAAATCTACAAGCTCAATCCGGCCATAGTGCAATCCCGGGTTAACTTTGTTAAAAAGGAAGCCAGTTTTACTTATAAGGACAGTGAAATCAGTCTGCGCGAGTTGGTGGAGCTGCTGGCCTCGATCGGTTATGAGCCGCAAATAAGCTTAAAAGACCTGGAAGGGAAAAAAGAGCAAAAAGCCAATCACAGCCTGTATCTGAAAATTGGCGTTGCCGGATTTGCCTTTGGCAATTCCATGTTGCTTAATTTTCCCGAATATCTTGACGCGGGCAACAGCTTAACCCCGCAATTCAAATACATATTCGGTTTTCTGAATATCGCCCTTTCCATTCCTGTTTTACTGTACAGCGCCTCGGGATACTACATTTCCGCCTATAAGGGGCTGCGCCGGCGTATTCTAAATATAGATGTGCCCATAGCCCTGGGGATTACCGTTTTGCTGGGGCGCAGCGTTTTTGAAATTGTAACCCAAAGCGGTCCCGGCTATCTGGACTCTTTTAACGGCCTGATATTCTTTTTACTGCTGGGACGCCTCTTTCAGGATAAAACCTATGCCACCCTCTCCTTTGAAAGGGATTATAAATCCTATTTTCCCGTTTCGGTAACGGTTAGGGAAGGGGATGGCTCAAAAGTGATTCCCATTTCACGGCTGGCCATTGGCGATGTGGTTCTGTTGCGTAACCAGGAACTGATACCGGCGGACGCCATGCTAATGGCCGACAGCGCCGCCATAGACTATAGTTTTGTCACCGGAGAATCCACGCCGGTGGAAAAGTACAAAAATGAAATTGTTTATGCCGGCGGCCGCCTGCGGGGACCGGCAACGGAAGTACGCATCATTAAAAATGTTTCCCAAAGCTATCTGACAAAATTGTGGAACAGCGATACTTTTAATAAGGACGATGAGCATCCCCTGTCCGATTTGTCCGATAAAGTGGCCCGGTATTTTACGCTAGTGGTTTTGGTGATCGCCACGCTGGCCGGAATATGGTGGTATCAGGTGGAGTGGCACAAGGCTATAGACGTGATATCCGCCATTTTGATCGTAGCTTGCCCGTGTGCCCTGGCCCTTTCTATTCCCTTTACCTTTGGCAATGTGATGCGAATTTTCGGCCGCAATAAGTTTTATCTGAAAAACGCCGCCGCCATAGAGGAGATGTGGGGTATCAACCATATTGTACTGGATAAAACCGGTACCCTGACCTGGCAAAGCAAGCCGCATGTGGCCTGTTCCTTTAGCCCGGATGAGCAGCAACGCGCTTTGATCCGTTCGCTTGCCTCGCAATCCTTACACCCTTTAAGTCGTTTTATTGCCGACTATTTTTCGCGGGCGGAGCAAAAGGCCGTGGAAACCTTTAAGGAAGTTCCCGGTAAGGGCATCGAGGGACGGATTGACGGTCATGAAGTGCGGATGGGCAACAAAACCTTTGTCGCCGGAGACAGGAATGTGGCTTTTCCGGAAAACAGCTCGGTGGTTTTTGTTTCCATTGACGGAGAATATCTGGGCTATATGACGATAAAGAATAAATACCGCCCCGGGATAGAGAAGTTTTTACTTGAATTGAGCGGGCATTATAAAATTTCCTTAATTACAGGTGATAATGCTTCGGAAAAAGATTATCTTTACAACTTGTTTAATAAACTGAATATCAAGGCGACGATGAAATTTGATCAATCGCCCAATGACAAGCGTGAATATATATTGCACTTGCAGGATTCCGGTGATAAACCATTGATGATAGGGGATGGCCTAAATGATGCGGGCGCTCTGAAGCAGAGTGATTTAGGGATCTCCATTTCGGAGGATATCAATGCGTTTTCACCGGCCTGCGATGCAATTTTAGATGCCGGTCGCTTTACCTGGCTGCCCCGGTTTTTACGCTACGGCCGCATGGGCTACCGCATCGTGCTTATAAGTTTTGCAATATCCTTTCTTTATAATATTGTTGGGATCAGTTTTGCCGTAAGCGGTTATTTATCACCGCTGGTCTCCGCGATTCTGATGCCCTTGTCGTCCATTTCCGTTGTGGTTTTTGCAACGGTGGCGGCACGTTTTACCGCAAGAAAAATGGGATTTTAATACATTTGGAAGTCATTTTTATTCTTATAGCCTTCAGTTTTCTGGTGGCATTGGGATTTTTATGGGCATTTATACGTTCTGTAAAGCAGGGTCAGTTTGATGATCCCGTTACGCCGGCCATGCGCATGCTGTTCGATGACGCCGAAAAAAAAACAGAAAAAAAAACTCGTACTAACCATACAAAGAAGGAGGAGTAGTATATGGCGGTTGAGACCTATTACTATGACAATCGCATCGTGCGTAACTTCGCAATAGCTACCATCGTTTGGGGCATTGTGGGTATGCTGGTGGGATTGACCATTGCCATACAGCTGTATTATCCGGCTCTGAATCTTGGCATACCGTTCACGACATTCGGTCGTTTACGTCCCCTGCACACCAATGCGGTGATTTTTGCTTTTGCCGGTAACGCCATCTTTACCGGAGCGTACTATTCATTGCAACGTCTGCTAAAGGCGCGCATGTTTAATGATACGCTTAGTAAAATCCACTTTTGGGGTTGGCAATTAATTATTGTGCTGGCTGCCGTTACACTGGTGCTGGGATTTACCAGCAGCAAGGAATATGCGGAGCTGGAGTGGCCCATCGACATTCTGATCGCCGTGGTTTGGGTTGTTTTTGGTATCAATATGTTCGGTACCATTGCCAAGCGCCGCGAGCGTCATCTTTATGTGGCTATTTGGTTCTATATCTCAACGGTGGTTACCGTGGCCATGCTGCACATTGTAAACTCTTTTGAAATTCCGGTAACCTTTTGGAAAAGTTATTCTCTGTTTGCCGGTGTGCAGGACGCCCTGACCCAATGGTGGTACGGGCACAATGCCGTGGCCTTTTTCCTGACCACCCCTTTTTTGGGTCTGATGTACTACTTTCTGCCTAAGGCGGCGGAAAGACCCGTTTTTTCCTATCGTTTGTCTATCGTCCATTTCTGGTCTCTGATCTTTATCTATATTTGGGCCGGGCCGCATCACCTGTTATATACCGCTCTGCCGGATTGGGCCCAATCCCTGGGAACGGTTTTTTCCATCATGCTGATAGCGCCCTCCTGGGGGGGGATGCTTAACGGCCTGCTGACCCTGCGTGGCGCCTGGGACAAGGTGCGCGAGGACCCGATTCTGAAATTCATGGTGGTAGGCGTTACCGCATACGGTATGTCCACCTTTGAAGGACCGATGCTTTCCATCAAAAGTATCAACGCCATTTCCCATTATACGGACTGGACCATTGCCCATGTGCATGTTGGCGCCCTGGGCTGGAACGGTTTTATCACCTTTGGCATGCTCTATTGGCTGGTGCCGAAAATTTTTGGTACCAAATTGCACTCCCGCAAACAGGCCAATTTTCACTTTTGGACCGGCACCCTGGGTATCATCTTTTATGTATTGCCGATGTACTGGGCCGCGTTTACCCAAAGCCTGATGTGGAAGGAATTTACCGCTGACGGTTTTCTGCAATATCCGAACTTTTTGGAAACGGTTCTGCAAATCGTACCGATGTACGTGGCCCGTTCCTTTGGTGGATTGTTGTATCTGACAGGTGTGTGCGTGGGCGCCTGGAACCTTTATGTAACGGCCAAATCCGGTTCGCTTATCGCTGACGAAAAAGCGGAAGCGGCCGCTCTGGAAGGCCCGCCCCCGGCAGAGTCCTACTGGCATCGCTGGATTGAAAGCCGCGCCGGTCAGTTCACCGTTTGGGCCACCGTGCTGGTGATTATCGGCGGCGCCGTGGAAATGATTCCCATGTATCTGGTGAAGTCTAACATACCCACCATTTCAAGCGTAAAACCCTATACGCCGCTGGAATTGGCCGGACGTGATATTTATATCCGCGAGGGATGCAACAATTGTCATTCCCAGATGATACGTCCCTTCCGTTCGGAAACGGAACGCTACGGTGAATATTCCAAGGTAGGTGAGTTTGTATACGATCACCCATTCCTGTGGGGTTCCAAGCGTACCGGCCCGGACCTGCACCGTATCGGCGGTAAATATCCCGATGCCTGGCACTACAATCATATGAAGGACCCGCGTTCCATGTCGCCCGGATCCTTGATGCCGCCCTATCCCTGGTTGCTGGAAGATACCATAAACATAGAGGATATGCCGGCAAAAATCCGCGCCATGCAAACGTTGGGCGTACCCTATGCCGAAGGTTTTGATCAGAAGTCGGTCGCCGAGCTACAGGCCCAGGCCCAACGTATCAGCGCCAGTTTAAAGGAACAGGGTGTGACGGTAGATTCCGATAAGGAAATCATCGCCTTGATTGCTTACCTGCAAAGGCTGGGAACCGATATCAAGGGAAATAAAACAGGCGCTCAATAGAGCGCCTTATCCATAGAAAGGATGCGCGTATGATACGCCATGTTCTTGAAAGTATAAACGGAGTAGGCATCTTTCCAATAATCTCCCTGATCGTGTTCTTCCTTATCTTTACCGGGGTAACCGTTTGGGTGGTGACTATGCCCAAGCGTAAGGTAAGGCATATGGCGGAACTTCCGTTGGAAGATGATTCTGTAACCAAAGGAGAATAAACATGTCTAAAGCAGATGGAAAACTTTTGGATCACAATTATGATGGGATTCAGGAGCTGGACAATAAATTGCCACCCTGGTGGCTAAACCTTTTTTATTTCACCATTATCTGGGCTGTGTTGTATCTTCTGTATTACCATGTGCTCGGAATGGGCGATTTGCAGATCGCGGAATACCAAAAGGAGATGAACCCCAACTGGAAGGCATCCACAGAGGCCACATCCTCCATGCCGGGCTATGTTACGCCTCTGGCCGGTAAAGGAGCCGAAAGGCCAAACGTATCGGAAAATGAACCTTCGGGTGGCACCGGAGCCGCGCCGGTTGTTGCGGAAAAAGAAGAGGTAAAGGAAGAAGCGTCCGTCAATTATGAGCCGTTTACCGATGCCGCGTCTCTGGAAGAAGGGCATAAAGTCTTTATACAGAATTGTGCCGCCTGTCACGGGCAAAAAGGCGAAGGTATCATCGGGCCGAACCTGACGGACAAATATTGGTTGCATGGCGACGGTTCCTTTAACGCTATTGTGAAGGTTATTCAGGAAGGCGTACCCACAAAAGGGATGATTGCCTGGAAACCGGTATTGCCTGAGGAAAAATTATTGCAGGCCGCCAGTTATATTTTGAGCCTGAAAGGCAGCAATCCTCCCAATGGCAAGGCGCCTCAGGGAGAAGCATACGGAGATTAAACCATGAAGCAAGACCCCGCTGATAAGCACGGGCAGCAAGATTCATTTCGTGATCATATTGCCACGGTGGATAAAACGGGAAAACGTATCTGGATATATCCTAAAAAGCCGAAGGGGCGTTTTTATAACGCCCGTACCTATTTCAGTTGGTTTTTACTGGCCCTCTTTTTTGCGGGGCCATTTATCCGGGTACACGGGCAGCCGCTGTTGCTGCTGAATTTTCTGGAAAGAAAGTTCGTTATTCTCGGAGTGGCCTTTTGGCCGCAGGATTTCCACCTGTTTCTTTTGGCCATGATCACATTCGTCATCTTTATTGTGCTGTTTACGGCGGTGTTCGGAAGGGTGTTTTGTGGCTGGGCCTGTCCCCAAACGGTTTTTATGGAGATGGTTTTCCGTAAGATCGAATATTTGATTGAGGGGGACGCCCGGCAGCAGAAAAAGCTGAATGCCATGCCCATGAATGGTGAAAAGTTCTTTAAAAAGGCTTTAAAACATGCCATCTTTTTTGGCATTGCCTTTCTGATAGGCAATATGTTCATGGGCTATATTGTTGGCAGTGAAAAAATGTTGCAGATCATTTCTGAACCACCTTCACACCATATGGCCGGCTTTATTGCCGTGCTTGCTTTCAGCGGGGTCTTTTACTTTATTTTCTCCTGGTTTCGTGAACAGGCCTGTGTTATCGTTTGTCCTTACGGACGTTTTCAATCGGTATTGCTGGATAAAAGCTCCATTGTGGTTTCTTATGATTTTAAAAGGGGAGAAAAACGGGGACGTATTTCCAAAAAAACGGCGCCGCCTCCCGATCAGGGAGATTGCGTGGATTGCAACCAGTGCGTTGAAGTATGTCCTACCGGCATAGATATCCGTAACGGCACGCAACTGGAGTGTGTAAACTGTACGGCCTGTATGGATGCTTGTGACGCCGTAATGGATAAAATCGGTAAGCCGCGTGGGCTGATTAAGTATGCCTCATATAATAATATTGCCTCGGGGGATCATAAGGTCTTTACGCCCAGGGTTATGGTCTATTCGGCCATACTTACGGCTTTAATTGTTTTATTAACTTATCTTATTTTTACCCGTAGTCCCATTGAAACCACCATCCTGCGTTCTCCGGGAACCATGTATACGGTAATGGACAGCAGCCATGTGGCTAATCTGTATACGCTGGAGGTGGTTAACAAAACCTTTGAGGAAATGCCGGTCTTTTTTAAATTGCTTTCCAGGGGCGGGGTGATAAAACTTGCTTCCGGTGAGATTGTTGTTCCCAAAGCTTCCATATCTAAATCCGCTTTGTTGGTAATCTTTGATAAAAAAGCGCTTAAACCGGGGCGTAACAATATTTCCATAGAGGTTTTGGATGATAAAGGTGACGTCGTCGATCGGGTTAACACGGCCTTTCTGGCTCCGGAGAATTTAGATGAGCTCAAATAAAACCAAAGATCACAATAAAAGCTGGCCCTACGGCATTGCCCTGTTTTACGGCCTGTTTGTGCTGGCCATGCTGGGGGCCTGGTATTTTTCAACATTCCACACCCCGGATATGGTTGAGGACAACTATTACGAACAGTCTATCCGTTATCAGGAAAAAATTGACCAGATGAATAATGCGCGGAGCCTGGAAAAGGAACCTCTATTAACCTTTGATACCGCCCGGCGCCGCTTTATTGTAAAAATGCCCGCTTCCTTTACCGGGAAATCGATAAACGGTACCATCCTCTTCTTCCGGCCCTCGGATTCTAAGCTGGATTTCCGTGTGGACCTTTCTTTGGATGAAAACCTGGAACAGGTTGTGGATCTGCCCAATATATATCCGGGACGATGGGAGGTGCGCTTAAGCTGGAGCGATGGAAACACACGTTATTATCTGGAAAAGATAATCGTGGTATAAGATGCTTACGGCTTTACTTTTAGGAACCCTGGGCAGCCTGCATTGCGTAGGCATGTGCGGGCCCATAGTTTTGGCCCTGCCTCAAAACAAAACGAACACCGTCGTCCAGTTTCTTTTCAGCCGTCTTACCTATAACAGCGGACGTCTTGTCAGCTATGCCATCCTCGGTGTTATCTTCGGCTCCATAGGTCACCTGATTTCCCTGGCCGGCTTTCAGTCTCTATTGTCCATAACCCTGGGGGTTGTGGTTATAGCCACGCTTTTTTTGCCCCTGGATCCGCTGCTGAATTTTGTTAATCAAAGCAGTCTGTGGAAAAAAACCATCGGAGCCCTGTTCAGAAAAAAGAGCTATTCCGCATTGTGGGCCATTGGTTTCTTAAATGGTTATTTACCGTGCGGCCTTGTCTATACCGCGCTTGCCGGAGCGGCAGCCTCGGGCAGTGCCCTGTACGGCGCGGGCTTTATGGCTGTTTTTGGTCTGGGCACCATCCCCGCCCTGATGATTGTGGCTTTTTTGGGTAAGCGGTTAAGCTGGCAGGGAAGAAAATGGATACGCAAGGCCCTGCCGGTCGCGGCTTTTGTTTTGGGGGTGTTGCTTATTTTACGCGGCCTGTCCCTGGGGATACCCTACGTCAGCCCCGATCTGCAAATGCATCAAACGGAACAGGGTTTGTTTATTCCACACTGCCAATAGCGCTGTCATCGATGTCCAGCTCTGCCATTTTACGGTACAGGGAGGAGACCCCCACTTTGAGCAATCGCGCCGCTTCTTTTTTATCTCCCCGCGTGATGCGTAAAACGGAAAGAATATGTTTGCGTTCAAAATAGTGAACAGCCGCTTTCAGACCCAGGGGCTCATTGTTCTGGTCGATAAAAAAGGAGGGCAGGTGGTCAACCCCCAGTATCTCACCGTCGCAAAAAATCATGGCCCGTTCGATAACATTTTCCAATTCGCGCACATTACCCGGCCAGTTATAGCTCTGCAACAGGTGCAGCACTTCGGCGTCGGCGCCCTGAACATTCTTATTCAGCTCACGGTTCATCTTCTTTATAAAATAGGTCACTAAAAGGGGAATATCGTCACTTCGTTCGCTTAACGGAGGGACGTCGATCTCAATAACGTTCAGACGGAAATAGAGGTCTTCACGGAAGCGGCCCTCGCTAATCTCCTGGCGCAGATCCCGGTTGGTGGCCGCAATAATTCGCGCCTTTACGGGGTAGGACCTGGTGGCGCCCACGGGTTGTACCTCATGCTCTTCCAAAACGCGCAGCAGTTTTACCTGAAGATTTACGGGGATCGTACTGATTTCATCCAGAAAGAGCGTGCCATCGCCCGCGACGGTAAAAATCCCTTCCTTATCACGGATGGCGCCGGTAAAGGAGCCGCGCACATGGCCGAAAAGCTCGCTTTCGATAAGATTTTCACTGATGGCGCCGCAGTTTATGGCCACAAAACTTTTATCCGCCCGGTCGCTGTGGCTGTGTATCAGACGGGCGATCACTTCCTTGCCCGTGCCGCTGCCCCCGGTAATTAAAACATTGGAAGGCGTGGGTGCTATGCGGGTTATCAGGCTTTTGATGTGGCGCGCCGCTTCGCTGTGACCGATAAAATTATAGCGGTCATTTTGTATGGTTTGCAGTTGTTGGCGCAGACGACGGTTCTCAATAGTCAGCTGGTAACGTTCCAGGGCTTTGACGGTCAGTTGCAGCAGCTCATCTTTTTTAAAGGGCTTGGTGATAAAGTCATAGGCTCCCATGCGCATGGCTTTAACGGCATCCTCTATGCTGCCATGCCCGGTTATGATGATAAATTCAATAACCGGATATTCTTTTTTTACGGTGCGCAATAGTTCGATGCCGTCCATATGGGGCATGTTTTTATCGCTGATAATCAGTGCAAAGTGGCCTTCGGCCAGAATGTCCAGAGCCTGGCGTCCGTTTTTGGCCTGGCTTACCGTATGTCCGGCCTTTTCCAACACGCGGGCCACGCTGTGCCGGATGCCCTCTTCGTTGTCTACAACCAGAATATTATAATTTTTATTTTCCATGTTAACTCAGTGGAAGTGAAATGATGAAATGGGCGCCCCTGCCCTCGGAGTTGGCCAATTGGATGGCGCCGTTGTGCGCGTTTATAATTTGCTTGCTGATGGCCAGGCCCAAACCCGTGCCTAAATCCTTGCTGGAGAAGAAGGGTTGGAATATACTCTCCCTTATCTCCGGCGGAATACCCGGTCCGTTATCCCGGATATGAATCTCGAAGGTCTCTTCCTTTTCTTCGATAAAAATTTCTATTTCGCCGCCGTTCTCCATGGCTTCAAGGCTGTTGCGGATCAGATTGAGCAATACAACCCGGAGCTGGTTTTCATCCACGGTGACCATAAGGGGTTTACCGGGATTAAAGCGCAGCCGGGCCTTGTGTTGTCGGGCCTCGTTGTTTGTAAAGTGGATAAGCTCTTTAATAAAGGTGTTGATTTCAATGGCGCTGGTATTAATGACCGACATTTTGGAAAATTGCAGATAGTCATGGGTCAGGTGCGTCAGGCGGTCCACTTCGCCGATAATGGCCTTAAGCAGGGTGTGTGCCTCCTCCTTATCTATTTCATCCGCCTTAAGCTCATCGTCCAGAATTTCGGCATTCAGGCTTATGGAAGCCAGGGGGTTGCGTATTTCGTGGGCGATTTTAGCGGCCATTTTGCCTATAACCGCCAGCCGTTCCGCATGTTCCGCCCGTTGCTTCAGCCGTATTTGTTCCGTCAGATCAATGTCGATACTCATATAGCCGACTTTTTTACCATCCTGAATGATCGGCGTAATGGAAAGCAGGACGGTGATCAGCGAGCCGTCCTTTTTTTTATTGACGATTTCACCTTTCCACATGCCTTTTGTTTCAATGGCCTGCCACATACGGGCATAAAAGGCATCGCTGGTTTGAGGGGCGCGCAAAATACCGGGGGTTTTACCGATAACCTCGTCATGCTCCCAGCCAAACAGATCGCAAAAGGCCTGGTTCACCTCAATGATTGTGCCCTCGGTATCGGTGATCAGTACCGCGTCCGTGGAATGTTTAAAGGCGTTAACAAAGAGATAGCACCTGTCGGAGACTTGCTTCATATATCTTTATGTATGGTGTTGATTCTCAATTTTAAGAAAG
>JALXBH010000213.1 GCA_026991535.1 Calditrichia bacterium | reverse complement strand
AGATTGTGGACCCCGTCGGCGGCCTGAAGCTGAGCGGCAATGCCGGAGAATACTCCATCGGTTTACTCAGCGCCGTGGACAGTTGGCAGGGAACGGACGATTTTTTACGCGGGCTGGGTATTACCCCTGGAAGCGAAACCTATGGCGCCTATAGCGGTAAAAACAGCCTGAGCAATACCTTGCGCCTGCGGCGGAATATTTTGGATAACAGTACCGTGGGGGTGTTGCTCACCGATCGTGAATTTGGGGAGAGCTTTAACCGCGTGGGCGGCGTGGACGGCAAGCTTTCGCTGAACGAAAGCAATGTTATCGCTTTTCAGGGTTTGTATACCTGGACGCGGGAGGCGGGTTCGGGGGAAGAAATAAGCGATCCGGTCTACTATTTTAATTATATATTCACATCATCCATTCTGGGTGTGCAGCTTTTTTATCAGGATTATGGAAAAAACGTGCGTTTGCAAAACGGATTTATCAGGCGTTCCGATATATTGGATAACGGATTCCGGGACGCCACCTTTCAGGTTTGGCATGACTTCCGTTCCACTAACGGCTGGATACAGCAATATCGTCCCTCCGCCTACTTTTCCCAGATATATGACCACGGCAGTGCGTTGCTGGAAGAGACCTATTACCTGGGTAATAATATCATCTTTAACGGCAAAACCTCCGTGGATATCGGACTCTTCAGGAAACGGGAGTCTTACCGCAATTCCATGTTCACAAAGTTTAATTACTCTTTTTATCTGCGGAATACCTATTTCCGCTGGCTGATTGCCTCGATGTATTATTATGGAGGGGATGATATCTATTATTCCAACCCGGCCTTTTTGGGACGCACCGACTTTGCTCGGTTCGGTTTTACCTTAAAACCCAATCCCATGCTTTCCATCTTTTTTTCCAACCGCTATTATAAATTCAGCGGTGAAAACGGAGGCTTTGATTACGGACTTTCCCAAAATATTCCCCGTTTAAAGGTCAACTGGCAGTTCACACGCAGTTGGAGTTTGCGGTTAATCGCGGAGCACCAATCCCTGCGTTTTGCAAATCCCGCATTACAGGCCTATGAATATGATGATCTTTCCCTGAGCGTTCTTTTTAGCTATGAGCCTTCTCCCGGGACGGTATTCTATCTGGGTTACAACGACCTGCAAAGCAGGCAGGATCAGTTTAACAGCGGAGTGTGGCCCGTGCCCGATTACCGCCGGCAAAATAATGTGTTTTTTACAAAGCTTTCCTACCTGTTCCGCTATTAGGATTAATCGCGGAAATTGACGTACTGCAGGGGCAGATTGAGATCCGAATCTTTTAACATTTGAATTACCGTTTGCAGGTCATCCCGTTTTTTTCCGCTAACGCGCACCTTTTCACCCTGAATGGCCGCCTGTACCTTCATTTTTTTATCTTTAATCATCTTAACGATCTTTTTGGCCTGATCCGTTTCGATCCCTTCCTTCACCTTAACTTCCTGACGGGCGCCCTTGCCCGATTCCAAAATGGGGCCCTCGTCCAGGAACTTAAGATCGATGCCCCGCTTGACCATCTTGGATTGCAGTATATCCATCATCTGCCTGATCTGAAAATCCGATTGACTGTTGAGGGTGATGATATCGTCCTTAAAGGTGAATGACGAATCCGTACCCTTAAAATCATAGCGGGTACCTACCTCACGGTTGGCCTGGTCTATGGCGTTGGTCAGTTCATGGTGATTGAGTTCCGATACGATGTCAAATGAAGGCATGCTTCTCTCCTTTTTTACGCGTGTATGTTGAAGTATCCCTCCTATTGGCCAAGGAGGGCTCCGGGCTTTTATAAGTTTTTAAAATAACGGTTAATTCCTTTTTATTCAATTTTGTATGACCCTGTATAATTACTTTACACGGTCATATTCCTTTTCGATAAACTTACCATTTTCGCTTTGGCTTAGTGTGGGCTGAGCGGGGTCCGCAGAGAGTGGCCTCTTTATGGCATGATGCTTGTATACCTTAAGCCTGCCAACGATTACAATACGGAGTTATCATGAAAGCTCTTTTTTTCTTACTGATGTCGCTTGCGCTGTTACCGGCCCAGGATTTAAATCCGCAATTGGCGGACAGCAGCGGCGCGGACAGCCTGCGAACCGGTTTTCCGGTACAACAATTAAACCCGGATGATTATGTTAAATTCTTTATCGGTTTCTCCTATGACAAGGATAACCCGGAAGTACTGACCCTGGATATAAAGTCCGTAAGCGTTTCGGACAGCTTAATATCCTTCTCCTATATTATGAACAGCCACAATACGCGTACCAGGGGAGTGGGGCGTATCTGGCCCGGAGAGTCCCGTATCTACTTTGATAATCTGGAGGATGGACGCATCCTTATACCCCGGGACGGAAAGCTGGTTTTTGAATCACTTCGTAAAGATTCTACACATTATTGGAAATTGAAGGAGAATTAAGATGAAAGTTTTAATAGCGATCTTTACCGTCGCTTTATTGCTGACGGCATGCAATCAACGGGAGTTGAGCGAACTCAGCAAAGAGGTGGAAAAACTGCGCCGGCAAAACGAGATGATTCACCGTCAATCGGAAGAGAAAAACAAGTTTGTGGAAGAATATGCCACCACCCTGAACGAGGTGTATGACAATCTGGAAAATATCCGCAAAAGAGAAGGGCTGATTTCCGAATACTCCAGAAACATCGAAAAAGGGAAGCAGAGCCTAAAGGATAAAATGAACAGTGACATCTCGGCCATTGACGCTTATATTCATGCCAGTAAAAGCAAGCTGGCCGCCCTGCAAAAGCGTTTTAAAAGCGTTGAGATGGACAGCAGGGCTTTCGAAAAAACCATCGAAAAGCTGACCCGCCAACTGGAAGAGAAGGAAAAGTTTATCGCCGAGCTGAAAGATCAAAACCTGGCCCTGAATAAGAAAGTGGCCATTGTACAAAAGGAGATGGCGCAAAAGGATTTGATCATTGAAGAGCAAAGCGAGCAATTGGTCACCGCCTATTATGTGATCGGCACGGATGAAGAACTGGAACAGAAGCATATTGTGGAGGAAAAGGGCGGCATTTTGGGTTTTGGCAAAACCATTGTGGTCAGTTCCAACCTTGAAAACAGCTACTTTACCAGCACAAAAATCGATACCATGGCCCGCATCACCATAGACAGCCCCACGGAAGATATTGAGATCGTCTCCGCCCATGATCCCGAGTCTTTTGATCTGGTGCCCGTGGAAAAAGACAAGACTCTGTTGGAAATAAAAGACCCGCGGACTTTCTGGAAAATGCGTTATCTGGTTATCGTTACCGGCGGTTAAGCCTCGATAAATAGAAAAACTTTAATACTACCCATGCCGACCCACCAGCTCCTCCCGGCTATACGGCATGGGTATGTTTTTTTATCCCTTCCATCGGGCGGCGTCTATGATGGACCATAGATGGATCAGCCAACCCATTAAAAAGAACCATAAAAACCCGGCCAGTACAAACTGAATGATGGCCATCATCAGCCTGCCTTGCAGAAGCTGTCCCAAACCGGGTATAAAAAAACTGGCTAAGGCGGCAATCACATTGCCGGCGGAACCCTGACCGCTCATAAGCGCTCCTTTTTATATATACGAATCCAGAGGGGGGCAACTGCACATCAGATGGCGGTCGCCGTAGGTGTCGTCTATGCGGGCCACAGGCGGCCAGAATTTGCGCGTATGCAGGCTGTCCACGGGAAAGGCCGCCTTTTGACGTGTGTAGGCATGGGGCCATTCATCGGCGCTGACCTCGGCCACGGTATGCGGCGCATTTTTTAAAACATTGTCTTCCGCGTCGGCGCCGCCGCTTTGTATCTCCCGCAGTTCTTCATAAATGGCCAGCATGGCCTCGCAGAAGCGATCCAGTTCTGCCATGGATTCGCTTTCCGTCGGCTCAATCATCATGGTACCGTGTACCGGCCAGGCCACGGTGGGGGCGTGGAAGCTGTAATCCATCAGACGCTTGGCCACATCCACCACATCCACATTGCCGGTGCTTTTAAAGGGGCGGAAGTCGAGGATCATTTCATGGGCCACGCGGCCGTTCCTGCCGCTGTAAAGCACCTTGTACTTCTCTTGCAGCCGGGCTTTAAGATAGTTGGCGTTTAAAATGGCTATTTCGCTGGCCCGGCGCATACCGCTTCCGCCCAGCATTTTCATATAGGCATAGGAGATGGGCAGGATGCCGGCACTGCCGTAGGGCGCCGCCGATACCGCGGGCAGGCCTTTCCGGCCCCCTACATCCATCAGCGGATGGCCGGGCAGATAGGGCGTTAAATGGCTGGCCACAGCTATGGGGCCCACGCCCGGGCCGCCGCCGCCATGTGGGATGCTGAA
>JALXBH010000212.1 GCA_026991535.1 Calditrichia bacterium | reverse complement strand
GCACCCAGTTACGACCGCCATCCGCGGATTTCAGCACAGCACCCCGGTCGCGGGTTCTGCCGTACATTTTATACCATATTTTGGGATTATTGGGGTCCTGCGCCAGGCCGTCAACGTTACGCATGCGGCTTTCGGAGGTTATCCAGCTCTTCCCCCCGTCGGTCGTGTAAAAGTGGCCGTTATCACCCATGCCCACATGAACCACATCGGGATCGGTTTCATCCACAACCGGCGGCGTGTAGACACACAGAATATCGATCCCCTTATAACGGGCAATCCAGGAATTTCCCTCGTCCCGGCTTTCTTTAACAATATGTCCGTCAACAACAAACCAGGCCTTTGAGACGGGCGAGGCAACCAACTTGGTACATTTAAAAAGTGCTTCATTATCCTGGCGCGCGGAGAAGGGGTTGCCCCCCGGGTCCCAACTGACCTCAAGATTGTTTTTTACCTTAAAGGTACGGCCCGCGTCTTTGCTATAACCAACTTCCCAGCGCCCCATGGCCATAACATGATTTTTACTGTTAAAGGCGATTCCCCCATAGTATGCCGGCCACTGTCCCATTTTGTAATGGGAATTGGATACCACCCCCACCGTTTTAAAATTCAACCCGTCATCCTCTGAACGAAAAATGCGGCCATCCTGCTCCAGAGCCATTATCAGGCCGGAGCTTACCGGAGAGACGGCCACATCCATAATCTGGTAGTCCTTTAAGAGCTGTCGCCAACTGTTGCCGCCGTCCCCGGTAATGAAAATGCCCGTTCCGGGATAACGGTCACCGATGATCACCTTGTTATCCCGGGTTACATAAATAAAAACACGCAACCTGCGACGCCAGTCGTAGTCATCGCCGTTATAACAGGTAGGCACGTCCGGTTTCTTTTGCCAGGTCAGCCCCTTGTCGGTGGAAACATATAGATTTTTATGTTTGATGCCGTAGATGACGCCGTTATGATCCACAACGATGGCGCCGGGCGCCAGATCGGGTGAGCCGGGGATTTTAAACCAGTTCTCGCCACCATCGATTGATTTATAGAGACCCGGCACGGTGTAGATACCTCCATCCACCGCCCAATACATAATATTGGGATCCGAGGGGTCGTACACCAACTCATGAGCCATGCCCCTCATCCACTCAAAAAACATCTCCTGCCGTTCCACCTGTCCCGTTTTGCGGGTATAGGTGATTCCTCCGTCGGTAGATTTAAAAATACCGGTAAGATCGGTTACCACCCATACTATGTTGGAGTCGCTCGGATGGGGAACAAGATCAACCAGAGCACCGCCGCCGCCCTGACCCAAAGCCACCCATGCAGGGGAGGATGCCTGACGGGTATTACCGCCGGAATAGACCGGAACCGTAAAGGCCAGGTAGATAAGGATTACCCAAAGCCCCTTTACAGACTTTCCTTTTCTGCCAAACATATTCGTATTACTCATCTTTTAGTTGTACCACTATAAAACCATTCCGGTGAAAGGCTGACAACCGTAAGAGACACAATCTCTTCCCTGCCCGGGCGCCGGAATTTGCGGTCTGCTGCCGATTTTATGTAAATAAAACAAAGCATTTAAAGACCCGGAAAAAAGGTTTAAGTATTAAACGGCGCAATAACACAATAAGCGGCATGCTCCACGCCCCGTGCTGACGGTAAAATCATCATTTTTACCCAACGCCTATCCGGCAGATAAACATAAAAGTAAATCCTTGAGAAAAATGCCTTGCCATAATTTTACAAACAGCAGAGCCCGGCAATATTACCAACGTAAAAAACATTAACCTAAGAAGTATTAGCGTAGGCCGGAAAATCGCCTGCGGAAAGAATCGTTTTTGCGGGTCTGTTTAAATGAATTGCATAAAACTTGTGGCTTTGGGCTCTTTTTCTGTATCTTTTTGTTTATTCGGAAAAGAGGAAGGAAGGATTATGAAGCTCAAACTGCACTGGCAGATACTCATCGGCATGGGGCTGGGCCTGATCTACGGCATCGTTGCCGCCATATTTCACTGGGGTACTTTTACCAGTAACTGGATCGCCCCCTGGGGGAAAATATTTATCAACCTTTTAAAACTGATTGCCATTCCGCTGGTGCTGGGTTCACTGGTCGCTGGCGTGGCCTCTCTTTCCGATCTTAAAAAGCTCTCACGTATCGGCGGGAAAACCATCGCTATTTATATCTCAACCACCATCATTTCCGTCACCATCGGTCTGCTGGTTGTAAACATGTTTCAACCGGGCCATTCCGTGCCGGAACAGATGCGAGTAAAATTGCAGGAGACCTATCAAAGCGATGTGGGAGCCAAAACCGAAACAGCGGCCAGGGTCAGGGAACGCGGCCCGCTTCAACCGTTGGTAGACATGGTGCCGGACAACTTTTTCGGTTCCGCGGCCAGCAATCGAAACATGTTACAGGTAGTCTTTTTCGCCATCTTTCTGGGCATAGGCATCATTCAGGTTCAAAATGAAAAATCCCAGGCCTTTCTCAATTTTTTTGAGGGTCTGAACGATGTGGTAATAAAGCTGGTGGACATGATTATGCTGATGGCTCCCCTGGGGGTTTTCGCGCTCATTGCCGACACCATCAATGTTATCGCCAGGGATAATATTGAACAGGTGGGTGAACTGCTGGGCGCGCTCGGTTTTTACAGCATTGTCGTGGTGCTGGGCCTGGCCGTGCAGATGATGCTGGTTTACCCTTCCATTTTAAAACTCTTCACCCCGATGAAAATAGGGGAATTTTTTAAAGGAATCGCTCCGGCACAGCTTTTGGCCTTTTCCACCAGCTCCAGCGGGGCCACCCTGCCGGTCACCATGGAACGCGCGGAAAAGAACCTGGGCGTTTCCGAAGAGGTTTCTTCCTTTGTACTGCCCCTGGGCGCCACCATCAATATGGACGGCACTGCCCTGTACCAGGCTGTGGCCGCGGTTTTTATTGCCCAAACCCTGGGCATGAACCTCGATCTGGGCGCACAACTGACCATCATCCTTACCGCGGTACTGGCCTCCATCGGTACGGCCGCCGTACCCGGCGCCGGCATTATCATGCTGGTGATCATTCTGGAATCCGTGAGCGTGCCCAGCGCCGGCATTGCCCTGATATTGGGCGTTGACCGTATTTTGGATATGTGCCGCACCGTTACCAACATTACCGGTGACGCCACCGTGGCCGTTACCGTGGCCGCCAGCGAAAAGCAACTGGGGCCGGTCAATTTTGAAGATTAAGTTGTTTCAACGTACGCCCAGACGGCTTTCCATCTTTTTACGGTAAGCCACGGCCTGCTCAAAGGCCTCGTCCAGGCTGCGGTGAGCCCGCTGATAAAAGGATTTGGATTTGGGCTTGCCGTTTTCCGTCCAGGTAGCCACCCAGGTGGGAATGCGTTTGCCGCGTTCCAGCTTTTCCGTAAAATGAACGCCGACAACACCGCTCTGATTGTTTACCGGCGGCTTGGTTTTTAAACCTTTCTTCCGCGAAGAGGCCGGATACTTGATGTCGGCCACCATCTGGTTATGGTCGCGGAACTTGATGGCATTGGCCAGCGCTTCCTCTTTGCCGCCATAAAGCCGGTCGCTGAATAATTTGGAGGTAAGAACCCTTTTATCCCCATATATCCGCACATACCATCCATGGGTATGTTTTGAATCTATACGGCTGATTCCTTTATACTTAGCCATATGTTTTCCCCTCTTAAAATAAACCTTTCATCATGTTATTGCACACACATCCAAACTAAAAAAAAATCGTCACTTTTTCATGTTTTTTACAAAGCTTATATTACTATTTGCTAAATTTGTTCGAAAACTTTACCAACAAATTTAACGGGACTTTAAAATGAATATTTTAGTGTTAAACAGCGGCTCCTCATCCGTAAAATTCCAGATTATTGAAACAGATTTGGGGCGTATAGAAAAAGACAAGGATAAAAGGCTGGCCCGCGGCGTTTTGGAACGGATAGGCAGCCATTCGCTGATCACCTTCGAGACCGAGGGGCAACCCCGCTACCGTACGGCCAAACCGGTAAAAAGCCACCGGGAAGCGGTGGATATGATCCTGCGCTGGATCATTTCACCCGATTCCAAAATCGAAAGCATCAAGTCGCTAACGGATATCCATACCGTGGGGCACCGCGTGGTGCACGGTGGTGAGGATTTCACCAAGTCCGTCAAAATCACTCCGGACGTTATCCGCGGCATCGAGGACAACATCGAGCTGGCCCCGCTGCACAACCCGGCCAACCTGAAGGGTATAAAAGCGGTAACGGAGCTGCTGGGGGAACAGGTACCGCAGGTGGCCGTGTTCGACACCGCCTTTCACTCCACCATGCCGGCCACATCCTATTTGTACGGCCTGCCCTACCAG
>JALXBH010000211.1 GCA_026991535.1 Calditrichia bacterium | reverse complement strand
TGTTTATGGCGCCGTCATAATAAACCCCGGCGGCGTTCAGGCCAAAATAATAACCGGAACGCTTATCGCGGTACGGATCGAAATAGACGCCGAAACGGTCTGCCTTTGCTCGGGAGTCGCGTCTTCCTAGGCGGGCAATGATGGAGTCGGCCCGGGTGTCTTCCATACGGGCGGCCACGTAAATATTGGCCTCGTCGTAAGCCACCCAAATATGGGTCTTTTGCGTGGCGGGCTGCCCTTCATCGGGATTGCGTTGAATGAGTCCGGAAATAGATTTAGATTGATCCCAAAAGGTTTCGTTGAGGTAGCCGTCAATTTGCGGCGGGGATTCCAGGTAAAAAGCGGTTACCGTTTTTGTGCTATCCTGCGCGGATAAAACGGAAACGAGAACAAAAAGAAAAAGCATGAAAAACCGGCTCATCTGTTTTCCCCAAAAGTTTGTGTTAAAGGTTTTGTAAAAAGACGAAAGCAAATAAAAAAAGTTGTGTCATGTCGGAAATAATTAAAACAAAGGCGCTTGTTGTGCGGGCCACGCGTTGGCAGGAAAGCAGCAAAATCGTCACATTTTTTACGGAAACGGAAGGGCTGGTTAAGCTGATAGTGCGCGGCGCTCTGCGCAACAAAAGTCCGTTGGCGGGTAAGCTGGAAACACTTTCGGAGGTCTGTGTGGTTTTTTACAGAAAAGACACACGTTCCCTGCAATTGCTCAAGGAGCTGGATATGACCGAGCCGCATCATAAACTACGCACGGACTACGGGCGCTATCCCTTTGCCCTGGCCATTTTGGAGCTGATCTCGGCCGTACTGGAGGATGGACATAAGGATGCGGTCTTTTTCAACTTTGTGATGGAAATGATCTCCGCCGTGGAAAAAAGCGCCCGGCCTGCCGGTGTGTTGATATTTTTTATGTTAAAACTCACTTCCTACCTGGGGTTTAAGGCGGAATTCACTCAATGCCACGGCGGAAAGCACCCCGCGTGTTTAAAGGAACACAATATCTTTTCCCTTAATGAGGGCAAGCGTGTGTGTACCGAATGTTACCGGCAGGGCGGGCTGATGGAGCGCTTTGATCGTGATGAATTAATTTATCTTCAAAATTTACAAAAAAGCCATTACCGCCGAATACATTCTTCGGAGTATCATCACCGGGAATGGAAACCCATCATAGGCAAACTGCTGCGTTATATAAACCTGCAAATGGAAACGCATATTGCGCTCCGTTCGCTTGAGATGATACTTTAAGTTAGCGACATCTTTTATCCGAAATGCATAATACAATTAAAAACCGCTTTTAAAGCCGGAATAGCAAGGCTAATAGTTTTTATATATTTATAATTAGAGTAAATTAGCGGTTTTTAATCAGCGAATATAAAAAGAAGGAGGCCCTGTGGCTAAAAGTTCCGCGGATAAGGTAATGGATAAAATAGTTTCCCTGGCAAAACGCCGTGGTTTTATTTTTCAAAGCAGTGAAATTTACGGCGGGATTAATTCCTGTTATGATTACGGTCCCCTGGGCATAGAGCTTAAAAAAAATGTAAAGGAACTGTGGTGGAAGAGCATGGTTTATGAGCGCCGGGATGTGGAAGGCGTGGATGCCAGTATCCTGATGCACCCGAAAGTGTGGGAAGCCTCCGGCCATGTGGAGGGGTTTACCGATCCCATGATCGACTGTAAAAAATGTAAATCCCGCTTCCGCGAGGATAAAATAGATACAAGTAAGCCGTGCCCCGTGTGCGGTAACCGCGATACCTTTACCGAAGCGCGCCAGTTTAACCTGATGTTTAAAACCTTTATGGGGCCGCTGGAAGATTCCGCCAACATTGTTTACCTTCGGCCGGAAACCGCTCAGGGTATTTTTGTAAACTTTCACAATGTCCGCGAAGCGTCCCGTCAAAAACTGCCCTTTGGCATCGCGCAGATCGGCAAGGCTTTCCGTAACGAAATCACCCCCGGTAACTTCACTTTCCGTACCCGTGAATTTGAGCAGATGGAGATGCAGTATTTTGTGAAACCGGGCGAGGATGAAAAGTGGTTTGACTATTGGAAGCAAACGCGCATGGAGTGGTATAAACGGCTGGGGCTTAATCCCGAAAAGCTACGTTTTCATGAACACGGCCCCGATGAGCTGGCCCATTATGCCAAAGCGGCCTTTGATGTGGAATATGAGTTTCCCTTTGGCTGGAATGAGATCGAAGGTATTCACAATCGCACGGACTTTGATCTGAGCCGCCATGCGCAGTTCTCCGGCAAGGATATGCGTTATTTTGACGAGGCGGCCCGGGAGAAATATATCCCCTATGTCATCGAAACCTCCATCGGTTGCGATCGTTCCGTGTTAACATGTCTGATTGACGCTTATACCGAAGAGGAGGAGCGGGTTGTGCTGAAATTCGCTCCGGCCATAGCCCCCATAAAGGCGGCGGTATTTCCGCTGGTTAAAAAAGATGGCATGCCTGAAATCGCTCATAAAATAGTTGATGACCTGAGCGGCGACTACCGTGTATTTTATGATGAAAGCGGTTCGGTGGGGCGCCGTTACCGTCGTATGGACGAGGCGGGAACGCCCTTTTGTATTACCGTGGACAATGAAACCCTTGAAAACAACACGGTAACCGTGCGCGAGAGGGACTCCATGGCCCAAAGCCGGGTGGCCATTGCTCAACTAAAAAACTATCTGGAAGAACACTTGAAATCTTAAGGGAAGTGCTATTATTTCACTTACTTCACAAGATAAAAACAGGGAACAGTCCATTTGGCGCTCCGCCTTTTGGAATGAACTATTAAAAGTAGCGGTGGCCCAGCTTCTTTTCCAACTGGTGCTGGGCCTCGTGTTATATTTATTTCCACCGGTTGAACAAATCAGCACGCTGCAGTATCTCTATGTCAGCAGCTATGCTCTTCTGTTTATCCTGGCGGTAAAAACTGTTCCATTGTGCATTACCAATAAATATCTGACGGTTCTGTTCGCCATTGTGTTCTGCTTTTATGCCCTGAGCATGGTTTTGTTTATCTTTCTGCC
The DNA here is from genome assembly GCA_026991535.1 of Calditrichia bacterium. Taxonomy (GTDB): domain Bacteria; phylum Calditrichota; class Calditrichia; order Calditrichales; family J004; genus J004. The sequence continues at coordinate 1,342 of JALXBH010000211.1, read as the reverse complement.
ATGGTTTTTGGACCCCAACTGGCAAAACAGTATCTATTTACTGAATTTCGCCACCATGAGCGGCGCCATTTCACTGGTTGTCTTTTATCTTTTTCTTTACTCGCTTTTTCCGCAAAAAGAATCGAAAATACTTTTATTGGGGGCCGTGGTGTTGACCATGGTCGCCTTTATCATTGCCTACTTTCAGGTTGAGTTTTTTGCCGATTTTGTAACCAGGGGCGAGGCTTTTATTTATGAACAGCTCCGCAGCGTGGCCATTGGTTCTTACTACCTGCAGATACTTAATCTGATGTTTTTTATTTTTATCTGGTATAACTATTTTCAGGGACAGTTTATATTTTCGGAGTATATAACTTCCATTCTGGCGCTCTTTTTCCTGATCATTTTAAATGAGATCTATCAGCTATACTACTATACCGAATATACGGTAACCTTTGACAATGCCCTGATCTTTAACCTGATCATAAACGTGGGGCTTATTTTTATCTGGATGCTGCGTCTGAATTATTTAACGGGAGCGGGAGTGCGGGAAAGCGAACACTATGTTTTAAATTACCGGATTCTCGGTAAATTTATGGATAAGCCTCACCGTACCCTTTGGGATCGTATTTTAATGAAAATGGGTAAGCAAAAGGTAATTACCGGTTCCATATTTCTGTTCATTCTGGTCAGTGTTCCCATTATCTTTTTAGGATCAACCACAAAGTTCTCCCGTATCAATATTGTAATCCTGGTGACTTTTATGGCCCTTGTGCTGATTATGGGTATCATCAACACACAGAAACGATGGTTTAAAACCATTGGCCATTTAATACATAAAGAAAAAGAAAAGTAGCATGAAGTCAACGAGTATTCAATTTCTGGAACTGTTGCATGACGGTTTTTGCGCCACGGACCTAAAAGGCACGGTGTTGTATGCCAATCCGCGCGCCCTGGAGTTGATAAAGCTGGAAGACTATACCGCAATCACCCTTAATTTTTTTAAGGATGTGGTACGCGATGAAGAGCGGATTGAGGAAATAAAAAACAAAATCGAACAATATTCTTCCGTCAGTGATATAGAATGTAATCTTTTTAACAGAAACCGGGAATATTTTCCCGTTATTTTGACGGCCAACTATATTCGCGATTATGACGGTACGCCGGAAGGATATCTTTTTTTATTTAAAGAGATGAGTGCCTTTAAAGAAATGCAGGTACGTTTGGTACAGGCGCAAAAGATGGAAAGTATCGGTCTGTTGGCCAGCGGTATTGCCCATGAATTTAATAACATTTTATCCGGTATACTCCCCAATGCCGAGCTGATAAAAATGACCACCAAGGAAGAAGCTAATCTTGCCCG
>JALXBH010000210.1 GCA_026991535.1 Calditrichia bacterium | reverse complement strand
TGCCCACAACTCTGCCCAAAGCGGAAAGGGTAGCCGCCAGCAGGGAACAATTCCCGGATCGTTGGTCGCGGGGGCGCACCTATCGCAAGGATCTGGGCTATGCCGCGGCGGGCATCGGCGATCTGCCATTTGCCGTCTATGATATGGATCAGGATCCTCCGCAAAGGCTGAATGTCTGTTTTGTGGAAGACGCCATCGACGGCAGTGCCAACCTGTTGTGGGATATGGGCTGGGACGGAAAAAGCTTTGCCGAAAAGGGCGGGAATGAGCTGCTCTTTTTCATGGCCTCGGATTATGACGAGGGGCAGAGCTATGACGATGATCCCCGGGGGCTGAGCGCGGATGTGATGTATGTGCTCTGGCCGGCGGGCCGGGGCACTCTCGGCTACCTGCAGGAGCCTTTTACGCTGGATATCTATAAGTCGAACCCCAACAGTGTGGGGGACTCTCTGGTAATAGATGCGCCCGCTTCCGAGGATGAGGTGACCTCCAATGTGCCTTCCGACTATTACCTGAGACAGAATTATCCCAATCCGTTCAACCCGTCAACCAATATCTATTTCGGCTTGTCGCAGGATATCAACGTGAAACTGGAAGTCTTTAATATATTGGGGCAAAAGGTGCGTACGCTGAAAGATGAATTCATGCCCGGAGGGCGGCATAAGGTGGTTTGGGATGGCCGTAATGACTTTGGGCAAAAGGTGAGTTCGGGGGTATATATCTATAATCTGAGTATTTACTATCCCCACAGCCAGGCGCCTTTTATTCAGTCGCGTAAGATGATTTTGCTGAAGTGACGAGTTTAAATCAAACGTTTGTTTGTGGGGCGCTGAATGATAAAAAGACGCCGCTTTTTATGAAGCGGCGTCTTATCCTTTTAGGCAAACGGGTTATTTAAGATGGAACCTGGTCACATTATAGCCGCAGGTAATGGGATGTGGCGGCTCCTCCATTTTAGAAAAGCCATGTTCAATTAAAAGTGCATTTTCTTTGCTTACCTGAATAATAAAAGCCACGGTGTAGACGGTTTTAGTCACATAAACAGCTTCCGGAGGGCTGCAGCCGGGTAAGTACCGCCGATACCAGCCATTTTTTATATTAACCCCTTTATGCAACAACATTGTTAAAGTGTCAAGCGGGCTGGATATCGTTTCAGTAACAGTGTTGACATTATATTTATAAAAAACGCCAGAATCAGGATATACATATCCCTTTGAATGGTCTTCCATTATTTTCTCAAACAGCGGTTCATTTGCGGCTGAATTTGTATTACCGCAGCCGGACAGAATAGTGAAAAGGATGAAAGAAAATATGATTGCCTGCTTCATTTGATCGGGCCTCCGCTTTTTTGTGTAAAAAATCTTCAGTAAAAAGAAATGCCGGCAGAGACCGGCAAGATCATTGCCATATAATGCTTATTTCAGTTCAAAGGTCACTTTTAAATTGGTCCTGGCGGCAACGGTTTGTTTAATCTCAATCAGGGATTGTACGCTCGGTATACGCATGGCGTTGTCATGACTTAATTGTCTGAATGAGTTTGTCCGCGTGGATATGCCCGTTATACGGCCAAGTTTTTTCCCCAGTGTTTCGGCTATTATACGCGCGTCCCTCCGGGCATTTTCCAGAGCGGCCTTGTAGCCATCGCGCCGGGCCATTTCTATATGGCTGCTTCCGAACCCGGCCCGGAATTCATAAAATCCGTTTTCCAGCAGTTTTATCTGAAAGCTTTCATATTTCGAGGCGCCTTTAAAAACGATCTTCACTCTCTGCAGGGAATAAAACTTCCGTTTATCGGAGTTGGTACTGCGCTTTTGGAGCGTCAGCAGGGAATACTGAATGGCGCTGTCCGGTATGGAAAACCCCGTTAACAGATCCAGCAGTTTCCGCTCTTGTTTTTTATGGGCCTCATATACCTTTTGAGGGTCTGAGTCTTCAACCGACATTTTTATATCAAAATAAACTATATCGGCAACAAGATGAACTGTCGATGATGATTCAATCGTAATGGTGTTCAAAGCCGCTTCCTGGGCCCAAATAAAAAATGGCAGCAGCATAAACGGAAAAAATTTGCTCATGGAATCCTCCCGAGGTTCTGTTTTTTAGTTCGCATTGTAATTGATACCTGTCCGGGGAGTTAGCGGAATATGTATCCTGTTAATCCCTGATTGAAGGATATTTTAAAGAGAAGCTGTATCCCATATAATCAGGCTATTCAAATAATGAGTATTAATATTTGTTATCCTCACTCAATGATGCAAGATAAAAAATAGATATCAACAATTATGCCATACTATTAATCCTGCTTATAGGCCGGATCAGACTCTAAATAATGAAAACATGGTTTGCACAGATAAATGAAAATGATAAGCAGGTTTACAATTGAACTAACGCCGCAAATCAGCGGCGATTTTTGTCCCCCGTTAAATGTACCTTGTTGGGGGTAAACTGTGCCGGAAAATAATGAATTTAAAAAATAGTTGCGCAATACTTTGATAACTCTTGCGCAAGACTTCTCAAAATCATACGCATGAAATATTAAAGTTATGGGCATGATTTGTTGAAATCATCCCAATGAATTGAAAAAAGACAACTATCATTTCCAAAAAGGAAAAAGTACAAGTCTGAAAAAAGGCATAATTAAAAGGGTTATGCAGTCTGCGGCTGGCAAATTGCGCGTTGACGACAGGAAAATCCTGTCGGCCGGCCATAGGCCCAGGCCAATGAAAAACTTATTTTAGCGGGGCAGGGCCGACGGGCTCCTGGTTGGCCTACCTCCCGTGCCGGTTAGAACCGACATATTAAATAAGTTTAAAATGGCTGCTTTTCCTCCTGGGGATTAATGGTCTCAGGCCTAAAAATATCTCAAGAGCTTCCATAAATGTCCGGGTTTGGAGTAGCTGTGAAATATACAAATTCCGCATGGCGACCTTCTTTAAATCAAAAAACCAATATTGTGACATCAGCGGATTGATATTCAGATGACTTCCTTTGGTCTTGACAATGGGGTCCATCTCAGACATCCCGTGGCCGGCAATTTAAACCTGCCTAAACTTTCCGCGGTTCAAAGAGCTTTCCGGCAACCGGACGGGTGACAAATTCCGCGGAATGCGTTTGTTCGCCTTTTCTTTCCGGTTTAAAAGACAGATAGCAAACCAAGCAGGCAAAAAATCCCAAACAGCATAGACAGGGTACCTAAAGCTATTGCCGGTATTCCCTCAATATGTTTCCCCGGATTAAACGGATGGCGCATTGAAGTGGTTTTAAGTACAATTAATCCATTAAATGTAAAAAAGACAAATCCAATAAGTAAAAAAGGCATCTTATTATCCTATTGACATTGAGCCCTTCGGCTTCGCGAGCTGGGATTTTAATTGGGCCAAACGTTTCATCTGGGATCGGTCTATGGTTAAACCGGCATTAAATTTCGCGGGCTTATTCCAATTCTTTTTTCTTGCTTCTCTTTTCTTCTCCCAGGCATTGATGACACTTTCAATTTCATCTTTCATCTGTTGACTCAGGCTAAAACTGTGAAGTGATAAAATTGAAGCTTCAACCACAGGGAAAACCTTATCATGCAATAATCTTTTTAGAATGGGAAAGCTATAATCATCTTCGAAATTTATGATTTCCTTAGCTACCTGTATGCGACAGCTAAAATCACCATTGTTTACCGCATATTCCAGCAACCTTAAATTTTTATCCCCGGCCCATTTCCTTATTTTCGCCGGAGTCAATTTGATCAGTCCAACTTTTAAAAGAAATAGTTTTATACTTTCCATAATCTCTGCTTTTTTTTGGCCGGCCCGGATGCTAACGGCCCGGGCGTAACCGGATTGTTCTGACCTTAATAATTTTCAACATACCAAAAAACCCGGCGGATGGCAAATTCCGCGTTGACGTCCCTGTTAGTCCATTACTTATAAAGTCTTATTTCAAAGTAAATCTTTTTTTTATTCATAACCAAACTTAAATCTGCCCGCCCACACCTTTATACTTCTCAACAAATGCGGCTATTTTTTGGAAAACGGCCTGTTTTTTGATTAAGTACCGCGGATTGAGCGGACTCATTTTAGGAAGAATGGCATTGAGTTCCGTACCGTTTTCGCTGGCATATTCACGCTTTAACGAAGTAAGGATGTAGCGTTTGGCCGCTTCCGCATTCAGCTTTTCGGCACGAATTAATTCTTCCGCTTCCCGTTGTTGTTCCGCCTGGGCAAAGGTGAAAAAAGCATCAATTACACTGGCCTTATCGCCAATCTGATCGAGGTCGGTTTGATTGATAAAATCAACGACCAGACTCTCCTTGGCGCGGTGACCGAGGCTGGCGCGGATCACCCGGCGCACGTCTTCAATGAGTACCGTTTTATCTTTTAGCTTTTTATTGTGTTCAAAAATCAGCTCCAGAATGTAATCCAGATTGATCTCCTGAGATTTGAGCAGGTCAACCTCAAACACCACATCATCCCAATCAATCCTTGAGGCGTCTTGCTCATGCGCCGCCTTTTCCCGACGCAGCCAATCCCGAATGTCATTGTAGGTGGAGCGGTAATCCTGGATTTTGCGTTCGGGCGGCACCTTTATTGCCTGTAATGCTTTCAGGTCATCATCGCTCAGATAATGTCCGGCCTTAAACGCCTCAACCGCCCCGGGATCGTCCATATCAACATATTGCAGGGCTTTCAGGCTGGTAAATTCATCGTAGTTTTGCAGCACGTTTTCCACACGCAGGTATTCGCCAAACAATTTGGCAAAGGCCTTTTTGTCGGATTCTTTTTCAATCGCCTCGGGATTGGGGAAGCGCTGTTCCAGCTCCTTCACCACTTCCAGATAACCCCGCCTGGCCTCGCCGGTGACCACATCGGTAAAGCCTTCCATGTATTCCCTGTAGCTCTTTTCCAGTATGACGTTTTTGGTGTTTGCATCCCCAAACAAGGTGATGGCATCGACCGTCGCCTGCTCCAGGTTACGAAAGGTAACAATATTGCCGAATGTTTTGGTGGCGTCATAAATGCGGTTGGTGCGCGAAAAGGCCTGTATTAAACCGTGATACCGCAGGTTTTTATCCACAAACAGGGTATTCAGCGCCGGGGCGTCAAAGCCGGTTAAAAACATACCCACCACAATGAGCAGATCGATTTCCCGTTTGATGACCCGCTGGGCCAGATCGCGGTAATAGTTCTGAAAGGCGTTGCTGTCAACGCTGTAATTGGTTCTGAACATGGCGTTATAGTCGCTAATGGCCGCGCTTAAAAACTCTTTGGCGCTGCTGTTCATGGCCGTGACCTCAAAACTTTCATCGGCAATTTCGCCTACCGCATTCTGTTCTTCATTGGCGGCGTAAGAGAAGATGGTGGCGATCTTCAACGGCTTATCACTGCCTTCCTGCAGGCGATTGAGCGATTCGTAGTAGAGTTTGGCGGCATCCACGCTGCTCACGGCAAACATGGCGTTAAAGCCCCTGCCGCCGGCTTGCAGGCGATGTGTTTTTTGCCGGAAGTTATTCAGGATGTATTGCGATATTTCCCGAATGCGCTCCGGGTGCAGCAGGGCTTGTTTGTTTTCCGCGGCGGTTAGTTTTTTCTCGTCCCGCTCGCTTTCAATATCCTTAAACCGCGGCCGCACATCGTTATAGTCCACCTTGAACTTCAACACCTTTTCATCGCGGATGGCGTCGGTAATCACATAGGCATGCAACTCCCTGCCAAACACACTGGCCGTGGTCTCCGCGCCCAGGGCGTTTTGCGGGAATATCGGCGTGCCGGTAAAGCCAAACTGATAATACTTTTTAAACTTTTTCTTCAGGTTTTTCTGCGCCTCGCCAAACTGACTGCGGTGGGCCTCATCAAAGATAAACACGACCTGCCGGTTGTAAACGGGCAGGTCATTTTCGCTTTTCATCAGATTGTTGAGCTTCTGGATGGTGGTAACAATAATCTTATTGTCATCCCTGGCCAGGTTACGCTTGAGTCCGGCGGTGCTGTCCGAGCCGTTGACGCTATCCGGCGAAAAGCGCTGATACTCTTTCATGGTCTGGTAGTCCAGGTCTTTACGGTCTACCACAAAAAACACCTTATCGATAAATTCCAGCTCCGTGGCCAGGCGGGCCGCTTTAAAGCTGGTTAAGGTTTTACCCGACCCGGTGGTGTGCCAGATATAGCCGCCGCCTTCAGGCTTGCTCCAGTTTTTAGCGGCATGGGAGCTGTTAATCTTCCATAAAATCCGCTCGGTCGCGGCAATCTGATACGGGCGCATCACCAGCAAGGTATCACTGACGTCAAACACGGAGTAGCGCAGCAGCACGCTGAGCAGGGTGTTTTTCTGGAAAAAGGTGGCGGTAAAGTCTTTCAGATCCTTGATCAGGCTGTTATCGGCCTTGGCCCAGTTCATGGTGAAGTCAAAGCTGTTTTTGTTGCGCTTGGTGGTATTGGCAAAATAGCGGCTGTCGGTGCCGTTTGAAATAACAAACAACTGCAAATACTTATACAGGGAATGGGCGCTGTTAAAACTCTCCTTACTGTAGCGGTGCACCTGATTAAAGGCCTCGCGGATGGCCACGCCGCGTTTTTTAAGCTCAACGTGCACCAGCGGCAGGCCATTAACCAGAATTGTGACGTCATAGCGGTTGGCGTGCGTGCCGCTTTGTTCAAACTGCCGGATCACCTGCAGCCTGTTGCGGGAAATCGTTTTTTTATCCAACAGGTAGATGTTCTGAATATGCCCGTCATCAAAAACAAAGTCGTAAATATAGTCATCATGGATTTTGCGGGTTTTATCGACGATGTTTTCGCCGGGTCTGTCCAGATACTCCTCAACAAACCGTTGCCATTCGCCCTGTGAAAAGGTTACCCGGTTCAGGGCTTGCAACTGCTCGCGCGCATTGGCCAGCATGGCTTCGGGCGTATTTACCCCGGGCAGGTATTCATAACCCTGGTTTTGCAAATCCCGGATAAATTCCCGTTCCAGGTCGTCTTCGCTTTGATAGCTCTCCCTGACCTGCCACTCACGGGTGTATTTATCCAGAACGATAAAGTTATTGGTTTCGGCAATGGTTTTGTAGTCGGTCATGGTTGTTCTCTTAATTTAACCACGGAACACGCAGAACACACGGAAGAGTATATATCTGGCCAGGTTTTCTGTGTATTCTGTGTTCTCATTTAACGATTCACTTCGTGTCGTTGTCAAATTTATTGGCTTCGGTCTGTCATTATTGTTCTCTTAAGTTTATAACCACGGAACACGCAGAAAACACGGAAGGGTAGCTTCGCCGAAAGTCCAATTTTTTTTTCCGTGTATTCGGTGCATTCTGTGGTCTCACTTAACAATCCGCTCAATAGTTGCTTTCGGGTAGTGCCCAAAGTTCACGAGAAACCCCAATTGCAGCCCGGTTGCTTTCAGGTAGTTATGCAACTGTGCGCGATGCTTATCACAGAGCTCTTTAACCGCTTTAAGCTCAACGATAATCTTCCCATAGCAGATTAAATCCGGCTTGTATATCTGTTGAAGTTTTTCCTTTTTGTAAAACAACTCAAGCTCTGGCTGTGAAACAAAGGGAATGTTTTGTCTTTGAAGTTCCTTTTCCAAACATTCCTGATAAACGGCTTCAAGAAACCCACAGCCCATTTCACGGTAAACCTCAAAGACAGCCCCACGAATCCGGTAACTCTCATCTTTAAATATAAAACCCGACATGATTTTGTCCTTTGTTTTTTACCACGGAATACACAGAACACACGGAAGGGCGGCTTCGCCAAAAATCCAATTTTTTTCTGTGTATTCGGTGTATTCTGTGATCTCATTTAACAATCATCTCGGACTTATTTGCTTCGGCAATGGTTTTATAATCTGTCATGGTTGTTCTCTTAATTTAACCACGGAAAACGCAGAACACACGGAAGGGCTGTTTTGCCGAAAATCCTAAGGTTCTATTTCTGTGTATTCTGTGTGTTCAGTGGTCCCATTAACTCGCCTCCGGTTTGGGAAAGCTCAACAACAAATCACGGTAATATTCATACTGTTTCTGGCGCAACTCAATTTCTCGGGGCAGACCTTCGCTGATGGAGGTGGTCAGGGTGTCGAATTTATCAAGAATGGCTACAATACGGGCTTGTTCAGCAATGGGAGGAATGGGAATAGTTAGCTTATGTAGCTTACTTCCTTTGATTCCTTTAACAGTAGAGCCTGTAGCTGCTCTAAGAAGCTTTCTCTGAAAATCACTACCAATTAAATAGTGTTTTAAAAATGAATTAGTCAGAAGCTGCTCATCTTTACTTCTATACTTTATAACTCGCTGTGCTAAAGCTATGTCTTTGCGATCTACTTGAGCAACAAACCCGCATGGAGCTTCTGTTGTAATTAGAACATCGCCAATTTCAGGCAAACCTCTACGCATTACGACATCATAGTCACCTTCTGAAATAAATTCTTGTGATGCTTGGTAATCTAGATATCCCATCCTGATATTTTTCGCAGTTACCAAAAAGATTCCTTTCGAAGTTTTCTTTGGTGTTTTGCCTCTGTAGTCTACATAATCACACACCTCCCCCAACGTCTTCCACTCCACTTCCCCCTCTTCAAAGCTCAGCAAGCGGTCGCGGTAGTATTGGTATTGCTTTTTGCGGGCGGTCAGCTCGGTGGTCAGCTCGGCGGTCAGCTCGGTGAAGGCGTCCAGTATACGGACGATCTCCGCCTGGATTTGGAGCGATTTTTCCGGCTTGTCGGGGCAGGGGATGGGGATTGTAAACTTTTTAAACCCGTCCATATCCACAGACGCAAAGTTAGACATTGTCGTGTTCTTTGTACACCAATCAGCCAACAAAAAACAATAGTAAAAGAGAAATTTGATTTCAAAGCGCCCGTTAAAATCTTCTTTTAGACTTAAACAAGTAAATCTTTGGTTTGCTAGAAATGGCACAGTGATAAGTGCGTGTTCTCCAATCGTTGCTGATGTTGCAACGATGATTGAGTTGGCTGGAAATAGTTTTCCTCCTTTTACGGCTTTCTCAGAGACCTTTTGCAAAGAGTCATTAAGTATTTGCCCGTTTTGACGGATATCGTCCATTCTAAACCATGGTACGGTTCCGTTCTCCCAGTATTCCTTTTTTGATTTTGATGGTGTGTAACCATTCTTCAAATAAAAAATATCTTTAAGCTGCATCCACTCAACCTCAGCCCCATCCAGCAGCTTCTCCAGAAACCCCAATCGGCGTTCATCAGCGTTCATTTGTAGTACCTTTTATTTCTAACCACGGAATACACAAAAAACACGGAAAGACTTTGTTTTTTAACTTCTGTGTATTCCACGTGTTCTGTGGTTCCGTAAAATTAATCAGGCTCATGCTTCTATCTCCGCCACAATGGCCTCAATTTCCGCCCGCAGCCGGTCGATCTTTGCCACCGTGGTTTTTATCTCCGCATTAAGCTGAACAATATCTATTTTTTCCCGCGTATCTTCCGGCTCCACATAGCTGCTGACCGACAGGTTGTAGTCGTTTTCGGCGATCTTGTCGTTGTCCACCGTTATGGCAAAGTGATCCACATGGGCCTTGCTGTCAAAGGCCCGCATAATCTGTTCGATATGCCCGGCGGTGAGGATGTTGTTGTTGGTCTCTTTTTTAAACAGGCCGCCGGCGTCGATAAACTGGGTGGCGGCGTCGCTTTTGTGTTTGGAGAGCACCAGAATATTCACGGCGATGGTGGTGCCGTAAAACAGGTTGGGCGCCAGGGCGATGACGGTTTCCACATAATTGTTATCCACCAGGTATTGGCGGATTTTCTTTTCCGCCCCGCCCCGGTAAAAGATGCCGGGGAAGCAGACAATGGCCGCCCGCCCCTTGCCGGAAAGATAGCTCAGGGCATGGAGCACAAAGGCAAAGTCGGCCTTGGACTTGGGGGCCAGCACGCCGGCGGGGGCAAAGCGCTCGTCGTTAATCAGCGTGGGATCGTCGCTGCCCGGCCATTTCACCGAATAGGGCGGATTGGAGACGATGGCGTCAAAGGGTTTCTCATCGCCGAAACGGGGATCGATGAGGGTGTTGCCCAGTTGAATATCGAACTTGTCGTAGTTGATGTTGTGCAGAAACATGTTCATGCGCGCCAGGTTATAGGTGGTGTGGTTGATCTCCTGGCCGTAAAAGCCCTCTTCGATCATATGGGCGTCAAAGTGCTTTTTGGCTTGCAGCAGCAGGGAGCCGGAACCACAGGCGGGGTCGTAGATTTTATTGACGCTGCTCTGTTTGTGCATGGCCAGTTGGGCGATGAGTTTGGAAACGTGTTGCGGGGTGAAAAACTCGCCCCCGGACTTACCGGCATTGGCGGCGTAGTTGGAGATAAGAAACTCATAGGCGTCGCCGAACAGGTCGATGTGGCTGGCGTCAAAGCTGCCAAAGTCCAGACCGGCCACCCCCTTGAGCACGGCGGCCAGGCGGGCGTTTTTTTCTTTAACGGTACTACCGAGGCGGTTGCTGGTGGTATCAAAGTCGGCAAACAGCCCTTTGATGTCGCTCTCCGAGGGATAACCGTTGGCCGAGGCCTCAATGGCGGCGAATATCTCCGCTAAATCCGTATTCAGGCTGTCGTTGTCATGGGCGTTCCCGGCGATGTTAACGAACAACTGGCTGGGGTAGATGAAGTAGCCCTTGGTTTTAATGGCGTCGTCCTTGATTTCCGGGGTGATGATCTCATCGCCCAGCCCGGCGTAATGGATGCTTTCATCACCGCCTTCGATGTAGTTGGCAAAGTTTTCGCTGATAAAACGATAAAACAGCGCGCCGAGTACGTACTGTTTAAAATCCCAGCCGTCCACGGCGCCTCGTACATCATTGGCGATTTGCCATATCTGGCGTTGCAGGGCGGCGCGTTGTTGGGTGCTTGTCATGTTGTTATTCCTGTTTTATTCCGGTGCAAACGGGCAAATGTATTGCCTGGTGACTGTCTGATGTGTAAGCGGGCGGCGTTCTTGCGCATACTATCTTTATTTTACGGAATTTAACCGTTTTATCTTTATATCTTTTGGCTTAAAAAATAATTCTTATGATGTTTAATTCCAAATAACCGCCTCCCTCCTTAAAGACCACTTATAATATTCGTCAACTCCGTTGACTTTTTGGCGGCCGCCTTCGGCAAGAGATTGAAAAAGTATACAAAACGGAATGAATTATGTCTAATAAAAAATAGTGGAGCATCCGCGGGAAAAACGAATGACGCCCAACCTCTGTCCGCTTGCGCGCGTTTCCCGTGCCCGGCCGTCCGCTTCGCCGAGAACATTTCCCTCTAAAGGCCCTGTATATTATTTCCCCAAAAAGTATTAGATTCCCCACTCAGCAGTGACGGGAACAGCAAAGCAATGTATTTACATATTTCAACAGAAAACGATCCGGCCTGGCACGCCGCTTTGGAAGAGTATCTTGTGCGCCACCTGCCGCATGGCCTGGAGCTGGTGCTGCTCTATGTCAACCGCCCGGCGGTGGTCATCGGCAAAAATCAGAATCCCTGGCGGGAGTGTGCCGTGGAGTGGATCGAAAGGGAAGGGATGGCCCTGATCCGTCGCATTTCCGGGGGGGGCACGGTGGTGCATGACGCCGGCAATCTGAACTTCGCCTTCATCACCGGCCGGGATATCAGGCAGGTCAATAACTACCGTCCCTTTTTACAACCGCTGATTGCCTTTTTGCGGACGCTGGGTCTGGAGGCCCGGCAAAATGAGCATAATGACATCGTGGTGGGGGATAAAAAAATTTCGGGCAACGCCCAGTTTACCAGCCGCGGACGGATGATCTCCCACGGCACCCTGCTTTTTAACAGCGATTTGTCCAGATTGAAACGGGCCCTGCAAACCACCGCTGTATCCATCAAAAGCCACAGCCGCCCCTCGCGGCGCAGTCCGGTGGGCAACATCCGGGAAATGCTGCCCGCGCCCATGGAGATGAGTGCCTTCCGCGAAGGGTTGATCAACCACCTGCGGCGGCATTTCGCCATCCGCGGAGAGTGGGCCCTGAGTGAACAGGACAGACAGGGGGTGGCGGATCTCTGCCGGGAGCGCTACCAAAGCGACGCCTGGCGCTATGGCCGCACGCCGCGCTTCACCCTGGAGACGCCCGCCTCCGGCGGCCCGTGGCGGATAACCGTTTCCGGCGGAAAAATCGAAAAAATCACATCCGGACAGCCCTCCGTCCCCGGGGAATATTTGGACGCGCTGACCGGCACGGTCTATCGCCAGGGGGCGATTAAGGAGAAGTTGTCCGGGATAGTTGAATTTGAGAAGATAAAACCTTACACTCTCTCCCGGTTCATCAAAATAATCTATCCTTTTTATGAAGAATAAAACAGTTTTAATTACCGGTGGCGGCAGCGGTATCGGCAAAGCCGCCGCGCATCTTTTTGCGGAAAAGGGCCATACCGTTTATATCGTCGGCCGGCGCGGGGCCCTGTTGGAGGAGACGGCCGCTTCCCATCCCGGGCACATCATACCCCTGAAGGGCGATGTGGCCGACGCGGGGGAACGCGCGAAAATAGCCGCGGCGGTCGGGGAACCGCTGGGGGTCCTGATCCACAATGCCGCCATACTGGGGCCGATCACCGATACCCTGAGCATCCCGGAAGAGGAGTGGAGGCGGGTGATGGAGATCAATCTCAACGCGCCGCTCTTTTTAACCCAACAGCTCCTGCCCGTGTTAAGGGAGGCCCGCGTGCTGCACATCTCCTCGGGGGCGGCCCATTATCCCATCGCTTCCTGGGGCGCCTATTGCGCCTCCAAGGCGGCCCTTAATATGATGTACCGCATTCTGCGGGAAGAACACAGCCGGCCCGGCATCCGTTTCGGCTCGCTGCGTCCGGGCATTGTGGATACGGAGATGCAGGCCCACATTCGCGGCGGCGACAGGCGCCGCTTTCCACACCTGGAGAAATTCCATCAATTTTATAAGGAGGGCGCCTTGGTTCCGGCCGGAGAGGTGGCCGCCTTTATTTACTGGGTGGTCACGGCCACGGATGACGCCCTGTTTGAAGCGGAAGAGTGGGATATCCGCGATGAGCGTTATTTAGATAAGTGGAAAACAAAATAGAGTGGGGGGGATATGCGTTATTGGCTGTTAAAGACCGAACCCAACACATATAGTTGGGATGATCTAAAAAATGAGCAAAACATGACGACCACCTGGGAAGGTGTTCGCAACTATCAGGCGCGCAATCTTATCCGGGATGAAATCAAGGAAGGCGACCTGGCCTTTTTTTATCACAGCGTGGTAAAACCGATGGCCATTGTCGGTATTGTGGAAATTGTGCGCGGCGCCTATCCCGATCACTTTGCCCTGGATCCGAATCATAAATATTTTGATCCAAAGAGCAGGGCGGATAAGCCCACCTGGTATATGATGGACGTCCGGGCGCGCGAGGAATTCATTCGTCCGGTTACACTGACCGAGCTGAAGTCCCATCCTTTGCTGTCGCAGATGCGTTTGCTGCAGAAAGGCAGCCGTCTGTCGGTACAGCCGGTAACGCCCATGGAGTGGCGATATATTTGCGACCTGTCGCAGCTCAGAAAAGTTTAGGCGTAAAAAAGAGAAAGTCCGGGGACAACAAGATGCCTCCCGGCGCCGTTTCACAAGATGAAAACAGGATGTTGTATGAGTAAAGTTATGAAGCCGGCCCGTGGCGTCGGTATTGTGGGGTACGGGGCCTATGTTCCCGCCTATCGCGTTAAGGCCGTGGAGATTTCCAGGCTGTGGCGCGACGGCCAGGACAGGAATTTTTTACCGGTGGAGCAGAAAAGCGTGCCCGGCCCCGATGAGGATACGCTGACCATGTCCGTGGAGGCGACGCGCAACGCCCTCAGCCGCTGCGCCGTGGCCCCGGCCGATATCCGCGCGGTGTGGGTCGGCTCGGAGTCGCACCCATACGCCGTAAAGCCCACCGGCACCATGCTGGCCCAGATACTGGATATCGCCCCGGTGACCCTGGCGGCCGATATGGAATTTGCCTGCAAGGCGGGCACCGAGGCCATGCAGGCCGCTTTCGGTTTTGTGGGCAGCGGCATGGGCGATTACGCCCTGGCCATCGGCATGGATACGGCCCAGGGCAAGCCCGGCAACGCTCTGGAATATACCGCCGCCGCCGGTGGCGCCGCCTTTATCCTCGGTCCGGCCGAAGAGGCCCTGGCCGTGCTGGAAGGCAGCTACAGCTATGTGACCGATACCCCGGATTTTTTCCGCCGCGCCTATCAGAAATATCCCGAACACGGCAACCGTTTTACGGGCGACCCGGCCTATTTTAAGCATATCTCCTCCTCGGTAACGGCCCTG
>JALXBH010000209.1 GCA_026991535.1 Calditrichia bacterium | reverse complement strand
GCCATTATGGCCGTACCTGCCCAGGACGAACGCGATTACGAATTTGCCGAAAAATATGATCTGCCTGTTATCCGGACCGTACAACCGCCGGCAGATTTTAAAGGAAAAGCCTATACCGGTGACGGCCCGGCCATAAACAGCTCATTTTTAAACGGCCTTGCCGTAAAGGAGGCTAAGGAAAAAATGATCCTTTGGCTGGAAGAACAGGGCAGTGGCCGGCGTAAAGTTAACTATAAACTACGTGACTGGCTGTTCAGCCGTCAAAGATATTGGGGTGAGCCTTTCCCCGTTTTGCATGACGACAAAGGCCATACCAGCGTTGTGGATGAAGAGGAACTGCCGGTAACCCTGCCTGAGATGGAAGACTATAAGCCACGGGCGGTTAAGGAAAACGAGACCGAGCCCCGGCCTCCGCTGTCACGGGCTCCGGAATCCTGGAAATATTATGAGAAAGAGGGCGTGGTGTACCGACGCGAATTCAACACCATGCCACAATGGGCAGGCTCTTGCTGGTACTATCTGCGCTATATAGACCCTCATAATTCCAGGGAACTCATTGATCCAGAAAAAGAGAAATACTGGATGAATGTGGACCTTTATGTGGGAGGGGCCGAGCACTCCGTATTGCACCTTTTATATGCCCGGTTCTGGCACAAGGTACTTTACGATATTAATGTGGTATCTACCAGGGAGCCTTTTAAAAAGCTTGTCCATCAGGGTATGATCCTTGGTGAAACAGAATATACCGCCTACCGGAAAAAAGATGGAAGCTACGTATCCTTTGAGGACATCAACGGCCTAAGCACGGAGGAGCTGGAAGAGCGGGGCATAACCGCGGAAAGAATTGAAGAGAACCGTGTGGCTAAAGCGGGTGATTTTTTTGTTCTGGCCGAAGATAAAAGCATACGCGTGGACGCGCGCTCCTTTAAAATGAGTAAAAGCAGGGGCAATGTTATCAATCCAGATGACATTATAAAGCGTTACGGCGCGGACGCCCTGCGCATGTACGAAATGTTTATGGGGCCCCTTGAAGCGATGAAGCCGTGGAGTATGAGCGGTGTTGAGGGCATCAGCCGCTTTCTAAACCGCCTGTGGCGCCTGTATACCGATGACAGCGAACAGGAAATTAACCCGGAAAAACCGGCCAATGATGATCAACTACGCGTTCTGCATCAAACCATTAAAAAAATTACGGAAGATATAGAGAACCTGAGATTTAATACCGCTATTTCCGCCATGATGATTTTTGTCAACGAGGCCAACAAATGGAAATATTTACCGGTGGATGTAATGAGAACTTTTCTCATTTTGGTTAATCCTTTTGCGCCACACATAACCGAGGAGTTGTGGGAACGCCTGGACTTTCCGGGAGAGATAACCAGCCAAAGCTGGCCCGAGTATGATGAAAAACTTCTGGAAGTCAATGAGGTGGAATGGGTTATCCAGATAAACGGAAAGATTCGTGAAAAAATAATGGCCTCAAGAAAAATAAGTCGGGAAGAAGCCGAGAAACTCGCTCTGGGCCATGGACGTATTCCCGGACTTCTTGAAGGCAAGACTATTCGAAAAATTATTGTCATTCCCGGCAAGCTGGTAAATATCGTCGCCACCTAATCAACACATCTATCGTCTTAAAACATGAAGGCCCCGCATATGTATCCGTTGGGGCCTTTTTTATTTTACAATTTCCGATAAAATATTTTTCCACAAAACATATTAATAAATATAGACTTAGCAACAAACATCTTTCCTACAATGTGTTATATAATATATATTATGTAAACTTATATGTGGTATAATGTGCATAATGTACGTATCTTTAGCACGATTTTAATTGAGTTACTTCTCTGCCCTGTTTTTGAATTTTTAGGAGGATTTTGAAATGATGGATAAAGATCAGATGTCCGTGGAGTTCGCAAAAATTTTCTTTAGCGCCCATCCCGAAAAACTTTCCGATGACCCCGAGAAAGCTTTTAACGCCATTAACGATGTTCAGAAATTGTATAAGAAAAAATTATACAAGGAACTTCATAACAAGAATGAAAAATTTGTTGATAAATATTTTGAGGATAAATCGGATAAGTATCTTTAATCGGCTTTTTATCTTCTGGGTAACACCATTTTACTAACCGGAATCTTCAGACCAGAATAAATCCACCGGCTATTATTGCCACCGCTCCAAATATACGATAATAGCCGGCCTTTTCTTTTAGGATCAATATGCCGTAGCCAATGCTTAAAATAACACCTGCTCTTTTGTAGGCAATCACCGGCCCCACTTTTTGCAGCAAAATAGCCTGATATTGAACCAGGGCCATTGTGCCGGTTATCACGCCTACCATTAACAATGCGTGTTGTTTTATAATAAGCGCCAACTTTTCCCTTTTAGCCAGTACTACCCTGCCCCCAAAATAGAGCCCCAGGAGCAAATTGATCATAAACCCGTAACTTATACTGTTTCCCGCAAGCAAGGCTTTCTTCTCCATGGGCGCGGTAAAGCTCCACAAAAAAGAGACCAAAAGCGCCAGAAACACACTCTTGACACTTCGGTTAAACACTCCCCTGCTGAGGGCATCGCGCATTTCCGGAAGTTGCAACAGAACGGCCCCCAGAAATATGACCACAATTCCCGCCACCTGTTTGGAAGAAAGCTGTTCATTAAGAACGATTATACCGGTAAAAATAACAAACACGGGAGTGAGGTTAAAAAAAGGAGCCACCAGCGATACCGGAGCATTTTTTATAGCCAGATAAAGCAGGGAAAAGGCAAAGATATTTATTATGAAGGACAGTCCCGTCCATAAAAAGAAAACCGGTAAATCAGAAATTGAAAACCGGCTAAGAAATGGGACAAATATTATGGCCGCAATTAAAAAGACCGCAGCCATAACCGTATGCTGACTATATGAAACGGAAAGTTTTTTAATAAGAATGGTTTGCATGCCAAATAAAAGACCTGTGGCGATGGCAAAGGGCAACCAGGCATTCATCGAAATGCGCGGGGATCAGTCTTTTGAGGCATTTGGCATTTTACGCTGTTCATCAAAGGAGATACCCTTGATTTTTTCATACAACTCTTCTCTGTATATTTCCACTTCTCTGGGAGCTTCGATACCAAGTTTTACCTGATTACCATCAATATCCACAATAATAATTTTAATATTATCGCCGATTGTGATCGATTCTCCCAACCTCCGTGTCAATACGAGCATAAGGTCCCCCTTGCGTTTATTGAGTCGATATCCAGTTTGGTTTACGTTTATTTAAAAAGCTGTCGATTCCTTCTTTGAACTCAGCTTCATCCCGGAAACGTGCGTTTACTTCGCTTAAACGGTTAAGATCATCATACATCTCCCTGTAGGTAAAGGCATGGATCATGTTTTTTGTGGCAGCCATGGCCCCCGGCGCATTTTCCTCAAAAAGATCGATGTACTCGTCCAGTTTTTTTTCGATATTCTCTTCGAGATGGGTTATCATACCTATTTGCCTGGCTTCGGTCGCAGATATGATTCTCCCGGTTAACATCAGTTCTATAGCCCTGCGTTCACCCAATTGCCGTATTAGCATGGCGGAAACCAGCGCCGGCACAAAGCCGATACGCACCTCGGGATAACCGAAACGGGCCTTCTTTGAGGCAATAATAATATCGCAGACACTGGCCAGCCCGCAACCGCCTGCCAGGGCCGGCCCATCCACAAGCGCCAGGACAGGCTTTTCACAGGTGTATATTTGATAGTACAACTTGGCTAACGATTGAGAATCGGCCAAATTCTCTTCAAAGGTGTTATCCGATATCTTTTTAAGATAAGATAAATCGGCACCACTACAAAATGCTTTTCCTTCACCTTCTATGGATACGCTGCGTATTTCCCTATCCGTTTGTACATTTCTAAAGGCAAGCTTCAACGCTCCAACCATGTCATCATTCAGCGCATTACGTTTTTCCGGTCTGTTAAGCTTTATCCTAAGATGATGCTTCTCCCTCTTGGTTGTTACCACTTCCATAGTATTACCCCATCAGGTTTGTATAACGCCTGGATTAAAACGACGGCTGGCAATATTAGGGTTCAGATTGACGGCTCTTAAACTTACAATGAGTTTTTCCCGGGTTTCCCCGGGCAGAATCACCTCATCCACCCAAAGCCTGGCGGCGGCATACTGTGCCGTTGACTGCGCGTCATATGTCGCTTTTATTTCATCGATAATTTTTTGACGTTTTTTTTCATCAAGATGTGCCCCGCCCCTTTCCATTTGTTTGATCTTTATGCCGGCAAGGGTATTGGCCGCCTGTGCGCCACCCATTACGGCATAATGAGCATTGGGCCAGGCATATATAAAGTTAGGCGCGTAGGCCTTGCCGCACATGGCATAATTGCCCGCCCCAAAACTACCGCCTATTATCAGGGATATCTTGGGCACAACCGAATTAGAAACGGCATTGACCATCTTGGCACCGGCTTTAATAATCCCGCTTTGCTCGGCATCCCTGCCAACCATAAAACCATTAACATCATGCACAAACAAAAGCGGAATCTTTTTCTGATTGCAATCCATTATAAAGCGGGCAGCCTTTTCCGCACTTTCCTTGTAGATAACCCCCCCGAACTGTGGGGGCTTTCCCTTGCGTATAATATGGTTCTTCTGATTGGCCACTATGCCCACGGCATACCCGCCTATGTGCGCATAGCCGCAAACCAGGGTTTGACCATACTCTTTTTTATACTCAACGAATTCCGAGCCGTCAATAATCCGTGCCAGAACGTCACGCACATCATACATACGACTACCGGTTTCCATGGGCACTACTGCCGTCAGCGGTTCCGGATAGAGCGGCTCCCGTTTTTTTTCATACCTGGCATCGTAAGCGGCGGGCAGAAGAGCCACCAGTTTACGCACATGCCTAAGGGCGGATGGATCATCTTTTTCCTTAAAATCGATTGTACCACTGATCGCGGCATGCATTTCCGCGCCCCCTAACTCTTCGGCGCTTATTTCCTGACCTATGGCAGCCTTCACTAAAGCCGGGCCGGCTAAAAACAACCCACTGCCCTCCGTCATCAAAACCGTATCGGTCATCACCGGCAGATAGGCGCCACCCGCCACACACATACCCATAATAGCAGTGATCTGGGGAATACCGAGCGCCGTCATGCGCGCATTAAGATAAAACACCCGGCCAAAGTCATCCTGATCCGGGAACACATCTTCCTGAAGAGGCAAAAAAATACCGGCGGAATCTACCAGATATATCACGGGGATATAATTTTCCATGGCAATGGTTTGGGCGCGAATTACTTTTTTAGCTGTCATAGGAAAAAATGAACCGGCCTTAACGGTGGCGTCATTGGCAATAACCATGCACAGGCGGTTCCGGATATAACCCAATCCGGTTATAACTCCGGCGGCGGGAGCACCGCCCCATTCTCTATACATTCCAAAGGCCGCGTACTGCCCCAACTCATGAAAGGAGCTGTCTTTATCCAACAACAAATCAATGCGTTCGCGTGCTGTTAAGCGTCCTTTTTTATGCTGCCGGGCGATATTGGCTTCCCCTCCGCCAAGAGCAATCTCTTTCCTCTCCTTCTCGACCTTTCGTATCAAAGCCATCCATTCCGAAGCCATTTCAACGGCATTTGAATTTCCCAAATCCAGCGGAGAATCTATTACATCAATATTTTTTACAGCCAAAACGCCTCCATGGTCACGGGCAGTACAATAAAAATTTTAGATAAATGTGTGATCTTTATCAAATAGTATCGTTGGATTGAAAATTTAAGATAATAAATTATATTGTCAAGAAAAAGAACCGTTATCACATTCCCAGGCGGGCGATTTCCTTTTTCAGACCGACAATCATTTCATTATTCCTAATAGAAAAAGGCAAAATCTCAACAGAAGGTATATTTTTCTTAAAGTCATTTATGGTTTTATTTAAAGCATTTTTGGAGATTTTGTCACATTTACTTAAAATGATGCTGTAATCTAATCCATAATGGTTAAGCCATTCGATCATTTGGCGGTCAATCGTTTGCAACTCATGACGGGCATCCAGCAGAAGATATATCTTTTTTAGGCAGTCATTTCCCAATAAATACCCCTCTATCATCTTTTGCCACTTCACCTGCTCTTTTTTCGGTAAACGGGCAAAACCGTAGCCGGGTAGATCAACACAATAAAAACGGTTATCCACCATAAAGTAATTGACAAGCTGCGTCTTTCCCGGGGTGGAGGAGACCTTTACCAGCTTGCGGGTTCCAAACAGGGCGTTCAGCAGAGAGGATTTTCCCACATTAGACCTGCCGATGAAGCAAATTTCCATCAACTCCGGTTGAGGGCGATGCTCCAGATTAATGAGACTTTTTATAAACTGTACATTATGGAAATTAATCATAAAAGAGGCCCCGGATAATGCCGGGGCATTTGAAGTTAAAGCTGCGCTGAAAGTTTATCCGCAATTACATTTTTGGGAACGGCGCCAACAATTGTATCCACGGGCTGACCGTTCTTGAAAATCAATAAGGTAGGAATGGAACGAATACCGAATTTCATGGAAGTTTGCGGATTGCTGTCAACATCCATTTTACCCACCTTAACCTTACCGGCCAGTTCACCAGCCAATTCCTCTACAACCGGAGCGATGATGCGACAGGGAGCGCACCACTCTGCCCAAAAATCTACCAATACCGGTATGGGAGAATTAATCACCTCATCTTCAAAATTATTATCATTTAACTCAACATAACTTCCCATCAGACATCCTTTCTTGATTCTGTCCAGTTTTTATTTTGCGCGGCTTATTATCCGGGCTTCAATTTCAGCCGTCCCGGATCGTAACATTCCAATTTCCTTGGCCGCGGCGTATGATAAATCCAATATTCTGTTTCGAACAAACGGTCCACGATCGTTTATACGTACCACCACTTTTTTTCCATTGCTTAAATTGGTGACCTCCAACATCGTGCCAAATGCAAGGCTTTTATGGGCGGCGGTATAGGCATACATGTTAAATACCTCGCCATTTGCCGTCGTGCGTCCATGAAACTTTTTTCCGTAGTAGGAGGCCAGACCGCGGATGGTGTTTTCCATCGCCCGGCCCCGAAAGCCATGCCGGCCATCGGCATGAGCAGACTGACGCAGACCGCGTCCATTCGCACAGGAGAATATAAGAGAGTTTACAATTAAAAATAAACCCAATAGTATAAAAAGATGAAAACGTTTCTCAATCTTTATCATCTTTTTTATTTCCCGTTTTCTTATCCCGTGATTTCAGGAGACCTTTTCGGAAAGGGCTTATTTTCCGGGCCGGTTCCACATCCTCCATTTCACCATTGTTCTTTTCAGTTCCCGGTTTGGGTGCCAATTTTTTTTCAAAATTTTCAATCAATTCTTTTTGCGGAGGTTTATTTTTTATCGCCGTTGTGTCTGCCGGTGCCGTTTCCTTTTTTTCGGGCGGAGGCGGTGCTATCTTTTTGCGGGCCAGCCTGCCCGTAGGGCTATTGGGAAATTCCGCCGCCAACACCTTATAGGCCTCCAGCGCCTTATCCCTGTCGTTGATAACATTTTCATAAAGCCAGGCCACCGCATAACGCGCCTTTAAGGCCCATTGCGAGCCGGAATCCTGACGCGCGATATGCCGGAAAATACGAATAGCTTTGTCATATTCCCCCTTGTCCCAAAAGGATTCCGCCTCGAGGTATTGTTTATGCGCGGCGGATATTTCCTGTTTATTTTTTTCCTCAAGCCGGCCCTGCAGCTTTTTACTGTATATACTTTCCGGGAACAGTTCAAACAGATCGGCTTTTACTTTTTGCGCATCACTGGAATCTCCCAACAACTGGTAGGCGGTATAAAGAGAATAATAAGCTTTCGGAGTCAGGACGGTATCCTGGGGATAACGCTGAATAAATTCCCGGTAAGGCCTCAGGGCACTATCGGGACGATCATAGGTTAACAGAAAAAATTCACCCAGGTTATATAGATTGCGGTGTATGCTTTTTTGCACCTGATCGGCATTACGGCTGACCGCTACTTTTTTTTCTTTTACCTTTTTTGTCTTTTTTAACCGGGCCCTTTCCGAGATGGGCCCCGCGGAATTTTCCTTATCCGCATTCCCATTTTGTGAATCCTTTTGAGAAGCAATAGCCCTGTTTCTTTCATCCGTCGCTGCATTGTCATCATTAGCCCTGTCGGGAAATTGTTTTTCCACGGTTTCAATCGTATCCAGCCCCGTGACCAAACTATCCACCAATGAGGAATCTCCATGTTCCAGTTTATATAAATCCTCAAAATCCTTATCCAACTGGTTCTTTATTTTAAGATAGGCGCTTAGCAGTTTCCCCCTTTTGCCAGCCTCTTCTACCGCTTCTGATTTCGCGAACTCTTTTCGTACCCTGTCATACATTACCTTGGCGGAATCAAATTGTCCCAAATCATATTCAAATTGCTGGCCAAGATAAAACGCGGCCAGGGCCGCTCCCTCCGTACGGGGATATTTTTTTAATACTTCCCGGTACTGGCTACGGGCAAAGTCCTTGCTCTCCTGAAATTCCGAAATATTGGCCAGCTTCACCTCGATGAGCGAGAAATAGTCCTTATAGCGTTGGTCGGTGAGGATATTTCTCATCAGAGCGATAGCCGCGTCATAATCTTTTTTCTCTATCAGGGCGTCTATCAATTTAGCCAGGGCGTCATATCTGCGGGTCATGGGGATATCATATTTTAGAATATCCTCGTAGTTTTCAATAGCCCGGTCATAATCTCCCAAAGCGTAATTAGCCTCCGCCAGAGAAAAAAGAGCCTCCGTGCTCACCGCTTCGTCGCTGCTCAGTTCCAGCACCTGCTCATAATGTTCGATGGCTTTATCGTAGGTTTCCGAGTCAAAATAGAGATGCGCCAGATACAGATGTGCCTCCGCCTTTAGATCATCGTCGGAATCACCGGCCAGAATAGCGGAGAATCTCTCCAGAGCCTTTTCATTCTCTCCCAGCTTAAGGTAAGCCTTTCCCAACCATAATTTAGAATCCGGCAACCATTCCGAATTTATATATTTTTGGGCGAACTGTTCAAATATCTCACGGGCCTTGTCATACTCTTCCAGTTCATAGTGGCTTTTTCCAATGAGGAACAAGGCGTCATCGGCCCAACTGCTGCTATCGCCATAGAGGTTTATCACCTTCCAGGATTTCTCTATGGCCTTTTGAAAATTCTTTTTGGCATCTCGTGGAATTTGTTCCCTGCCCTTGGCTGCCTCCTTTTTTAGCCGGGCGGATTTAAAATACTGCTCCGCGTTAAAAAAGGTATTATAGTAGGCGCAGGAGCCTGTAAGGCTGAAAACCAACAGAGCGGTTACATATAAAGCTTTAATTCTCATTAACGTATTCTATCCAAAATCATGACCAGGCCGGTTAGTGCTTTGGAAGCGGACATACGGATCACTTCATCGGCGTTTTCGGAAAGCGGCGTCTCCTCCGTGTTAATCTCTACCAGATAGGCACCGTTACCCTTGGCGATGTAGGGCAAAGATGCGGCCGGTTCCACAACGGAAGAGGTTCCTATGGAGAAAAAGACTTCGCACTCGGCGCTGGCCGTTTGAGCTTTTCTTAAAATTTTTTCGTTTAAGGCTTCTCCAAACAGAATAACATCGGGTTTCATTATATTTCCGCATTTATCACAATATGGTATCTCCTGACCGGCACTTTGTTCCATCGGCACCACATGGTCACAGCGTAAACAACGGTTACGGGTAATATTTCCATGCAACTCCAGCACATTACTGTTTCCGGCCACCGTATGCAGGTTATCCACATTTTGAGTGATCAGAGTAAAATCTTCGAAATAATTTTCAATATCCACCATGGAAAAATGGGCAAAGTTGGGTTTTATCTCCTTGAGCAATTGGCGACGCCAGGAATAAAATTCCCAAAACAGTTTCGGATCATTTTCGAGGGCTTCCAGCGTGGCCAGTTTTTCCACTTCTTTATCCTTCCATAAGCCGTCCTTGCCCCGGAAGGTTGGTACACCGCTTTCCGCCGACACCCCTGCCCCGGTTAAAACAGCAATATTGAATGCATTCTTCAGCCTGATCAATAATTTTTGTGAAAACATTAAAATCTCCGTCCCGATCTTAAGAAAAAACTGTTTTTATTAATAGTGGATAAATTGGTAGCATGGATAGCAGCAGCACCGTTAAAAAGTTGATGGCGGCATATTTAAGGGCATAGGCCCTCCCAAAGGAAGGTACCAGCATCTTATCGCTAAGCGCGATATATACGCCGGCCATGATTACGGAAATAACCGCGCTGCCAAACAGAAAGCCTAAAACAAGCAACACGTAATAGCTCTCGAAAGTAAAACCGCTTACTCCCGCCGACGAAGGAAGGTTTACATTAAACAACAACGTGGCCAATTGATAATAAGGAATCAATAAAAACAAAAATAAAAGAAGATTAACAACCAGATAGACACTGTAATACAGGTTTTTTCGCTTTGAGCGTAACAGGCGGTAGCTGAAAGAAAAAATGACAAGCAAAAGGGCGAGAATAAAAAGCTCCGCCGGAGCGATAAATCCGCCCGCGGTTACGCTATGGGCGGGCCGGTTCAGCCCGGGGATTAAAAGCGACTTTAATGAAATAAAATATGCCAGTACCTTCAATCCGGCCAGAGTCACGACAAGGCCTCCCACTATCAGCATCATTTTGTGCAAAACCGGATACCGTTCTCCGGGCTTAAGCTTAAAATAGGTCAGGATCATCAGTACAAACAATATATTAAACCAGCCACTCCACAGCATAAGGAAAAGGATAAAACGTACCGTGCCTCCCATAAAAATAAGGGGCTCCAGCTCCGAAATTCCGGAAGCATAAAGGATGGTAAATATTTGAGAAGATAAAAATGCCAGCCCCAAAAGAACGATGGCCGCCGTCAGCAACACCCTGTTTATCCTTGCGCTGTGGGACGGCGTTTCAAATTGAGGGTCCTGCCATTTTTTATGCTGATAGCGACTATAGTGATCGATGAAATAAAAACAGAGTACGGCCAAAAGGCTCAACATCTGCTCGGATATAAACAAATAGTCGTACACAATTTTTATTGGAATGTTTTTAATGTGTCTGTCAATTTCTCCATGGCTTCATCTATGTGCGCCTTTTCCACAATAAGCGGCGGTAAAAAACGCAGGGTGGCGCCGCCGCCGGCGATATTAAAGATAAGCCCCTTTTCAAAGGCAGCGCGCATTATTTCCGGCCCGTTTCGCCTTACATCCATGCCGCACATCAGTCCTTCTCCACGCACTTCCCCGCATAATTGAGGAAAACGGCCCGCTATATCCCGCAAAAGTGCCATCAGATATTTTCCGTTTTCGGTAACCTGTTGCAAAAAGGATGTTTTTGCCACGGCCGTTACCGTGGCCAGCCCGCTGGCACAAGCCAGGGGATTGCCGCCATAGGTTGTGCCATGCTCTCCGGGGTCAAATACATGGCTTAAGTGCCCGGCCACTAAAAAAGCTGCCAGGGGCAGACCGCCTCCCAGCCCCTTGGCCGTAGCCAGTGCATCGGGTATAAACGGGAATTTCTCCGAATAATAAAAACGCCCGGTCCGTCCCACGCCGGTTTGGATTTCATCGACAAAAATCAAGTAGTTATAGGTATCGCGCCCTTCTTTAAGGGCCTGCAACAGTCCCGGGGATACGGGACGTATGCCTCCCTCGCCGGTGATTCCTTCAAAAAAAACAGCGGCTACATCCGGCGAAAGCGCCTTTTTAAAGCCTGTCACATCATTAAAGGGCACAATCTCTACTCCGGGCAACAGGGGCTCAAAGTTATCACGGTATTTACCCTGCCCCGTAATGCTTACCGCCCCCAGGGTTCGGCCATGAAAGCCGCCTTCAAATGCTATTATCTTTTTCTTTCCCTTTTTTCCGCCCCATTTGCGCGCCAATTTTATTAAGCCCTCAATGGCCTCGGTGCCGCTATTGGCAAAAAATAGTTTATCGTAAGGTGTTTGGGATAAAAGTTTAGAAGCCAGTTGCAGTTGAATATCCTGAATAAAGTAATTGCTCAGGTGCAGGTTTCTTTCAAGCTGCTTTTTCAGAGCTTCCACAACATCGGGGTGATTGTGCCCCAAAGCGCTTACGGCAATCCCGGAAAGGAAATCAAGATACTTTTTGCCCTCAACGTCATAAAGGTGAACATCCCGGCCATGATCGATCATGGCCGGAAATCTTTTGTAAACCGGCAGAAAGAGTTCTTCTTCCGAGGGTAGAAGGCCCATAGCTGTTTTTCCTTAGTTAGCCGCCAGCATGGCTATTTTAGCCCTGGCGTCAAAAAGATGGGAAGAATCGGGATACTCATCAATCAGCTTATTGTAATATTCGGTAGCCTTTTGAATATCACCGGCAAATTCAAAATCTATCGCCGCGTTATACAGATAATCATGCGCTTCGGGGAAATCATCTGCCGCTTTCCAGGCTTGTAAAAAGGCCTTGGCGGCCGCGCCGTAGTTGCCCTCGGCCTCATAACAGGCGCCCAGTCCGGCATACCCGGATGACAACAGAATATTGCTGCCGGAGTAATTGTCTACAAACTTCTGAAATAGCTCGCGGGCTTCGGCATATTTCTTTTCCTGATAATTTATGTTAGCCAACAGAAAAATACCCTGATCACCCGAGGTGGTGCCCGTATAACCGTCAATCAGATACTCAAGAAACTGACGGGACTTATCAAAATTCCTGTCTTCAAACTCGGCCTGGGCCTTGCCCAATAGAATGGCGGCCTCAGTTTCGTTACTCTGATGCAAAAAACTTAGCAGGAAAATTATCAGGGCTATGGCGATAAAGCCGCCACCTATTCCATGTATTCGTTTTTTATTGTCTTCATAAAAAGTCTGTGTCCGAACCATCGTATCCAGCAGGGGATCGCGTTTCAGCTCTTTCTTAGTCATTTTTTTTTGTGCTTTAAGCATTTATCGTCACTCCTTGAGTTAGAATGTTTTGGTTCTGGTGCCCCATCCAGGACTCGAACCTGGGCTAACCGGGATTAGGAATCCCGTGCTCTATCCTACTGAGCTAATGGGGCTCTAAACAAGCCGTTAAATTTAAAGGCATTTGCTTTTTAAAGCAAAAAGATAAATATACAGGAGCTATAAGTTTTATATCGCAAGACAAGCATTAGAATAAATAAAGCCCCACAATTTCTTGTGAGGCTTTATCAACTTCATAGTAACGGAATTAAAAACTTTTTTATAAGCAAACAGCTCTATTCTCCCAGATGAATAACCGCCCCGAGAGTAATAAACACATCGCCTTCCGTAAAGGTGATATTGTTAGAGCCTGTGTTATCGAGCGTTTGCTGATAACCACTCACTTCGATACTGGCATCCAGGATAACACTGCCCAGGGCAATACCCGTACCCGCGGTGATTACGCCGGCAATAACTTCGTTATTATCAACGTCGCGTATACCCAGCGGGTTGGTATAATATCCCAAACGGATAGGTATAATGGTTTCCGAGCCCAGCAGATATTCAAGACCTATATGAAAAGAGTTCACATCGGGCACATCAAAATCGGCCAGGGTGTTACCGTTTTCAAGTTTAACCTTCGAAATAGGCCTGCTGTTATAGTCGGCGGCAAGCAACAGCTTATCCGTCGGGCGCACGCCTACGCCCACGCGGTAAAACAAGGGTGCGCTCAGCGTGCCTTCCAGCCTGGGATCAACTCCGTTTACATCGGTAAATGTATATTTTCTTTCATGCGGCAGACTAATGGTTGCCCCCACGCTTATCATTTCCGAAAGACGGGCCAAAACACCCACATCTATAATTAATCCGCTGTAATCGATGGCGTAGCTGCTTTCACTGTCCAAAAGACCGTCATTCTCCACGGAACTGCTGCCCTCTTCCGAACCGGTTAATATGTTGGCGGTTACACCCACGGAAAACATATCATTGATCTTAATGCCCAGCGAAGGAGCAATGGCATTTATACCGCCCGCGGTGTCGTTGTAGCGTACCTGTTCCAAAAAATTGTAACCAAAGCCATCTGTTGTTATGGTTTGCGTTATCTCCTGTGTAAAGTCGAACATACGCCTAAAGGCCACGCCCCCCACAATTTGAAAATCACCTAAACTTAAAGGAACCACAAAGCTGGCAAAGTTAAATTGGAACTTGGACTGCGCCTGCACGTCCCATCCGGTAATCCCGGCATCCTGCAAGCCGTCAACCGTACCGCTGGCGGCGGACATACGTCCCACAACGCTGGCTTCCATCTGATAGAGCTGTACCAGACCGGCGGGGTTCCAGGATATGGCCGAAGCATCATCCGCCACCCCCGTAAAGGCATAGCCCAAACCGGCGGAACGGGCGCCGTTGCCGTTTAGGCGAAAGTTGAACAGCTCCTGCGCCCCGGCCGTGCCCACCGTAAATAAAAC
>JALXBH010000208.1 GCA_026991535.1 Calditrichia bacterium | reverse complement strand
CAGTAACACTATATCACCCTTTTCATATAAATTTAGTTTCTCTTTTTCAAATAGCATTTTTCTCACCGATTGATACATATGATTGTTGACATTCTTTCGTAATAAAAAACCAAGTAAAGCTAAAATGAACACCACGAATATTCCATTCTGCGTATGGTAATAATTATCAGTTCCTACGTCCAAGAAAAATGGAATAAAATTCAATCCTATAACTGCAATCAGAATTAAACAATTTGATAAAAACCAATCAAGATGGCCTTCATCTTTATTTCTTTGTTCCTGCTGTATTCTTAATATTCTCGCTTGTTTCTTCCTACCCATATTGTTATCTCCATTGTTCTTCTTTAATGACTGTTGTAGTATTGTCAGAATTTGCTACACCTGATTGATTCGAAACACTGTTATTTGGAACCGCTGTTGTTCCTTGCATATTGGATTTTATTGCAGTGCCTACAACTCCAGTTGATACGACAGTAACTGTTTGTGAAACAGTCCCACCACCATAATTCTGAGCTGCCGTTTGGGCTTGAGCTGCTCTCGCTGTTTGGGAAGCTCTTGGTCGTCCAGTGTTCGCAATATTAGTTAACGTTTTTGCTTTTTTGGTTAGTTGCTTAGCGGTTGCTGAATTTTGTGCAACAGCTTTTCCTGCATCTTTTACTAAACCAGCAACTGTACTAACAGCAACATCTGTCACTACACCACCAACAGTAATGTCCTTGCCTTGAGCTGCTGATTTGGCCATACTTTCTCCCGCAGCTATTGTAGCATTGCCAATAGTATTAACGATTTTTGCTACTTTCATAGCTTTTGTAGCTACAGATAATCCACCACTCAGTAAACCGGCACCGAAACTTATGGCAACACTACCATAATCTACATTTGAAACTGCACTTGAAAAACTCTGACCTTGAGCCATACTTGAACCAACTTGTAACCCAAAATCTACAGTTGCACCAATAACAGCCCCCCAAACGAAGCGGCCGTCCGGGTCTCTTTTTCCAATTGGATTATTTAAAGAATAAACGTATGGTGAAACAGAAGGATATAAATGCATCAAAGGATCCACGCTTCCCCACCGCCCAATCGCCGGATCATCCCGAGTGGTCGGGATTTCCGCTTGCCTGCCTTTGGCATGGCTGCGCTCCAATAGTACCTGGCGCCAAAGTAGTACCAGTCCAATCCCCCTTCTTCGTCCAGTTCCTTGAAATCATGGACGATTTCACCCCGGTATGTGAACAGGATGTGAGCGTTTATCGGGGTTCCGCTAAACTTGTATTGGTTGCCGGTCATGGCAATATTATAACTTCTGCCGGGCATTTGTCCCGAGGTCTCGGGATCTCCGCCCGCCTGCCCTTAGCTTGGCCGCGCTCCAATATCACCTGGCGCCAAAGTGATATGCCGGGTTCCCGGGATTTCGTCCCGATGTGCGAGCCTGGAAGCGAGTGTATTATCGGGGTTTCGGTAAATTTGTATGGGTTGCCATCCCGGATCTTTCAATGAACAATAATCGCAAACTATATAAAAGAGGCATATTATTCAACTACCGGGATAACGACTTTTCCGGCAAGGCTCTGCCAGAAAAAACGCGTATTCTCCCCTCTCCTGAACGAGGAGAGGGGTCGAGGGTGAGGTGGCAAAAGAACCAAAAGCATTGGCGGAATTTTATCTCATTACCTTAACGTCATTCACTGCCAACCGCTCACCCGAAAATTCCGCCTTTTTTCCCGTAGGCAGTGATTGCTCTTAAGATATACTCACACAAAACCACTAAGCCTTGCACTCCCCTCTCTTCGAAGAGGAGAGGGGCGGGGCCTGCCCGCCTCTGGCGGGGTGAGGTCTTCAGGAAGTTCTTAAAAAATCGCGCTGTTCGGCCCCTTTTACCCGTTTAGTTCCTGCAACAGGGTTCTTTTTTCATTCAAAGCTCCATCACCGATAAAGTATCTCCCCATTCCTCCGAAGAATATTCATTAAGACACATCCTCTGTTACACGTCCTATTGTTTTTTTCCGGGGAAGAAAACTTCCCGCACGGACAGGTTATAGATTACAAAAGCGGACTTTTTAAAGGTCTGCGGATACAAACATATTCACGGAGTTATTATGCGTTGGTTATTTTTTATCCTGCTATCCGTTGGTATTTCCGGGGCGCAGTCCCTGACCACGGCCACGTCAACCATCTTTAGCGGTTCCGGCAATTGTCAAACCTGCCACGCCCCCGGTTCGCCCAACACGGCTGCCCTGCTGGACGCCCACGGCAATGACGTTTCCCCCGTCACCCTGTGGCGCTCCACCATGATGGCCAATGCCGCCCGCGATCCCTTTTGGCAGGCCAAGGTTTCCGCCGAGGTGGCCGCCAACCCGCACCTGGAGGCGGTGATCGAGGACAAATGTACCACCTGCCACTCCCCCATGGGCCGTACCCAGGCCATTGCCGACGGCGCCAGCGGCTACACCATTGCCCAAATGAATGCCGATCCCCTGGCCATGGACGGCGTCAGTTGCACCTCCTGCCATCAGATAAAACCGGATAACCTGGGACAGGATGCCAGTTTTAGCGGGCATTACATCATTGAAAACGATCGACTGATCTACGGCCCTTTTACCAACCCCAATACCGGCGCCATGGAAAACAATGTTAATTACACGCCCGTTTACGGCGAGCACACCAAAAAGTCCGAACTGTGCGCCACCTGCCATACCCTGTTTACCCCCTATGTGGATAACAACGGCGACATCACGGGCGAAGCCCCCGAACAAACTCCCTATCTGGAATGGAAGAACAGTAAGTTTGCCAGTGAAGGCATCGAGTGCCAGACATGCCACATGCCGGCCCTTAAGGAGGGCGTGGTTATTTCCAACCGCCCCACCTCCCTTTCGGCCCGGTCGCCTTATGTTAACCACTACTTTGTAGGCGGTAACACCTATATGCTGGGTCTGTTAAAAAAATATGGCGATGAGTTGGGCGTAACAGCCACGGCCGCCCAGTTTGACAGCACCATCCGCCGCACCATGGATATGCTGCAAAAGGAAACCGCCGATCTGAGCAGTGAATTCCGCTGGAATGGGGATACGCTGGAAGTACGCGTGGCCGTGATCAATAAAACCGGCCATAAGTTCCCCACCGCCTATCCCAGCCGCCGCGCCTGGCTGAATTTGAGTATTTCCGAAGGTAACACCATCAAGTGGGAAAGCGGCGCCTATAACCGGGACAGCCTGGAAATTGAAGGCCTGGATGAAGGCTATGAGCCCCATCATGATGTGATAACCGCCGAGGATCAGATTCCCGTGTACCAAACCATCATGGAGGATGTGGACGGTAAGGTGAATTATGTGCTTTTGCGCGCGGCCGGCTTTTTAAAGGATAACCGCATTCCTCCGCAGGGCTTTACCAAACAGGGGCCCTATTATGACTCCACCCGGGTGGAAGGTCTGGCCCTCGAAGACCCAAATTTTAACAGCGACGCCAACGGCATCGATACGGTAACCTATCGCATCACCGGACTTTCGCCGGGCAATGATTACCAAGTGCGGGTACGGCTTTACTATCAGAGCCTGGCGCCGCGCTATGTTAAGCATCTTCTCTCTTTTGATACGGACGCCGTTAACCGTTTTCGCGGTTACTACGAGGCCACGCCCAATTTACCGGTAACGGTGGATTCCATCGCCTTTACCACCAATACAACCGGTTTGGAAGATGAGACCGCCCTTCCGCGTTCCCCCCTGTTGGTGGAAGCCTGGCCCAACCCCTTTAATCCCAGCGTACGCCTACGGGTATTCAGCCGGGAATCCGGGCCGTTAAATGTTGATATTTACAACAATCTGGGACAGCTTGTCTACCGTGTGGAAAAGCAAGGCCGCGGTAACAGCAGCACCGATTTTTACTGGAACGGCCGGAATATGTCCGGCGCAAGTCTGCCCAGCGGTATATATTATGCTCATGTAACCCTAAAAGGAAAAAAGGGTAGTATTTCCCAATCGTTACGGCTGTTGTTGTTAAAATAATTTTAAGAAAAAAGATACTCTGAAGTCCGGGTTGAGGAACGGAAAGCATGACGCTACGCTCCACGCCCCCTTTATTTTCACATCACTTTAAAAGAGGGGCTGTGTTGCCTGCCCGGGCGGGGAGGAGAAATCCTTTCAACCGAAGTGCTCCTGAGAGTTGCTCATACAAAGCTACCAAGCCGTACTCGCCCCTCTCCCGAACGAGGAGAGGGGGCGGGCCTGCCCCACCCGCCTCTGTTGGGGGCAAGACTGCCTCTGGCGGGGGTGAGGTCCTTAAAAACACAGCCGCGCCGTTCGGCCCCTTTTACTCGTTTCGTTCTTTCAAAACCAAACGGCGCTTTTTCTGTAATCCCCCCATTATTAAAAGTCTCAGAAAGTAGAACTATTTAGTTACTGCCTTCCACCCCCATGGGGGTGGAAAATTTTGCTATGCCACATTTTTGTGTTTCCTGGGCGGGATACCACCTATT
>JALXBH010000207.1 GCA_026991535.1 Calditrichia bacterium | reverse complement strand
GTAATATGGGAAGATGATGTTTAATATCAATGAAAAATTCTGGGAAATCGTCAACCGGCTTCTCGATATAGATTTTGACCAGGGCTGGGATGATTTCTCACTGGCCGAAATTGATCTGTATACCCTGAATATCGGAGGGAGGGGCGAAGGGTTGTTTTTGGGTTATTATTCGGTAAAGGGGCTGGAACTGATCTTTAACAAGTACCATATCTTTGAGAAAATCCGCAAAAAGGGTTACGGAAATCCGCGGATACTTCTTGATACCAGCGATCCCTATAAGCATCGGCTGCGCGTTGTGAACGAAGAGGGAAAAAAGCCCGTGCCTGTGTTAATCGACCTGATAGTGCGCAGTGAAACCGTGTGTATCGATTTGCCTTACAAATCGCCGCAAAACGGAAAAAAGTATGAGACCCTGGCCATAGAGTGGCTGCAGATGCAGGATGTACGCGGGCAGTTTAGCGCCCGCCGGCCGAGATTGCCCGGGCAGGATCATCCCGGCCTGGGGATAGGCTCCGAGGCACTGGAACTTTTGGTGATCGCCGCCCGGCGCGTGGGCCTGCAGGGCATCGTTAATATTCCCAACCATTTTCATAACGCCTATTTTTATTCACGGATTTTCCATTATGAAAATCCAAGGGAACAGGCTAAATTAAAGGCCATTCTGCGGGACCTGGGGAAAATGCCGCTGTATAAACTGGCCTGGGCCATGGAGGAGGGCGCCGTGTTGGATGCTGTTAGCAATAAACCGTTTGAGTGGTTTACAGGCAGGCAGGTGTTTCCGCTTATTTCCGGTTGGAGTGGTATGTACCGCTCGCGGCCCTATAAAAAGGCGGTGGAAAATTATATGAAGGATTATAAATTTAAACTTGATGATAACTGGACATTTAAGGAGGAAAATAGATGAAGATTAAAGCGACACAGATTCGCAAGGGTATGATTCTTATATATAATGGCGAGCTGCACGTGGTTACGGCCATGCAGCATTTCACTCCCGGAAAGGGGCAGGCCGGCGTTCAGACTAAAATGAAGAATCTGAAAACGGGAAATAATGCCGAAAACCGTTTCCGCTCCGATGAAAACGTGGAAAAAGCCAATCTGGAAACGCGTAAAATGGAGTATTTGTATGATGACGGAGACAGTCTCTATTTTATGGATCATGAAACTTATGAGCAGATTCCCATTTCCAAGGAACTTCTGGGGGATTCATTGCTCTATCTTTTACCCAATGCGGAATGCGATGTTGTTTTTTTCGAGGAAAACGCCATTGGCGTGGAACTGCCCGCCACGGTTGACTTAAAGATTGTTGAAACGCAGCCCTACCTGAAGACGGCCACCGTAACCTCTTCCTACAAGCCGGCCAAACTGGAAACAGGCGCAACCATACAGGTGCCCCAGTTTATCGAGGAAGGCCAGATGGTGAGAGTGGATACCCGCGACGGGAAATACCTTGAACGGGCTAAATAAAAGATTATCTTGCTCGATAGTATCCTTAATATACGCCGGCACGTGTCCGGCGTTTTCTTGCCAATAACATAACGCGGCCATGTTCAAGTTACTCAAACGCCTTTCTCTGAAAAATCAGTTTGTGCTGATAGCGCTGGTTTTTATGCTTGTTGTGGACGGTTTAATCCTCTACATCTATCCCGGTATGGTGGAAAAGGAAGAAATACATGAAGAGAAGCAACGTATTGAGAAACAGATATCCTTTATAAACCGCATCATAAGCAACGCCAGCTTTGACGATGAAAATGACTTTATCATCACCCTGCTCAATTATATCGAGAATATACCTGATATCGAATATGTTTATACCCGTTACAATTTTAACCGTTATATCTGGCCGGATGACAAGTTCACCATGGAACAGATAGAAAGTCTTGGGGTCAACCGCATCCACCGGATTCAGGAAAAGCCCCTGCTGGCCCTGGCCATAATGATTAACAATGAGAATCGCATCGGCAAAATTACCCTTTATGTGGGTGTGGATGGCAGCGGAGTGGTCAACTCGCGGCTGTTTGCCCGGCGTTTTGTTTATATACTTATTTTAATTTCCCTGACCGGTTTATTGCTGTTGGCTTTCTTTTTCGACCGCATTGTGTCCAGCCCGCTGCGGCTTCTAATAAACTGGATACATTTTATCTCCATTGGTCAGGAGAAAATAAAGGATGCGCGAAAGATCAGCCCGGAATTTAAGGAGGCCTATGACTATCTGGATGTTATCATATCCAACCTGGTCGCTTCACGCAAGAAGCTGACACACCTTCCCGCTGATATTGAAAAGTCTAAAAAAAGATATGAAAAAATACGTAAGGACCTGGATAAGGAGTTGAATTCACTCTCAAATCTTGTAGTCTATCTGCTGGACCTCCGCCGGGAAACCTCCGCCACCAGTATTTTTAAGGATCTTGTTTTGGAACTGACTAACCGGCAGGGACATGAACTGTGCATCGTTTTTACCAATGACGGTGAAAAACTGCATTATGAAGCCTCGGCCATAAAGACTTATATGGTGCTGACCAATCGCCTGCAAAAGGCCCTGGAATCCTATTCCATCTCACGTGATCATATCTTTTATAAAAATCTGAAGGATGCCATGCCCGTCATCACCGCGTCCGTGCCGTTTCAGGAAGAGCTGACCCGCTTAAATATCGAAGGCTCATTCGGCATCATCCCCGTCAGCACCAAGCAGCGGCTGTATGGCGTTATCGTTGTGGGTACGCTGGAGAAAACGGGGCGTCTGGAACATAAGGATCTGGAAAAGCTGATGTTGCTGGCCAATATGGTGGCCCTGCATCTTGAAAATATCGAAATGGTTTCCAGCCTGGAAAGGATGATCCGCCAGCGTACATCGGAACTGCAAACCACGAATAATCTGTTGAGCGACAGCATCAAGCAGCGGGATGAGATCATAAAGATCATCTCCCATGATCTTAACGCGCCCATGCGTAATGTTCTGGGGCTGATAGACTCCATTCTAAGAAAGTACAAGACGACCATAAACGACGATCTGAATGAACGGATAAACCGGATCCGCAATAATGTTGAAAAAGAGATGGCCATGATCCAAACAGTGATCGATGATCTGAAGAGCCGTGAATTGCGGGAAACCTACCGTGAAATAGATATGAACGAGATGTTCTCCCTTTTGCTGGAAGAGCTTTCCTACGAGTTGGAAGTAAAAAATGTGCGTGTACAACTTCAAAGGGATATGCCCGTACTTTTCAGTAACCAGACCATCATTAAACACGTCTTTATCAATCTGATAGACAATGCCTGTAAATACATGCCCGACAGGGAACAGGGTAATAAAATAATTATTTCAGGTGAACAAAAAGAGGGCTATATTACATATAAGGTTGAAGATAACGGCATTGGCATCCCACAGGATAAACAGGCGCTGGTATTTGAGTCCTATACACAGCTTTCCGTGGACAGCGGCAAGGGCAAGGGGCTTGGGCTGGCTCTGATCAGGAACATGCTGGTGCGCCTGAATGGTGAAATCCATTTAACAAGCAAAGTGGGCAAGGGCAGTACCTTTTTTGTACGCTTTAAGGAAGAATCTCAACGGGAAAACGATGGAAGATTACAAGCAGAACTTAAGAATACTGATCATTGAGGATGATGATGATCATGCTTTTCTGGAGAGCGATATTCTTCAGGATGAGCTGGAATGCACAATTACGGTGGCCGCTTCCAAATCGGAGTTTGACACGATCGACCTGACGCGTCAGGATGTTGTTTTACTGGACTTTAACCTGCCGGACAGCACCGGTGATCAACTGTTGCGTATAATCAGAGAACAAACCGATATTCCCGTTATCATCATTACCGCCCAGAAGGATTTAAAGATTGCCATCGAGACCCTGAAGGACGGTGCCAATGACTTTCTGGAAAAATCACCCAACAATATCAAGTTTTTGCCCAGTATCGTCAAAAAAGCCTATAATCTCTATCTCAAAAGCAAAAAGGCCCAGGAGCAGGAGCGTGAAAAGGAAGAGCTGGATACCAAGGTGGAAACCCTGCGCCAGGTATTGACCACGCTGTCCCATTATATTAACAATTCCACCACCACCATATCCGGATATGCCCAACTGGCCTTGCAGTTTCCCAATGATTTGGCCAAGATTGAGAAGTTTGCCAATATCAGCATTAAAGAGACGAAAAAGATTACCTTTGTGCTTAAGGAACTGGAGCGGTTTGTGACCACCATGGAAATTCAAACCACCAATTACGTGGATATTCCCAACGCCATGTTTAACATCGAGGAGAATATCCAATCCAAGATGCGCGAGATTGAAAATGAGTCCGGAAACCGTTCCTGAAAAGGAGATGCTTTAAAACGGTTTCGTTTCCCCGCTATTGGGTTACACAGCTTTTTCCCGCCAATGTTTACAAGCCAAACCAAAAAATGAAATTATTTTCAAGGCATCCGTGTTATACCACCTAAGGATATATTGGCGAGATAATCATGAA
>JALXBH010000206.1 GCA_026991535.1 Calditrichia bacterium | reverse complement strand
TTCACCCCGTCAAGCCCCATAATACCCCTTTTTTCTTCATATTCCCGGATATCCCGCAAAACTTCCATGCCGTCTTTGTTGGGCATCATAATATCCAAAAATATCACATTGTACGGCTTACCTTCGCTCAGGGCTTCCTGAAAAGCTGCAACAGCCTCCAGCCCGTCCACTGCTATGTCCGTTTCAAACTTATCTTCTAAAAATCTTTGCAGAATTTTACGGTTTGTAAAATTATCTTCCACAATCAACGCCCGCATGGATACAATCTCCTGTTAGGTTTTCTTAACTATTCGGACAGCGGGTGCGGACTCTAAAGGGAATTCGGGGAAGTGAACAAAATTTGAGTTATTCGTTGTTTTTTATAAAAAGAGGAAAGAACAGGCAGATTTACAAAACGTTAAGCACGTGTAAAATGTTTATTAAAATAATATGAAAGCACAAGAAGAAAAGAGCGGGCAGACAGCTAACTTACGGCCTCTTCTTCATACTGGTGCAGTTTATTGCGCAGGGTGCGCACGGTAATACCCAACAACTCCGCGGCCTGATTACGATGATTTCCCGTTTTTTGCAGAGCGGCAAAAATCATCCGTTTCTCCATTTCAGCCAAAGGAACAATATCCTCGGGGGAAAAGGCGGGTGTATTCTGTTTACTGAAGTCTTCCTCAAACCTGAGATGTTCGGGCCGGATGCGCTTTTCATCCGTGGAAAAAAGAATGGCCCGTTCAATGACATGTTGTAATTGCCGGATGTTACCCGGCCAGTCATATTTCAACAACACATCCATGCAGGAGGGATCGAGTACCTTTTCCGTATACTTATACTTCTCTTTAAAGTTTTTTAAAAACGTCTCCACCAGCAGGGGGATGTCTTCCTTGCGCTGCCGCAACGGGGCCACGTCGATGGGGAAAACATTCAGACGGAAAAACAGATCCTCACGGAATTTTCCCTCACGGATCAGTTCGGTTATGTTATGATTGGTGGCGGCAATAATGCGCACATTAACGGGAATTTCGGCGGTGGTGCCTACCCGGATAATTTTCATCTCCTGCAGAACCCGCAATAACTTTGCCTGCATATTATAAGGGATCTCGGTCACTTCATCCAAAAGCAGCGTTCCGCCGTCACACTCTTCAAAAATACCTTTTTGCGCCTTATAAGCGCCGCTGAAAGCGCCCTTTTCATGACCAAAAAGAGTGCTTTCAAAAAGCGTATCCGGCACGGCGGCACAGTTAATTTTTAAAAAAGGCTTTTGTGAACGGTCGCTTTGGGAATGAATGGCTTCCGCTATCAGTTCCTTGCCGGTTCCGCTTTCTCCCTGTAAAAATACAGGGGCATCGCTCCGGGCAACAATTCCAATATGATAATTGATCTGCTCGGCCACACTGCTGTTTCCTATCAGCTTTCCCGATTGGCGGGTTTGCTCAAGCTTCTTTTTTAGTCTGATATTCTCCTTTTTCAGGGATTCATACTCAAAAAACCGTTGCACGCGCGATTCAATATGTGAAATGGAAAAAGGCTTGGTAATAAAATCGAAGGCGCCTTCCTTCATGGCGTCAACCGCTGTTTCGATGGTACCGTAGGCCGACATAAGCAAAACGCCGGTTTCAGGATGTTGTGCCTTGACTTTTTTCAGAAGATCCAGTCCCTTTATTCCCGGCATCATCAGATCACTAATGATCAAATCGTATCTGTTTTCCTCCATCATCTTCAAGGCCTTGTCACCGGAGTCGGCATCATAAACCTCATACTCACCGCTATCAAGCGTTTCTTTTACTATTTCCCGAAGATCATCATCATCATCCACAATAAGTACATTCTTAGCCATTAGGTCGAATCTCTGTTTTAGGTATTAAGGATTGTTTAGGTTCTGTTGTTTCCTGTATATATCGGCAGCATTGCTGTTGGATATAAGTTTTTTTGAAGCCTGACTTATGGTTCGCATAACATGTTCCTCGTTTTCACTGTTCTTCAGGCGTTCACACTCTTCTTCAAGCTCAATTATCTTACGATAGAGCATTTTGTTTTCCTCCAAAAGCTGATACTCGCGCAGGGAACGTTCAAAGGAAGAGATCACCTGATCGATACGAAAAGGCTTGATCAGGTAATCGAATTTATAGTTACGCATGGCGTCCACGGCATATTTAATATTTTGATAGCCCGTCATGATCAGGATGATAACATCCGGTTGGGCAAAACGGATTTTCTGCGACAAATCGACACCATTCATTTCAGGGACGCATAAGTCGTAGTCAATCAAGGCAAAACGTATGTCCACCTCTTTTATTTTACGCAGGGCATCCTCCGGGTTTACGGCGGCCACCACATGATAGCCCTGTTCCGTAAGTCCCTCGCTTATCATTTCCAGAATGCTGAAATCATCATCCACAATCAGGATTGTATTATTAACGCTCATGTCAGCTCTTGTTGCATAGTGTTTTCCAAAAAAACCCGCTGGGCGTTTAATCCTTCCTGAAGCATTTTGACCCATAAGCGCCACAACAGGGACGCGGCGTCATCGCCGGATTCCGGATAACCCAGGCAGGCATAGCTGCCGATTACATGGAAGGGGGCGTCCACCTTCTCAATATAAGACTCTATTTCAGCCATTAATTCGCGGCTAAAGGATTCACTTTGGAAATAATCTTTTTCAGGGAGTATAAACAAAACCGTGTCCACGGAACGCCAAACCACCTCTACATCGTCCTGAACAAAAGCGCGAATTTTTACCTGGATGGATTCCAGCGCATCACGGATCAGGAAGGGTTTGTCGCCATCATAGATAACATCGAAACGAAAAAGACTGAAGCCCACCGGTTTAAGTACATGAGCCGCTTCGCGTATTTGCTGCTGGATATGTTCATAAAGAAGCTGATCGTTGTAGCCCCCGGTCAGGTTTTCACCCACCCCATTTATAACCGGAGCAATCAGATTGGCCAGAATCGACAGCAGGGCTTCCACATCCCCGGAGATACCGGCCTTTTTCCCGTCATCAAAGGTCGCCAGCCAGGCCTGTATTTTTTCCTGAAAAACAACAGGCACCAGAGTCAGCACACCGTTATCCACCTTATATTTTTTTTCACCCACGGAAAGTGTTCCATGACGGATCGGTATATGCA
This sequence comes from Calditrichia bacterium, assembly GCA_026991535.1. Taxonomy (GTDB): domain Bacteria; phylum Calditrichota; class Calditrichia; order Calditrichales; family J004; genus J004. The sequence continues at coordinate 11,565 of JALXBH010000206.1, read as the reverse complement.
AGGGCTGGCCGGCATCGGCTGTTTGCCCGTTCAGTTGATCTCCGGCAAAGAAGGAAAATCCGGACCAATCGCCCACAAAACCCTTTTGCAGGCTAAACCGGTACGCTCCGCTTTTGCCATCCAGTTTTAAAAGCGCGACCCGCGGAAGATTAAAATACTCTATCATCGTATCCAGCACCATTTCCCCCGCCGCGTTTTCGTCATTAAGCTGATACAAAATTTTACTGATATCCAGCAGGGTTGAGATATGGCTCAGCAAACGGTTATTTTTCCGGGTTAGCCGTTCATTGTGCCGTTGCAATGTTAGTTTTTCGGCAACACGGGCCACAACCTGACGAAGCTCTTCAGCATCAAACGGTTTTTGAATGTAATCATATACGCCCATTTGCAAAGACTCTATGGCCGTTTGCACGGTAGCGTGGGCCGTAATGACCACCACTTCCGTATCGGCCCGCTCCCGGCCGGCGATATAATGCACAATATCCATCCCCGAAACCCCGGGCATCATCAGGTCCGTTAGAACAATATCAAAGTTTTCGTTTTTCAGCCTGTCCAGCGCCCGGCGCGGATCGCTTTCCGTTTGCACAACATACCTGTCCGAGCGAATACTGTCGGCAATGGTTTGTAAAACATCCGCCTCATCATCTATGATTAAAATCCTGTAACGCTCTTCTTCTGATGATATTGCAGCCATGGGCTTACCTTTCATTTGTCTTATCGGGGATAAAAATATTATAATCGCTGTTTTTATCCCGCAGAGACTCTATTAAGATTTCATCCTTCACCCGGAATATGCGCACGCCCTTTAGGTCTGTCATGCTGGTATAGTGCCGTCCGCCGATATCAATGTGCACGTTCCGGTATAATACGTCCCGAACCTGGACTTCCTTAACCATATGTTCCTTTGATACGGTTTGTTGCAATTCCGCTTCTTCCCGCTCCAGTTCTTTTAGTTTTTCGGCCAGCTCTTTCATTTCACCGTCAATTTTTTCAAGTTCGGCCTGTTTTTCCGCGGAAAGCTTTTGTTTTTTTTCCTTAAGAACATCAAGGAATTGTCTGCGTTTTTGCAAAAAGGAAAGTCTTTTGCCTGTTTCCAGGCGGGTTTTGCTTAATTTCCACAGGCGTCCTGTGCTATTGGCTTCGGAATAGTGGCGTATCACCAGGTCGGTCATTGTTCCTCTTTCGCTTCCGGCATTGGCCGTAACAATCCCTTTTTCCGCCGTAATGGTTCCTCCCCGTATAACGCCCTTGCTATCGGTAACACGAACAAAACCACCGGCGGAAACAGTACAATTGATGGCATAGCTGGTCAGTTCCACATCCTGCTGCGCCGCCAATCGCGCATCCTGGGCAAAACCACAGGTCAGCTTTCCTCCACACAACACCTTGGCCCGCCCCTGCCCCAAAATGCCATCGCGAACGATAACATCCCCATGGGAGGAATAGATATTGGCGGCATCCACCGAGCCGTTTACGATAATCGTCCCTTCGGATTCCACCCGGAAGCCGGAACGTACATCCCCGTCGATAACCACCGGCCCCTTAACCTTAATGTTTCCGGTACCATAGCCTACATCGCCGCGAATATGATACACTTCGGATATCTGCAAACGGTCTATACTGCGAAAGAGGTAACCCGTTTTTGCGGCACGCAGGGTTTTACCATCCTTATCCAGATAAAAGTCTTCCGATTGGGGAATGATAGTATAGATCCCGGCCGGTTCCACGGTCTCCCCGGTGACCTTTTTACCGGGTTCAACCGATTCCGCCGGATGATATACGGCTACAATCTGTCCCTTTTCAACCGGTGTATTCTGGTTAAGGTTTTTAAAGTCGGCACGGTTTTTTGAAGTGATATAGGGTTTTTTCGAGGTGCGAATGTCCATCTGCCAATGCAGGCGACCACGGGGATAACGCCCCCGGGCCACGGCCTTCATGGTTACAGAGCGTTTTTTTGCGGCAATATCCTTTATGGTGTCTTCATCAATACCATAAATAACGCCCGCCTTTTTAAGCTGACGCAAAATATCCCCTTCGGAGGGGAAATGTTCCGGGTCACTCAGGATGGTAACATAGGCTAAATATTTATCATCCGCGATATGGATACGAATTGGTTTCACGTTATTCTTATTCTAAGGATTCATCATAATCAAAAATCACCTTGGCAATTTCACCACAGGAGCATTGGTAAATAAAGCCAATAACCTCCCCCGCTTCCGTTAAAGGGGTAACCTTGCCTTTATTAACCGGAATATGGCTATTCTCGAGCGGATTGATGATTCTTGTAGATTTTATTTTTATATCTTTACTTTTTATGATGGAGCCGCGTTGCCGCTTGCCCTTAAGCGTAAAGGTACTCTTTTGCCGATCAACCGTCAGTTCATCAAACATGGGCATTGTGTAATTCCTTACTTAAAAAAATTGTCAATATCTTCCTGCGAAAATTCATGGTTTTGATGAATGATGTCCTCTGTGCGCTTTTTAAAACTCTCCATGTCTTCCTTGTGCTTATTTAGCTCCTTGTTGAATTCATTCTCTATAGCACGGGCCACTTCTGCCCCCAGGGAGCTGTTATTGCGCATATAATCAAACGATTCAAACAAAGTATGAAATTTTTCATAAACCGCGGACAGAATGCGGTTGGTATGCTCCAATTGCTGAGTGGTAATATCCTGGAACTGGAAAGCAAAAACAATCTCGTTGGTCTCATTGGTAACTTCGTCCAACAGAGCCGTCTGTTTTTCCTTATCAGCTCCTTCCTGGATCATGTTCCTTAGCTTGCTTAGTTTTTCGGAGATACTGTCGACCTGATCCAATACCTGGTTGGTAGCGTTCTCCGTGGTTTGACTGACACTGTTCAAATTATCCGAAGCCGTAGGCAGATGATTTGTACTTTCCTTTACGGATATATTCGCCTCGGAAAGAATGGGAATCATATCCTGAAGGAACTTAAAAAGATCGGTAACAATGGGAAACAATTCTTCATTAAACTCCATGGAGTTATGAATCTCTTCGATATGTTTCAACACATCGTCAATCGAATTAATCGTTAAAGCCATTTGCATTCCTTTCCGCTCTAGGAGGCGCTAAAAATCTCACCCATTTTTTTCTTGAGAACTTCCGGAGTAAATGGCTTTACAATATATCCGTTTACACCCATTTTAATCGCGGACATCACGTCATCCTGCATGCCGCGCGTGGTAATCATTAGTATCGGCGTTTCCTTGTATTTACTGTTGGAGCGGAGTTCCTTCACCAGTTCCTCGCCGTTCATTTCAGGCATATTCCAGTCTGTAATTACCATGTCAAAATCCTGATCGCCTATTTTCTCCAGGGCGTCCACGCCGTTTTCAGCCTCAATAATCTGGCTGATACCTATCTTATTAAGGGAGTTCATAATAATGCGGCGCATTGTGGGCGAATCTTCCACAAAGATTACTTTTTTATCTTCCATAATACATCTCCTGTTACAAATTATATATTCACACTCGGCTATCTCAGGCGTGAATAAAAGTCCAGCGATATTCTGTTCAGCTTTTGTTCAATTAGTTCCGTGACTCCAGAATGCAATAAATATGATATTCCTCGAGGTCCAAATCATACAAACGGGTTTTGTCGTCCTTTTTCCGTCCATACTTCTTCTCATCATAGGGTTCACATTCTGGGAAGCCTAAACTAAATTCCTCTCCCTCATCCACCACATGGGAAAGAAACCGTCCCACAACTGTATTTCCTATTTCAGCCAGCGCATCGCTCATAATTTCTTCATTTACTTCCTCGATATCACCTCCATACATGTCCAGCACCAATTCCTCGGAAGCTTCGCGATCCACAATAATGGCCACCTTGCTTTTAAACGGTTCCAGGGTATCCACCGTTACACAATAGGCGTCTATACCGGAGGGCAGGCTCTCCACATCCTCACAGCTTTCCACCTCTACAAAGGCCATATTCTCAAAGGCTTCGGTTACGGCATCGGTCAGCCCCTCGCCGACAGTGTCTATATTAAAGCTCATACACTCACCTCAGTTTTTCTCTATGGACAAAGACTGTTCCAAAACATCATTAAGCTCGGGCAAAACAATAGGCTTGCCCAAAACCGCCACGGCATGCTCGGCGATAAGCTTCCGTTCTGTTGCGGAACTTTTTTTACTGGAGATGACCACAACGGGAATGTGGTTCAGCCTGGGCGAACTTTTGATCCTCTTTAACAGACCCTCCCCATCCATCTCCGGCATGTTTAAATCCGTAAATACCATATCAATGGGGTTATTCCTTAAAACCTCCATTGCATTCACCCCGTTAGAGGCTTCCAAAACGTTCAATTCATCAAAACCACACACTTCCAGGCTGCGCCTGATTAAAGTGCGGGCCATTGAAGAATCATCGACGATGAGTATTCGGTTCATCCCTTACCCCGGTTTATTAAAGTTTCCATTCGCCACGACCGGGTGACGAAACAACAATATCTTTTGTATCCACCGAAACACTGACGGTTCGGCTAAAGTTTTTCCCCACATCTTCCTTTATGGCGCCCAGCTTGTATTTCCATAATATCTTTTTTGTGGCCAGTACATTGCGCTTGCCTATATTAAAGCGCCCCTGGGGGTCCATTATTTTGGCGCCACCGGTCATTTTTACAACCACTTCAGAGTTCTTTTTAACGCCTAGTTTTTTAAATTCATCAATCAGTTTAGGGATGGCCAGATCCGCAAAATAACCCGGCAATTCCCTGGACTTCCCGTTGGAGAAAGTTGAATCGGGCAGGGCAATATGCGCCAACCCTACGGCATTGTATTTTGGCGCAATAAAAATCAAGGCCACACAGGAACCCAGAGCATATGTTTTAACCACGGAACCCGTTTTATTGGAAACACCGATCTCGCCAACGCCTACATTGATCACATCCATCAATTCATTTCCTGTAATATGGTTTTAATCTTTTCCGGAATTCTTCCCAGAGGAATCAACTTCTCCGCGCCCCCCCTTTCATAGGCTTCCCTGGGCATGCCAAACACCACGCTTGTCGCCTCGTCCTGGGCAAAAGTGCGGGCTCCGGCCTCGCGCAGTTTAACCATGGCGTCGGCGCCATCACTGCCCATACCTGTCATCATGATGCCAATGGCATTGCTCCCCGCCGCCCGGGCCACGGAGCGGAAAAGAACATCCACCGACGGCTTATGGCCGCAAACCTTGGCCCCGTCGCGGATAACTACTTTGTACTCACCACCGGAACGCATAAGTTGTAAATGTTTCCCACCGGGAGCGATCAGTATGCGCCCGTTATACACACGGTCACCGGATTTCGCCTCGCTTACCTGCATCTCGCACAATTCGTTCAGGCGATCGGCAAACATCTTGGTGAATTTTTCCGGCATGTGCTGCACTACCACAATCCCCGGCGTGGTGGCCGGAAGAGCGGTGAGCACTTTTTTCAACGCCTCTGTCCCTCCGGTGGAAGCGCCGATGGCAATTACCTTATCCGTAGTTTTGCTAAGCGCCGTCACTTTCCGAACATCCGCCGAGGCCTTATAATTTTTATTCTTATAGTGGGAAACATCTACATAAGAGGCCATTTTCACCTTGTCATGCAGCTCGTTCATCATGCCACCCAAACCGCGGGCCACGTCCGATTGCGGTTTACAGACAAAATCCACGGCCCCCGCGGAAAGTGCATCCAGGGTGATACGGGAGCCGCTTTCGGTCAGGGAGCTAACCATCACTACCGGCATGGGATATTGGGGCATCAGCTTCTTTAAAAACTCCAGGCCGTCCATGCGCGGCATCTCCACATCCAGGGTAAGCACATTGGGTTTCCTGGCCACAATCATGTCACGCGCCTTGTAGGGATCGCTTGCCGTGCCCACGACTTCAATATCATCATACATGCTCAGTCCGCGTGAAAGCAGGTCGCGCACCAGGGCGGAATCATCCACGATTAAAACACGGGTACGGTTCATACGGCGCTCCTTTTGTAAACAGCCGGCTTCATATATTCAAAATAGGCATTGTCCCTGCCCAGGCTTTCGGAATGACCGATAAACAGAAATCCACCGTCAGCCAAATGTTTATGGAATTTAACTGTCAGCTGCTTCCGGGTTTTTTGGTCGAAATAAATCATCACATTACGGCAGAATATTACATGAAACTTATTCTTGAAGGGAAAATCGGGACGCATCAGGTTGAGCCTTCTAAATAGCACCTTTTCACGGATTTCATCCTTAACCCTGTAATGATCGGCGCCCTCCTTGCTATAATATTTCCTAATCCAGGCGGTGTTTGTTTTTTCCACGTTCTCCGCCTTATAGAGGGCCTTTTCCGCCACCGAAAGGGCACGTCCGGAAATATCCGTCGCCAGAATACCATAATCCATTTCCACATGGGCTCTGGCCAACCCTTCCCGGGCGGCAATGGAAAGCGTATAGGCCTCCTCTCCGGTGGAACATCCCGCGCACCAGATGCGCAGCTTTTTCTCCCGCCGGAAAGTATCCGTAGACAGCAGGCCGGGGATAACCGTTTCCATCAAATAACTGAAGTGTTCCGCCTCGCGCCCAAAAAAGGTAAGGTTTGTCGATATCTTGTTTATAAGAACATCCAGGGCTTTTCCACTGCGGTCATTAATCAGATGGTTATAGTATTTTTCAAAACTGGAGAATCCTCCCGCCTGCACAACCTTTCGTAAACGGTTGCTGACCAGGGACTCTTTTTTATCTCCCAGATGTATGCCGAAGCGGTCATATACAAGACGCGCTATTTTTTTATATTCCGCGTGTGAAAGCGAAATTTCCGACGTCATCATGGTTTCCATCTTAGTTTAGCCCACCCGGGAAATCATCCCACTTTTGCCCAAACGCACCGGACTCATCATCTTCCGCCCCGGACACAAGCTCCTCGGCAGTTCCCGGCCTTAGGGTAAAATTATTAATCAGCGTGCGCAACTGGTTGGCCTCCGAGGAAAGCTCAGCCGCCGTTGCCGCGCTTTCTTCCGCATAGGCGGTATTGGACTGCGTTACCCGGTCGATCTGTTGCAGGGCGTTGTTAACCTGCTCAATGGCCGATACCTGCTCCTGCGAGGAGGCGTTTATCTCCGTTATAAGATCGGTCGATTCGGTAATACCAAGAATAATGCTGTTGATAGCCTCCGCCGTTTGCGAGGCTATTTCCGTACCATCCTCAACCCGGTTAACCGACTCTTCAATCAGCTCCGTGGTTTCCCTTGCCGCCTTGGCGCTGCGCTGGGCCAGGTTACGCACCTCTTCGGCCACAACGGCAAAGCCTTTGCCATGCACGCCCGCCCGGGCCGCTTCCACGGCGGCGTTCAGGGCCAGCAGGTTTGTTTGAAAGGCTATTTCATCAATCACCTTGATGATGCGGGAAATTTCATTGGAGGATTTATTGATTTTATTCATGGCCTCAAGCATCTCGGTCATCTGCTGATTACCTTCTTCCGCGGATGTACGCGATTTTTCCGAAATATTTTTGGCATTCAGGGCATTCTCCGCATTGCGCTTGGATTGACTGCTGATCTCCACCATGGATGCCCCTATTTCTTCCAGGGAGCTGGCCTGATCGGAAGCCCCTTCGGAAACAGACTGGCTGGAAGCGGACACCTGAACGGCATTGGAATTTACCTGCTCGGAAGCCAGGGCCACCCGCTTCAGGGTTTCGCTGATGTTGTGAATTGTTTTATTCAGCGCGTCCTTTAAACGGGCATGATCCCCCTTATAATCCCCGGTCATCTCAACCGTAAAGTTACCCTGACCCAGATGTTCCAAAATATTGATTGCTTCGTTTATGGGTGCAATGGTTGCCTCTACAGTGTCGTTCAGACCTTCGATAATTTTCCGATAGTCGCCCAAATGATCCTCAATATCCGGACGGAAGCTCAGATTGCCTTCCAGGGCATATTGCGCGGTCAGTCTGGCGTCGTCAATCAGTTTTGTTATGGCCTCAATAGACTTGTTAAGGTTATTCATCAGCGGAGCAAAATCACCCTTAAACTTTTGTTGAATCGGGGCAGGGATATTGCCTTCGGCAATGTGCGCGATATATTCCGCCGCCAGGCTGACAGGTTCGTTAAAGGCATCCAGGGTTTTATTTACGCCAAGGATGATCTCGGCAAACTCGCCGCGATGCTTTTCCGCCTCGGCCCGTTTTTGCAGATCACCCTCCAGCGCGGACTGCACCAACATATGCACGTCGCGTACCATATAGCCGATGCGTCGCTTCATGGCCTGCATGGCCTGACCGACCGCGTCATTTTTATGCAGATTATCAAACTCCACATCGATATTCCCCTGGGAAATCTCATCGGCAATACGCGCTTTTTCCTTCATGCTGGCTATCATGGCCCGGAAGGCGTCCGCCAGGGTACCCAGTTCATCTCCGCTTTCAAACTCAACGCTTTGCTCAACATCGCCCTCGCTTAGGCTACGGGCTATTTCCGCCAACATGCTTATGGGGCGACTGAAGCGGTTGGCTAACACAAGCAGCAACAGGGCCAGCAAAACCACACCCCCCACCGACAGCATGAAAAAGATATTTTTGGCATAACCCAGGGCTTCGTTTCGCGCCTGAAGTGATATACCCACGGTTACCTCGCCTATCTTATCATTACCGGAGATAACAGGCTTTGTGCTAAATATTTCATCTTCCGACTGATAGGAGGTCAGATCCTTTCCCGAGAGGTTTTCGTATCCGTCGCGACGGAATTGGTAAACGGTTTCTCCATCGGAGTTTCTTACATTCAGATAGGATACCTGATCATCTTCCGTAAAATTCTTTAAGGCGGAGGCGACGGTTTCGTTGTCCGCAAATTCAAGCCCGGTTTGAACCGTGCCCGAGGCAATATTGCTTACAATCTCAATGGAGCGCTTCAGATTCTGGTCCAGGGCATTGCTGGTAATGCCGTTTATTATAGTCAAACCAATACCGATCATTACGATCAGGGCCGGCACAAATACCGCCAGCATCTTTCCTTTTAGCTTCAACTCATTGTATCTCATCAAAAACCCCTCTTGCGGATATTTTTACTTTACTTTATTACCTGGGTTACGCCGATAGCCACATTAAACTCTTCCGTAAACTTGGGCGCGTACTGGGCATAGTTTTGCACATTTACCAGCAAATCCTGCATCTTAAATTTATCATTAACAATGATGCCCAAAAAAGCACCCGCCTTGCTGTATTCCGCCATGGGCGTTACAACGGGTATGTTGCGTTCCTTGCATTTTTTTAAGATGAACAGACGGCTGCTTTTAACGCTGGTCACATCAGACTCATAAACTATAAGCACTTCATCATCCTTTAGTTGTTTAAAGCCCTCGCCCAGGGAACGCGCTGTTTCGATAAGAAATATCTTTACCTTTATACCAAATGTAGCGGCGGCCCGCTCAATCTTGGGTTTTTCCTTGCTAAGCAGTTCTGACGGCAAAAAAATGGAGACATTTTTCTTCTCCGGCAGCACTTTGTTCACCATATACAAATACTGGGCGGCGGTGGCATTTTTGGCCCACAGCGGACCGCCTAAAAACATCAGTAAAACCAAAACCAATGATAACTTACGCATTATTAAATCCTCCATGATTTAAATTTATTTACACCTCATTATTCGAGTGATTGACAACAACTCTTGATGAAAAGTTTATAGGTGACAATTTTTAAACCAATCCTTTCATGGTGGTTTAAAAGTATACACCCCCCTGTTACATAAGGGCTGAAACATGATGGCTATACATGAAGCGTCTGATGGAAAACAAAAAAGAACAAAGATAGTTTTCCTGGTATGAATGCCGTATCCGGTTAAGATGAGACAGATTTTTTCACATCGTTTAACAACATACAGACTTTCAACTTCCATATGTAAGAAACTAAGCCTGCTCAGCCGGGATGGAACATCCGGAAAGAGGGAACGGAAATGAATAAAAGACAATATCCGTGTAAGTGACGGCCTAAAACTCACCAAAATCGGGATCATCCAGTTCGATATTTATCGAACTTTCCTCCAGGGCATGGTTTTCGTCCCCATTCTCCGCTTCATTCGAAGAGACCGTGAGCCTGTGTGTATCCTCGCCGGTGGATAAAGACAATTCCGGCGCTTTTCTTAACGATGTCACCTTGTCTTGAATCATAAAACGGGAGTCCAGCTTAAAACGGGACATCATCTGTTGCAGACGATGCACATAACTTGTTATATCCTGGGAGCTGGCCGCGCTCTCCTCGGCGCGGGCGGTATTCTCCTGGGTTACCTGGTCTATTTCCCGGATACTGCTTTGGATTTCAATAATATTCTCCGTCTGCTCTTTGGAAGAATGCGTAATCTCCTGCACCAGATCGGAAACCTTGCCGATCTGCCCGTTAATTTGCTCAAGAGCGCCGGCGGTTTCATTAGCTATTCGGGTACCGTTTTGCACCTTACTCACAGTATCACCGATGAGATCGGTTGTTTCATTGGCAGCGCGGGCGCTACGTTGCGCCAGGTTACGTACCTCCTCGGCTACAACGGCAAAGCCCTTGCCATGCACGCCGGCGCGGGCTGCTTCCACCGCCGCGTTCAGAGCCAGCAAATTGGTCTGAAAGGCAATTTCCTCTATGGAATTGATAATTTTTGAAATCTTTTCGGATGAAGCGCTGATCTCGCCCATGGCGTTCAGCATTTCATTCATCCGCGTATTGCCCGATTCGGTATAGGATTTGGTTTCCCGGACCAGATCATTTACCTGACCGGCATTTTCCGCATTGTGCTGGGTCTTACTGGTCAGATCCTCAATAGCCCGTGATATTTGCTGGATGGAAGCCGCCTGGCGGGTAGCCCCGTGGGCCAGGCTCTCATTATTTTCGGCAATCTGATTCACTCCGCCGCTTATCTGCCGGGTCAGGTTGAATATCTCACCCAACAGACGATTAAAGTCCCTGATTGTGGCATTAAGGGTTTCATGCAGGCGGGCATGTTCGCCCTGATAGCTGCCCCCGGAGTAGGCACTAAAATTACCCCGTGACAACTGCTCGATGATTGTTTCGGCCTCGTGCAAAGGCTGCAACATATTTTCAAAGAGTTTGTTCAGGGAGTCAATCACCTCGCGGTATTCTCCCTGATAGCGGTTTATATCGCCTTTTGTGGAAAAGTCACCTTCCAAAGCGGCGGTGGCCAGTGTTTTGCTATCCTTAATAAGATTTTTAAGGTTCCCTCGGATATCCGATGTGGCACGACTTAAATGCCCCAGTTCTCCGGGCAGGACTTTCAGGCTATTATCAAGATTACCATGGGCATATTCTTCCAACAAAGCACTTGTTTGTCGGATAGGTTCCACAAGCGTTGTCACAACTTCATTCAGGCTTGCCTGTAACTCCCGCAAATTTTCATAGGAGGTATCTGAAGAGGCCCTGCTGCCCAGTTGACCCATTTTGAGTTCTTTTATAACCTGGCCGATATCGCCGATTACCTGTTCCACCTCACGGATGTATCTTTGGTCATCCTGATGGTTTTGGTTCAACGTATCAACCATACTGTTTATGGAAACAGCCAGGCTGCCCAGTTCATCGCTCCCTTTATAAGGAATTCTTGCC